>DATCMI010000001.1:1117500-1420960 GCA_036563485.1 Sphingomicrobium sp. | reverse complement strand
CGACCGCGCGTTCTATCCGATGCCGCCGGGCGAGCCGGCGGGGCGAGCGATGGAAGCCGACGCCGCGCCGATTGCGATCGAGCTGGCACGACAGCTCAGGCGCCCCGTCCAAGTGACCCTGTCGCAGTCGGCGAGCCAGAACCAGGACAGGCCTTCACCCGGGGCGATGGCGCGAATGACAGCGCTACCCGGCACGGGCGGAATCACGGCGGCCTGGAGCATGCGGGTGGCTACAGCCGACGGGCTAAGCTCGGCCTTGGCGCGCTTAAGAAACGAGAGCGCGCACGAGGCCCTCAGCTTGACCGGGGGCGAGCCGCCTTACGCCATCCCGCACGCGAAGATTGAAGCTGTGCGCGCGAAGCTCCCGTTCACTGCCGGCTACATGCGCGGCTCGCCGGAACGCGAGTTCACCTTCTTTAGCGAAAGCTTCATCGACGAACTGGCGCATGCTGCGGGGATGGAGCCGCTGGCGTTCCGCATGTCGATGCTCGGCACCAACGGCCGGCTCGCACGCTGCCTGCAGGGTGCTGCGCGGCTCGCGCGATGGGATGGCGGAGGCGCGGGAAGTACGATGGGCATTGCCGGCTGCTCCGCTTTCGGATCGCACATCGGTCTTGTCGCGAGTGCAAGCGTCGGGCCAGACCAGCGGGTGAAGGTGGATTGGCTCGCGGCCACCGTCGATTGCGGGCGCGTCGTCAACAGGGGCCTCGTCAAGCAGCAGATCGAAGCGGGCCTTGTGTGGGCGCTCGGCCAGGCGAACGTGCCTTCGCCGGAGTGGGTGGCCGGGATGCCGCGCGCACGGCCATACGGCGGTATTGCCCTGCTGCGCCTCGCCGACGCACCGCGCGTCATGGTCGAAATCATCTCCAGCAGCGAAGCGCCGGGCGGAGTCGCAGGCCTCGGCACGACGGTGCTCGCGCCCGCCGTCGCCAATGCGATCTACGCCGGCACCGGCAAGCGGATGCGCTCGCTGCCGTTCGATCCTATGGCGGTCTCGTGAAGCCGCCATCAGACCATCCGGAAGTGCCCGGGCCCAAAGTCGGCGTGCTGCTGATCAACTTGGGCACGCCCGACGCTCCCGAAGCGCGTGCCGTGCGCCGCTACTTGGCCGAATTCCTCAGCGATGCGCGGGTCATCGAAATTCCGAAGATCGCGTGGAAGCCGATCCTTCACGGCATCATCCTGCGGACGCGGCCGCGCAAGTCAGCCGAGGCGTACAACCAGATCTGGACCAACGAAGGATCGCCGCTACGCGTGATCACGCATCGCCAGGCCGAAGCGCTGCGTGCACGCATGCCGGACGTCAGCGTCCATTATGCGATGCGCTACGGCCATCCTGGTATCGCCGAGGCGATCGAGAAGATGGTCGGCGAGGGCTGTACCCGGATCCTGACGGCCCCGCTCTATCCGCAATATTGCGCAGCAACGACTGCTACGGCCAACGACGCCGTGTTCGCCGCCCTGGCCCGCATGCGGTGGCAGCCGGCGATCCGGACCTTGCCGCCATATTACGATGACCCGCTCTACATTGAGGCGCTTAAGGCCAACCTGTCGCGCCAGCTTGCGGCGCTGGATTTCGAGCCGGAGCGCTTGCTGCTCAGCTTTCATGGGATGCCGCAGCGGACGCTCGATCTTGGCGACCCCTATCACTGCCATTGCCGAAAGACCGCGCGCCTGCTGTCCGAAGCAATGGGCCGCGATGTCGACGTCGCGTTCCAATCGAAATTCGGCCGTGCCGAGTGGCTGAAGCCAGCGACGGATGCCACGCTTCAAGCCTATCCGAGCCAAGGCGTGAAGCGCATCGCCATCGCCGCGCCCGGCTTTTCCGCCGATTGCATCGAAACCCTGGAAGAGCTCGGCATTCGCGGGCGAGAGACCTTCGAACATGCCGGAGGCGAGAAGTTCGCGCTGCTCGACTGCCTGAACGATTCATCGGAAGGCATGGACATGCTGGCCCGCCTCGTCCGCCGCGAACTTGCCGGGTGGACCGACGCACAATAAGCGTCGGCAAAACAACAGGGAGATCAGCATGGCACGGGTTGCGATCGTCACCGGGGGCACGCGCGGGATCGGCGAAGCGATCAGCATCGCGCTTCGCGACATGGGCATGCAGGTCGCCGCAAACTACGCCGGGAATGACGAACGCGCACGCGCCTTCACCGAGCGCACTGGCATCAAGGTGTTCAAATGGGACGTCGCCGATTACGACGCCTGCCAGGAAGGCGTCCGCAAGGTCGAGGAAGAACTCGGCCCGGTCGACGTGCTGGTCAACAACGCCGGCATCACTCGCGACACGACGATGAAGCGGATGGACCACCAGAAGTGGCAGGAGGTGATCGACACCAACCTTGGCGGCTGCTTCAATATGGCCAAGGCGGTGTTCGAAGGCATGAGCAGCCGCGGCTACGGGCGCGTGGTCAATATCGGCTCGATCAACGGCCAGGCGGGCCAATATGGGCAGGTCAACTATGCCGCGGCCAAGTCCGGCATCCACGGCTTCACAAAGGCGCTCGCGCAGGAAGGCGCGCGCTTCAACGTGACCGTGAACGCAATCGCCCCCGGCTACATCGATACGGACATGGTCGCCGCAGTTCCGGAGGAAGTGCTCGGCAAGATCGTCGCGCGAATCCCCGTCGGCCGGCTCGGCAAGGCGGAGGAAATCGCCCGCGGCGTCGCGTTCCTCGTCGACGAAAATGCCGGTTTCGTCACCGGATCGACGCTGTCCATCAACGGCGGCCAGCACATGTATTGATGCCCGTGGTCGGCACTGTGCCGGACTACGCCCCGCCACGAAAGCGATCCGTGCTCATTTCCGGGCACCAGACGTCGATCAGCCTCGAGCCGGTTTTCTGGCGTGCGCTCGATGCTGCCGCGAAGGAGCGCGGCATCCCCCTGAATGCTTTGGTTGCGGAGATCGACGCGGCGCGGATTGAGGCCGCTGAGCCGCCGAACCTGACGTCGGCGATCAGGCAGTGGCTTTTCGAGCAGCGCTCATGATCGATTGGACGAAGGCGGCGCCGCGGTCCGGCGCGTGATCGAGGAACAGCGCCGGCTCGATCAGCTCCAGCTCCATGATCATCAGCCCGCCTTGACCATCCGGCACCATATCGACGCGCGCATAAGTCGCCTTCGCAGGCGCGCAGGCGAGCGCTTTTTGCGCCAGCTCAACGCCACCCGGCGGTGGTGGTGACGGTAAGGTCACGCCGCCGAGGTGCGGCTGCACCCGGAAGTCGCCGGACTTCGGCCGCTTGACCACCGCATGGCTGAACTCACCGTCGAACAGCATGAGGGAAAACTCGCCTGTTTGGGCGATCTCCTCGATCAACGGCTGGATGATCATCGGCTTGCCGCGGCTATCGGCGGGAAGGTCGTTGTGCGGGCTAAGGAGGTAGGTGCCCGTGGCGCTTGCGGAGATCGGCGGCTTTATCACCAGCGACGCGGATCCGAAGCGGCGCCGCGCCTCCTCGAGATCCGCGTCACAGCAGCTTTCGACCGCCAGGGTCGGCACCGTCGGCACGCCCTTGTCCCCAAGCTCCGCTAGATAGACCTTGTCGCCGTTCCAGCGCAGCAGCGGCGCCGGGTTGAGCAACGGCAAACATCGCTGTTCGGCCGCCTCAACGAAGCGGAGCCACCGCGAATAGTCGAGGTGGTAGCCCCAGGCGACGAGCGGCAGGACGAGGTCGAAGCCGGAGAGGTCCGCCGCTTCAGTCCACGGCACCGGCTCCACAGAGGCGCCGGCCGCTTCCAGCGCGGCTGCCTCGACATCATAGGCCCAGGCCCAAGGCTCCGGATAATCCGGTGCCGGAACCAGGATGGCGAAGCGCATTAGCGGCCGAGGAGGATGCGTGCCTGTCCGGCAATCTGGGCGAGCATCGCCGCGCTGACGTGGCCTTGAGCGCGAGCGCGCGCAACCAGTTCGAGAAACTGATCGATCCGCGCCTGGTGATGCGTGATCCAGCCGTCGACACAGTCGTCGAGGTCATCGCCCCGGCAGCGCACCAGGAACTCGATGCGCAGCTGCTCGAAATCGCGGGCCAGGCCGGCGACCAGCAGCCGCTCCCATTGGTCGGACGGCAGGAAACGGGCGACCTGCTGCTGCGCCCAGTCCAGCCCGAGCGCTTCGCCGAGACGCGTATAGGCTTTCGTCAGCGCCAGCTCGTCGAGCTTCTGGCGAGCGGCCAGCGCCGCAATCCCGAACACCCCATCGAGCTCATACAGGCGAACCAGGCCGCGCACGATCTCTTCACTGGCGCCGAGGGCGAGCAGCCGGTCGCGCCGGCCGGCAGCTTCGTTGCGGACTTCGGCGCGGATCAGCTTCGTCGCGGCCGACGAAATCTTCCGCACACCGGGTTCGAACATGTCGATGAGCTTCGACAATTTGGTCTCACCGCCGGCGGCGCGGAGCACATCCGAGAGGTGCGAACGAACGCTGGACGCGGCGATCGAGAAGAGCTCGATCCGGACCGTCTCCGGCAATGCCGCTTCCTCGATCTGCTTCCAAAGCTTCTCAAGGTCCAGCAGCCGCTCGGTGACGAGGAATGCAGCAACGACCTGCTGAAGGGACGCGCCTTCTTCCTCTGTCATGTCCAGGGCGACGCCCGGACCGAGGCGGTTGACGAGGCGGTTCGCGATTTTGGTCGCGATGATCTCATTGCGGAGCGGATGGGCCTTGATCGACTCCGCGTGCGCTTTGCGCATTGGCTTCGGGAAGGCCTCGAACAGCTCCGGCTCCATCAACGGATCGTTCGACAGCCGCAGCTCTTCGGCGGCGTCCTGAAGCATCAGCTTCGAGAGCGAGAGCACGACGGCGAGCTCCGGACGCGTCAGCCCGCGGTTCTCCTGGACCCGCCGCAGCAGCGCCTCGCTCGACGCAAGGCCCTCAACCTTGCGGTCGAGCCGGCCAGCCGCTTCCAACAGCTCGATCGTACGAACATGTGCCGGCAAAGCGTTGGCGCCGCCGGCCTCTCCGACCGAGAGGGCGAGCGACTGCAGGCGGTTGTCCTCTAGGACGATCTCGGCAACGTCGTCGGTCATCCGCGCCAGCAGGCTGTTGCGCTTCTCAAAGCTCAACGTGCCGTCCCGCATTTCCCTGTTGAGCGGGATTTTGATGTTCACCTCGTTATCGGAACAGTCCACGCCCGCGCTGTTGTCGATGAAGTCGGTGTTGATGCGACCGCCGCGCTCGGCGAACTCGATCCGGCCGGCCTGGGTGATGGCAAGGTTTGCGCCTTCGCCGATAACCTTGGCGCGCAGGTCGCGTGCGTCCGCGCGCAGGCCGTCGTTGGCAGGATCGCCGACGTCGGCGTGACCTTGGGTCGCAGCCTTGATGTAGGTCCCGATCCCGCCGAACCACAGCAGATCGACCGGCGCCTTCAGGATGGCGTTGATCAGGGTGGCGGGTTCCACGTCCTTGTCTTGGATGCCCAGCGCCTCGCGCGCTTCAGCGCTCAAATGGATCGACTTTTCGCCCCGCGAATAAACGCCGCCGCCCTTCGAAATCAGCGACTTGTCGTAATCGTCCCAGCTTGAACGCGGCAGCTCGAACAGCCGCTGGCGCTCGGCCCAGCTCTTCGCCGGATCGGGATTGGGATCGATGAAGATGTGCCGATGGTCGAACGCCGCAACGAGCTTCAGCGTCTTCGACAAAAGCATGCCATTGCCGAACACGTCGCCCGACATATCGCCGCAACCTGCAACCGTGACTTCGTCCGACTGAACGTCGATGCCCATCTCAAGGAAGTGGCGCTGCACCGAGATCCACGCGCCCCGCGCGGTGATGCCCATCGCCTTGTGGTCGTAACCATTGGACCCGCCACTCGCGAACGCGTCGCCAAGCCAGAAATTCCGCTCCAGCGCGATGGCGTTGGCAACGTCCGAGAAAGTCGCGGTGCCCTTGTCGGCGGCAACGACGAAATAGGGATCGTCGCCGTCGTGAATCACGACCTTTTCAGGATGGACGACCTTGTCGTTGACGAGATTGTCGGTGATCGACAGCAGCGAGCGGATGAAGATGCGATAGCTTTCGGTTCCTTCCGCAAGCCATGCGTCGCGGTTTGTGATCGGCGGCAGCTGTTTGGGATAGAAGCCGCCCTTGGCGCCAGTCGGAACGATCACCGCGTTCTTGACCAGCTGCGCCTTGATCAGCCCGAGAATCTCGGTCCTGAAATCGTCGCGCCGGTCCGACCAGCGAAGGCCGCCACGGGCGACCGGGCCGCCGCGCAAGTGAATGCCTTCGACGCGCGGGCTGTAGACCCAGATTTCGCGCCACGGCACCGGTGCGGGAAGACCCGGGACCAGCGAGCTGTTGATCTTGAACGCGAGCGCTTGGCGAGCCGCCGGTGCGAACGCATTGGTGCGCAGGATCGCGAGCACCAGTGCGCGAAGCCGTCGAAGGATGCGGTCGTCGTCGATCGAACGAACCTTGGCGAGCGACTTGTCGAGCTGCTCGCGGCATTCGCCGATCCGTTCATCGCGGTTCTTCGCCGTGGGGTCATGCGTAGCCTCGAACAGCCCGACAAGCGCCCGCGTTGCAGGCGACGCGCGCCGAAGCGCATCGACGACCGTGACCAGCCCAAAGCTGCTCCCCGTCTGGCGCAGGTAACGGAACCAGGCGCGCAGCCAGACAACGGCCTGCGTGTTGAGCCCGCTGTACAGAACCAGCTGGTTGAACTCGTCGTCTTCCGCTGCGCCGCAAAGGACGTTTGCAATCGCCCGCTCGATCTCGTCGACGCGGGACAGGATGGCTTCAATGTCGCCTTCGGCACCGACCTCGACGTGGAAATCGTGAATGAAGCCAATGCCGCCGGCCAGGGCCGTCGGGATTTCCTCGAGCACTCGGAAGCCGAAATTCTCGAGCACCGGGACGGCTTCGGACAGTGGAATGAGGCCGCCACGGCGATAGGTCTTGAGGCGGAGTAGCCCCGGCGCATCGCTGTCGGCGCGGAATATCCGGACACCCCGTTCACTGTCGTCCGAAAGGGCGCACAGGCGAAGGATGTCGGCCGCGCCTTCCTTCGCGGTGCTGCGCGAGCGATAGCTTTCCGGAAAGGCGCCGATGTACGTCAAGGCGAGGCGGGTGGCCCGCGGCGCCCCGGCCTGCTCGATCAGTTCGGCTTCGACGCCCGGAGCCCAGCCGCGCACCATTTCGACGACAGCGCGATCGAGCTCAGCCGAGTCCGGCTGCGGCGCATCTTCGTCGATATATTGGGTGAAGCGGATCAGCGCGAGGTCGGCGTCGCCAAGTTCGACCGACCAGCTGGTGATTTCACGCCCAACCTTCTCTTCAAGTAGCTCCGCAATCGCGACCCGGCGGTTGGTGCTGAGTTCCTCGCGCGGAAGCCAGACGAAGGTGAAGAGCTGGCCCTTGAGGATGCTTCGAACCTGCAGGATCGCCGGCCGAGGACGGTCCGCGAGCGACATCGCCGTCAGCACCAGTTCGCGCAGCGAAGCATATTCAATGGCGATGACGACGTCGCGGGGCAGCGACGCGACGGCGTGGCGGAGCGCCTTGCCGGAATGGCCCTTCGGATCGAAGCCGAAGTCACGGTCGAGCTGCTTCAGGCGCGCGCGCAGGACCGGCACTTCCTCCGGCGGGACGCGCAAGGCTTCGCTGGTCCACAGGCCGGCATGGACGCCGATGCCGAGGACCTTGTCGCCGTCGCGGACCGGCGTCACCACCAGGTCGAGCGGGACGCGGCGGTGAACGGTCGACTTGCGCTCGGCCTTTGCCATCAGCGGCACCTGGCCGCCTTTCTCCAGATAATTCATCGCGCCCGCGGCCCCGCCCTCATCGGTGGGGGCGCCGGGGATGCTGAAGATGCCCAGCGCTTCGCTCGGCTTCTCGTACGGCCTTTCAACCTGATATCCGAGCAGCGTCATCGCGCCGTCCGCAAACCAGTTGAGCAGCGCCGCGCCTTCCTCGTCCGCTTGCTCCGCATCCGCGCGCATTCGTCCCTGCAGCGACTTCCAGTCGCGCACGGCCAGGCGAACATCCTCAAGGACGCGGCGAAGGTCGGCGGCGAGCTCCTGCCGGCCGCGCGCGTCGGCGCGGTCGAGCTCGATGTACATGATCGACTCCCGCCGCTCCTTGTCGCCGCACAACGGTTCGACGCTTTGAAGCGCGCCATCTTTGCCACGGTCGACGCACACGACGGGGTGGAGCAGCCGGTGGATAGTCAGTTGTCGCGCGGCGATCGCGTTAGCCACGGAGTCGACCAGGAACGGCATATCGTCGTTGACGATGCCGATCCGCATCCTGCGATGCCCGACTTCGCCCCCGATGGACTGGATCTGGAGCGCGAGCTCGCCGCGGCTGCGCTTGGCCGCGACTTCAGCGAGGAATTCGGCTGCGTCGCGCTCCGCTTCACGCGTGAAATCCTGGGTCTCTCCTGGAAGTGCGTTTCCAGTCAGGGCCTTACGGATCGACTCGACCAGCGGGGGGTCCAGGCGCGTGTGAGCCGTCATTGAAGTTATTGCTCCGGGGACTGTAGTGCGGGGATGGCGGGCCTATAGACCCGCCCTCCGCAGGGGAACAACCCCGGCGCTTGCCGGAACGGTCAGGCGGCGCGGCGAATCGCGCGTTCGACCAACGCCTCGTCCTCGACGATAGCGACCAGCTCATGCTTGCCGTCCTGCCCGCGGCGCGTGACGACGACCGCAAACTCCTCATCGCTCGGCACTTGGGCGAGCGTGATTGGCGGCGCCGAGCGCAAGCGAGCGCGCGCGGCTTCGCTCTTTGTGTCAGCCTTTGGTTCGGGGCGCCGGGCCTGGCGTTCCGCCGCGACCAGCGCCTTGAGGCCACCCGCCTGCTGCTCGATCAAGGACTGAAATCCGCCCTGCTCGACATCCTGCCGCATGCCGTAAGACAGCGCCGCGGCGAACTCGGTCAGCCGGGCTTTGTCGTAATCGATCCCGAACACGAGCTTGACAATAGGCGTCATCGGCGCCCGTTCCTGCGCCTTCAGGCCGGATTCCTCGAGCAGCTCGGCATAGTCATCGGGGTCGGCACGGGCGGCGAGCGCGAAGTCGTAAGCAAGCGAGAGTGCGCGGTACAGCGCGGAGCGGGTCCGGCCCTCGCCGGCCTTGACTGCTTCCGCGGTCTCGCGGGCGGCCCACAAGCGGTCGGCAAGGCCCGCGTCAGCGTCGATTTCGATCGGCCGGAGTTCATCGTCGTCGCTGCCGGCATCGCTCAGCGGACCGTCTTCCCAAGAGAAATGCGGTACCGGCTGATGCGGCGCTACTGGAGTTTCGAGCGGCTGGTCCAGTTCCAGCGGTTCGTCCGCCACTGCCACTTCCGCTTCGATATAGTCTTGCGCCGGCTGTTCGTAGTCGCCGTCGAGCGAGGTCGCGTCCGTCGAGGTGACGGGCTCTTCGGCCCGCGGCGACTGCGTGACGGCCACATGCTTCCAGTTGATGACGCCGTAGATGAAGTCGATCGTGTCGCCATCCGAAGAGAAGGGCATCAGGATGCCACGATAGCAGATGGTTTCGTCGCGCTGATTGGCGAACTCGGCCTCGAAGCCGATCGGCGCGCGGTTGGCGATGATCTGCAGATAATGGTCGGTAAGCCGGGAAAGCAGCGAGCGGCTCGGGACGTCGGCAATGGTGCGCGTGTCTTCGTTGAGGCCGCACTCCTCGCGGATCGCTGCGCCGATGTACGGCACCGCCGGATTGTCGCGGCCGCAGGTGAAATCGAGCAGGACGCTGTGCGCGGCAAAGTCGTTGAGGTCCTCGGGCTCGAGATCCTCGATCGACGGAAAATCGCGGCCCTCGAGCAGCGAGACCCAATAATTATAGGCGCGCACGTGCATCCGGCGCTCGTCGGTGCCGATCGCTGCAGCGACATCATGCGCGTGATCGGCCTCGGCGGATGTGCCGAGCTCGAAGTCGCTCGGATGCTCGCGGTAACTGTCCATGCGCCCCGGGGCCCCACCTTCCCTAAGTTCAGCCCGGAAAATGGCCGACGCGCGTTACCAAAGCGTTAAGCATGTTCGGCGGCCGCTTCCGCGCTTGCCCGCAAGACGGTGCGCTGTTAGGGGCACCGCCGCGACGATTGGCCCTTCAGGGCCGCCGCCGCACGGCCTCTTTTCGTAGAGCCAAGCCGCTTTAGCTCAGCTGGTAGAGCACATCATTCGTAATGATGGGGTCGCGTGTTCGAGTCACGCAAGCGGCACCACCTTATTTCAACAGGTTAACTCCGGTTTCCGGTTCAACCGTGATCCTGGCCTTTCCGTCCAACAATCACCTGGCAAGCACGAACGCGGGCGACCATGCCGTTGCCGTGTTCTTGTTGCGCTATCCACCTGCTGATGACTTTAGCCCGCCCGCGCCCCTGCCCGATCGTTCTTAAAGGTGCTGTGGCTGCGGACATAAGCTCCACCCGAGAACATCGGGCAGAGTTGGCGTCGTGCGTAAGAGGAGTCGGTCAGAGCGAGCATGTAAGCGGAACTGATCATTAGGCTGTCTTCGGGTGCGGGAAGCGTTCGCAGATGGTGGCCCGACCGACCAGATCAAGAAGCATCACGAGCAATAGTGTTGGTCGATTGATCGTCGTTGGTAGCCGGTCCACAGCAAGCAGGGCACCGGCGCTCCCGTAGCGGCGATCACCGACAAGGCTCCACTATCGCCCTGAGATCCCGCGTCGTTGCTAACCTCTTCACCGCAACCTTGGCGTCCCCGAAGAGCTTCTCCGTAACGCACGGCTCCAGCATCTTTTTTGTAGCTTGCGATCTGATAATCTTCCTGCACATTGTGAGTGCGGCTCGGGGGCCGTGTGATTGGGGGGCGTACATGAGATCGATTATCCAGCTGGCAGCGGCCGCGCTGTTAGTGCTGAATGCTGCATCCGCAGCAGGCGCGCAGGAGCGAGCTGCAATCAAGCAGGGGTTTGAATTGCCCGCTAATAGCGGCAAAAAGATACTGGTGTTTCGCCCGAAAGTTAGTGTGGGCGCCCAGTCCACCGGAGGCATGTTTGAACCGCGTGCCGAGTGGACTGACCAGGCACGAAAAAACATCGAGGCGGCGTTGCTAAAGCGCCAGTCCGCCTTGGGTAACACGGTTTTGACTGCACCCGAGGCTTACGGCCAACAGGCCCAGCTGCTTGAGGAGTACACGAACTTATTCGACGCGGTTTCTCAGGCGGTGATGAGCTATCAATTTTTCGTAGGCAACCGACTGCCGACGAAGAAGCGGGATAATAAATCAGGCGTCTTCGACTCGTCCCTCGGCGAGGGAATTCGCAGCCTTCCGGGAGCCGAAGATGCTGACTATGCCTTGTTCATCTATAATAAAGATGCTTATGGTTCGACGGGGCGGAAGATACTTCAGGCTGTCGCCTTGCTTGGCCCGGGGTTGGCCATCAAGTCGGGCGAACACAAAGGTGCGGCGGGGCTAGTCGACCTCAAAACCGGGGATCTTCTGTGGCTGAACGCGGACTTCGCGATGGGTGGCGACGTGCGCGAGCCAGACGGGGCAGAGAAGAGAGTTCGCCAGCTGCTAGAGGACTTCCCTGGTAGCACGGTTAAGCACGCTGAGGCTAAACGATGAAGAGCGCCTTCATCGCTGCTTGGAGCGCTTTGGCGCTAGCGGCACCGGGCAGTGGAGCGCCCGAGATGAAGCCCGCGCCGCCACCTCCACCATACGCCGGGGTTTACCAACCGCAGGGCGTGGACGAGATTGGTTTTTGGCGAGAAGACGACGAGAGCGAGCAGAAGCTGGCGAATTCGCCGGTGCTAATCCGCGACGAGACGCTTACCGCCTACGTGAAGAGTGTGCTCTGTGCAGCAGTCGGGTCGGACCGCTGCAACGCAACGCGCGTCTACATTGTGCGAGAGCCGAGTTTCAACGCCACCATGTCGCCAAACGGCACAATGCGCGTTTACAGCGGCCTCCTGCTCCGCGCGCGAAGCGAGGCCGAGCTTGCGGCCGTACTAGGGCATGAATTTGGGCACTTCGAAAAGCGGCACACCCTTGCCCGCTTCAAGGCCCGTCGCACCGGAACCGACCTGCTGAGTTGGGCAGCTGTCCTAGCCTCGATGTCCAACAGTTCAAATGTGCACAGGAACTTTCAAGATTTGGAGTTATCTGTCTACGGCTCTCTGCTGCGCTTCAGCCGCGATAACGAACGGGAGGCAGATCTCGTCGGCATCAGCTACCTGAACGGTAGCAACTTAAGGCCACAGGCTGCCACGCGCGTCTGGCGCAACTTCATGGCTGAGACCGAGGCTTCTGCTTCCGCGCGCGGGTTGAAGAAGCCCCGGTTCGACCGAATCGCGTTCTTCGCCAGCCATCCGCCTGAAGCTGAGCGAGCGGCTTATTTGAGCGAGCTGGCTGCGCCGGATGGAGAAACGCGTACCGAAGGGGTACAGCGGTACAAACAGGCGCTAGCGAAATGGCTACCTATCTTCCTTGAAGATCAGATTAAGCTGAACGACTTCGGCGGAAGTGAATACCTCATCAACGCGCTCGCGCAGGACGGCTGGACCGCGCCACTCTGGTACGCTCGTGCTGAGCTGTTTCGGATGCGGGGGGCGCCGCGCGATCTGGTTCATGCGGCCGACTTTTACTCGAGAGCAGTGGCGCTGGAACCGCAGCTTGCCGAAGCCCATCGAGGACTAGGGCTATCGTTGATCAAAACGGGAAGGACAGCTGAAGGGCTGACAGCACTGGAGCGATACCTCCAGCTGAAGCCGGACGCTTCCGACTTAGCAATGATCCAAATGACTGTAGGATCGGTGGGAGGGAAGCAATGACGATCATCAAAGGGCGGCCGTGGGCTCTCGCCGGCCTGTACGTTGCTGCTCTTGGTGCGCATCCGGCGTATGCCAATGCTTACCGGGAGAAAGGCAAGACGGTCGAAATTGCCGGCTCGAACATGATGGTCACGCCGCCGCGTGACTGGAACCGGCTAGATCAGAGACCCGGCAGATACGCTGAGACTTGGACGCTCGACGGCGAACAGCTCAACGACGTAACGTTCTATGGCGGCGTCGAGCCAGGGGCGCCGCTCGTCAAGGAGCGCAATAAGAAGCGGGATCCGTTGCCGAAGTTCACGACGAGCACCTTGCTCATCGAAATACCGGAGCTCCTCGAAGGCACGTACCGAGCATACAAGAAGATTGGCGGCTTCAAACTAACCGGATCCAGGCCAGAGCGGTTCCTAGGTGAACAAGGCGTGTACTTCACCTACGAATATATCGACAGCGATGAGCTGCCGAGGAAGGGGGAGGCGCGAGCCGTGCTGATCGGAAACCGACTTTATATGGCCACGTTTGACGCTCCGCGTCTGCACTACTTCGACCGGACATTAGCCGATTTTCGCGCTTTGGCGGACACGGCGAGCATTTCCAACCGTTGAACTGATGTCCGCATTGCACCCATTGCGGACATCTCTGTCGCCGGAAAAAACCCGAGTTTCGGCCGTTTCTTGCACTAGAGCCCAGCAGTCTTAATTGGTGCAAAGCCGGAGCGCCGAGCGATGGTCGCGCGGCGTTGGTAGTTCAGGGGAATCAGATGCGCGTAGTTGGGATTGTTAGTGCGGTATGGGGGGTTCTGGTCTTCTTGTGGTGGGCCCAGACTTCGCCGGACAGTGCGCCGCAACAGGCGGCGGCCGCAGCTCAGGCGCTCGTGCTCGCCGGCATTCCGTACATGGTGGCGTCACTCCTGCTGCGAAGCTCCGACGGAGACACGAAGGTCCACTGACCTGTATCGACGCTGCCCTACAGCAAAGTAGTCGCCTGCTCGGTCGACAATGCAGGAACGTTCGACATGGACTCAGAGCGCGATCTTTGGTTCTCCCGCCCCGCACGCATGCGTTTCGAACTCACCGGTAGAACTAACGTCGTGGATATTGCCGACCTTGCTATCGCTTTCCAACAGGCCTTAGGCCTTTATCGCGTGACCAATTAGACATCGCTGGCCCCCAGTGCTGAGCATTCCTACGGCCCTACTAAACCCTTCGCGGCTCCTCTCTTCGGATGACGTGCTGCGGCGCCCATCTGCTGCGCCCGCGGAGCCGGGAATCTACGCTTGGTATTTCGGCGAAATTCCGGGCGCTGTCGACGCAACCGGATGTCATACTTCCAACGGCCTGACACTGCTCTATGTCGGCATCTCCCCCTCGGCGCCTCCGACCAGCGGCAAGGCGGCAAGCAGGTCCACGATCCGGCAACGGCTCCGGACCCATTTTGGCGGCAATGCCGAAGGCTCTACTCTCCGACTGAGCTTGGGCTGCCTTCTTAGCCAGCATCTCGGGATAGCGCTCCGGCGAGTTGGCAGCGGCTCGCGGTTTACGTTCACCAACCCGGGAGAGCAGCGACTAGACGATTGGATGAGCCGCCACGCGTTCGTCGCGGCCCATCCTTGCGATCGGCCTTGGGAAGTCGAAGAGCGTATCCTTGCGAGCAACCTGGCGCTCCCGCTCAACATCGATGGAAACCCGTGTATCGAGCACGTCGCTCGGCTCTCCCCGTTGAGAAGGGCCGCTAGGGCTGCCGCCAAGGAGCTTGAGATCGTCGTCGACAGCGGCGGTCCGCGGCGCCCGGCTTAATGTCTGCTTCCGACCCAAAGCAGACTTTAGCGGCATGTCCGCACTCGACGCAGGTAGACCGTAGCGGACCGAGCTAGCCGGCCTAAACACCTCTGAGGTCCTCCGGTAGCGTCGGCTCGCTGATGATCTGCTCAAACGGTTTCCACCATGCCGCAGGGAGCTCGCCGCCAATTGCGTCAGCGGCTCACGCCAAACCGCATCATCAATCGATTGTCCGCCTGTTGAGCGCGAGCCTCGCGCTCCGCATCGAGACCGAGAGCATATTCATTCCGCTTGCCGAGGTGCCTCATGACGCCGACGGAGAGAAGATTAGAGGCATAGCCCTCTACCACCTCACGCCGTGCCTGCGCCTGTATTCGCCACCTGAAGCTTGGAGCCAGCCTGAACTTGAAGCCAAGCTGGTAGCCGCAGTCAATTGAAGACGAGTCCTGCTCCGTATCCTGGCAGAGCAGGCCTGGGCTGATATCTAGGCGCGTCGGCTCAGCCCTGTCCACGTGACCAAAAATGATTGGGATTTGCACGGGAACGCTGAGCCTCGTTACGTCGACCTTGCCAACGAGGAACAGGACCTTCGACCCTTCTTCGCCCTTGTAGTAGGCGTTCAGCTTGGCCGAATTTAGTTGCTCCGAGGCCCTAGATAGAGTCGCGTCCGTCGTGATTGTGGTCCCGGCGAGCTGTATGTCACCGGATAGTACCGCACCATAGATGTGGCGGTAGCCGGTCATGCGACCTCGAAGCGCAAGCCCATCATCATTGAGGCGGAACGAGTACCAGGCTTTGCCCCAACCGGCGAACGCGCCAAAGCGGAGCTGGTCGGCCAGATGAGCACGGCCATAGACGTTCAGCTGCAGGCTCTTGTCGGAGATGCGGCTGTCATCGAAGGATGAGAGTTTGTCGGCCGACGTAGTGCCGAGAAGTGCAGCGCCAATCACCACACGTTTGTCGAGCTTCTGTTCGATACCCGCTGCAGCGAGCCCTCTCGTGGTCCAATTACCGTTCACCCGCGTGAAGCCGACCCCCGTATCCACGAAGGTTCGAGTCCGAGATTTGCATGAGGTAAGATCTTTGCGGAAGTTGACGCCTGCCGCTTGAATGTAGTCGTCTGAGTTTGCCTGCCCGGAAAACGATCGTCGCGGATCAAAGCAGAAGCTCTCGTCCACGTTGAGAAGCCCTTCATTGTACTGGAGCATGGTCGAGAGGCTCGAGAACGCATGGTTGCGAAGATTACCCCGCAGATTCTCCCCGATCTCGTCCAAGCGGCGGGCAAGTTCGTCAACATTCCTGATGAAGACGGTAACCGTCTGAGTTGCGAGGTTTCCGTTGCCATCACGTGCCTCTACCAGCAGAACATACGTGTTGTTTCTGTCGCTATCGACCGGGTTCTCGTAGTCTGTCTCAGCCGTAAAGGTAATTGCCCCAGAGCTATCGACTGAGAAGCGGCCTTGGTCATCGCCTCCAACGATTGACCACGTGACTGGAACATTGCTCGTCAGGGTAGTGACGGTCGTTGTGCCCTCGTTGACGGTGATCGCCGAGGCCGCAGCACCCGGACCGTTGCTGGGGCCGGTAATTGCCGGCGCCGTGTCGGCGAGGTCTGCAATCGTCACTGTAACTGTCTGGGTCGCGGAGTTGCCGTTGGCATCTGTACCTTGGACCGTCAGCACATAGGTGTTGTTGGTGTCGGCATCAGCGGGTGCCTCGTAGTCTGGAGCCGCAAGGAAGGTGATCTGGCCCGCCGGGCTGATCGAGAAACGGCCCTGGTCATTGCCACCGACAATTGACCAGCTGCTGATCGGGACGTTGCTCGTCAGGGTAGTGACGGTCGTTGTGCCCTCGTTGACGGTGATCGCCGAGGCCGCAGCACCCGGACCGTTGCTGGGGCCGGTAATTGCCGGCGCCGTGTCGTCCAGGTCGGTGATGTTGAGTGTGACGTTGGTTGCGGTTGACCAGAGGCCGCCGGCATCTCCTGCCTCGATGGCATAGGTGAAGCTGTTGGGCGTGATCTCGTAGTCGTTGGTGGCCACTCCTGCGGCAGCACCGGCTGCAGTAAGCGTGATGCGCCCCGTTGCATCGATAGAGAAAAAGCCGTCGGCGCTGGTCTGGTTAGCGGTCGCGGCAAAGCGGAAGCCAGTAACTGCAACGTCGTCGCTAGCCGCTACAAGGCCGACCTGAGCGCCGGAGCTCTGGTTCTCGGCGTAGTTGAAGGACTGGCCAGCAGTGATGGTCGGAGCAGCATTCGGCGCCGCTTCATTCACATCCGTGACGTTAAGCGTAACGTTGGCGGCTGCCGACCAGTTGCCCGCAGCGTCGCCCGCCTGCACGCCATAGATGAAGCTGTTGGGCGTGATCTCGTAATCGTTGTTGGCGACGCCCGCGGCCACACCAGCAGCGGTGATCCTGATCGCACCTGCATTGTCGATGGTGTAATAGCCATCAGCGCTGGTCTGGCTGTTATTGGCCGAGAAGCGGAACGCGCTAACACCCACCGCGTCCGTGGCCGCCACAGTGCCTACGGTCGCATTTGCCGACTGGTTCTCAGCATAGTTAAACGACTGAGCAGCAACGGCAGGAGCCGTGTCGTCCAGGTCCAAGACCGTGACCGTAATCGTCTGGGTTGCCGTATTTCCATTCGCATCAGTGGCTCTGACGGTCACTACATAGGTGTTGTTAGTATCGTTGTCAGACGGATTTTCGTAATCGGGAGCTGGGGTAGCCCCGTTGAAGGCAAGCACACCCCCTGAGCTGATCGTGAACTTAGAAGAGTCAAAACCTCCAACGATCGTCCAGCTCGTGATCGCCTTGTTAGCCGTAAGCGTTGTCACTGCCCGCTGATTTTCGTTTACGCTGATCACGGAACTCGCTGAGCCTGCTCCACCAGACGGCCCCGTGATCACCGGCGGCGTAGCATTTGGGAAATATTGATTAAGCGCGTTGAGGGCAGCTCCCGCATTTGCGCTCCCGTCGAGGTTGTCCGGAAGCAGGGTTGCAAGGCTGAGGGAGCTTTGCGGAAACTGAAGAATGTAGGTTTTCGACTTGCCGGCCGTCGGCGTGTAGCCATCGTTGACAGTCTGCGCTGCACCGATTGTGACGCCAATCCAGTCGAACTGGCCAGCGCCAGCATTTTTGACCCAATTGATCGCCGCAGGGAATGTCACCGGTGAGCGGCCATCGCTGAAGTTGATGGTTGCGGTTATCGATGTGTCATTGCCTTGAGTGCCTCCCCAAGTGCCGTTTGCAGATACCTGACTAACGGACATGGACGAGATCGCCAGGCTACCAAACAGCTGACCGGCGTCCGTTCCATTTGGATTGCCCGAATACTGAGCAATTGCGCCGCGGCTGAAATTCGCCGTTAAAGTCTGCTGCGCAGCAGCCTCGCTGCTACCCACAACTGCCCATGCTGTGAGCGCACCAACCATCAAGTAACGCACTTGTAATCCCCCGCCCGTCGAGCCGCTGCTCGGCGGGTCCGATAAGTTGTCCCGTTTCGACGAAGGAAAATCCGGCAGCCGGACCATGATCCGTGCGCCTCTCTAATCAGCCCCCCGGCTAGTATCAAAGACTCGGTTTACCTTCGCCACACCCGCGTAAAATGGACGGAAAAGGTTAACGAACGCCCCAATTTGGACCCATCTGATTTCAACCCAGTTTCCGTCTTGTGATGGCTTCGTGCCGGCTGCGTACGAGCTCGAAGCTCATTCTTCTTCCGCCGAGAACGGGTTTGTCGCCTTCAGAGCGGGAACTTGAACGGTTCGTCTTTCAGGCCATCAAGCCGACCCTCTGCCAATGCCAAACGGGTCGTGTTTCGGCATTGTCTGGAACGTCCGCTTTCCACCCATTGCAGACGTTGATTGGTCCCGGTTTAGACTGACGCCGCTGCCCCGGCGATCAGGTCAAGATGTTCATCCCAGGTACCGCAGCAGCCGCCAAGCACCCTGACGTTTGGCAGCCGCGCCGCGAGCACCCCCATCAGCTGCGCGAGCTCGCGTGCATCGCCGCGTTCAAGATGGCCGATCTGACAAAGTTCGACCTTGTCCTTCGCTGAAGCATTCGGTCGGAGAAGACCTATTCGGTTGAGCCACTCGCCCTGGTCCCTAAGCAGTGGCTCGAACTCCCGCGGATGTGCGCAATTGATGCCGTAAAACAGCGCGTAACTGTCGGTTGCTCGGTCAACGTCCTCAATGGTTTGGCGGAAGGATCGCTGTCCCCCCGGTTCATCCGGTGAATCGGTCATAAATGACACGACTATGGGAAGCTCGCGAGCTTGCGCCGCGCGTATCACCCCGATCGCCTCGTGACTGCTTGTGAATGTCATCGCCTGCACGAGATCAACGCCCGCCGAGGCCAGATTGTCCATCTGGGTCCCATGGTAGGCCTCGGCAGAGGAAGCTGTGACGGTCTGGTTGCGCTCGTAAGCGTCGCCTTGAGGCCCGACGATGCCGCTCACCAAGATGTGAGGCAATTTCTCAAGATAGGGTTCAGCAACCTCCCTCAGGAACGCGACGGAGCGATGCTGATAATCGGCAAGTCTAACAGCATCGATCCCCAACAATCCGGCCCAATCAGGACTCGCGCGATAGTCCAACCCACCAAGCATAACGCTCATGCGGTGGCGCACCGCGACCTGGAGCACCGCCTCGTACATGGCTTTCAGTTGAACTACCGCGGCGGCGTCGTCGAGCAGCGGAAACAGCGCAAACTTTGGCAATTCGAAACCGTGGCCGTACATCAGCTCCGTTTCCTGGCCTCCCTCAGCGAGGTAGCGCAAGCCAGACAGAAAAGGTGACTGCATCGTCAGGCCTCCAACGGCATGTTGCTACGCTGGGCCATGTCCGCTTTCCACCCATTGCAGACATTGAAAGCTTAGGTCTGCCTTCGACCCATTGCAGACGTTAGCGTCGAACTTTCAGGCGAACGCCACGTCGTCCTCCCGCATGTGTAGATAGCTGCTGTCAAAATCGCCCGCCTCAGCGAGCCTGCGCCAGTCCCCAATGCGCACCATCCGAGGGTTCGTGCGGCTGATCAGGCCTTCTTTCTCCAACGCTTTGAGCGTTCTATTGACGTGGACTGATGTCAGGGCAGTGGTGTCAGCAAGCTGTTCCTGAGTCATCGGCAGCTCGTAGCCGGTCTCATCGCCTAAGCCCGCGGACTTCAACCGAAGCGAGAACTCGCAAAGAAGATGCGCCATGCGCGTGCGGGCGTCTCTGCGTCCGACGTTCGCAGTCCACTCGCGGAAGATCGAGCCGTCGACCAGCGTGTCGATCCACATCGCGTGGCCCACCCTCGGCCGCGCCAGCGTCAGCTCGACGATAGCCTCGCGTGGAATCATGGCCACCTTGCCGGCGGTGAGCATCTGGACACTGTGATCTGCGACTTTTAGCATTGAGTTCTGAAGGTCCACGGCTTCGCCCTTCAGGTGGATAGCAACGATTTGCCGATGGCCGCTGGCGACCAGCTTGTGCCGAATAGAGAAGCCTGAAAGCATCACGGACGAATGAGTGGCGAGCTCACGTTCACGAATAAGGAACTCGCTGCGCTCCATTCTCCTGATCGTGAATGGTAGCGTCCGGATTGCATGCCGGTCGTCCGCATCGAGTTCGGCGCGATACGCGAGCTTCGCGACGAAGGGCTCGAGCGTGGATTCGTTGATGTGGCGCTGCACTAAGGATCACTTTCGTGTGTTGTGCGCAGCACGGACGTCTCTCAGCCGACCCGCCTTCGAATGTTGGAGGTTGCCAATTAACATAATCAGGTGGTTGTTCGCTAACCCATATCAGGTTCCAAGCTCTTCGCAACATGCGCTTTCCACTCAAAGCAGGACGTTTGCTTGGCTCCAGCCCTCATCAGCCGATGGCCGGCGGCTACGGCGCATTAACGATGTTTGTTTAGAGCTGATTATCCGCGACGCACTACGTGAAGCTGATGCCGAACCTCGCCCCATCTTCTGAGAATCCAGGAGTAAGGTCGCGTGGCCGCGATCATGCCCCACGCGCGCCGCGTGTAAGACTTTCAATGTCCATCACGCTGGAGCTTTCGAAGGACTGCGCAGTGAAGGCAATAATTGAGGATCTTTCCAGCGATGGCTTCCGCTTAAGGTCACGAGCTTTGCTGCACCCAGGGCAAAGGGTCAGAATGCGCCTTCCTCGCGACACCCTCGATTGCAAGTTGCTGTGGGTAGACGGGATCGTTGCCGGCGGGGTTTTCGAAAAGTCCCCTGAGCTGCCGATATGGTGAGGTCCACGCCCGAGCAATCGCTGGCGCCTGCAACTCCGTCCGAGCGGGAGGGTAATCGTAAGCCGAGGCGCGTGGTAGATCTGCCTGGCTTTGGCGTCTTAGGCGATCAGACGACCTTTGGCCTGACCGTCGTCGATCTCTCTTACGACGGCTGCAAAATACGCAGCGATCTGGCGCTATTTCCCGGGCTTCAACTTAGGTTGTCGATCAAGGGCATCTGCGGTGCGCTTGATGCAATTGTCCGATGGTACAGCAGCGGCAAAGGAGGCCTGCAATTTCTCCTCGACGACTCGCCTTCAGCGGCCAAGTACATCCCTCGCGAGCATGATCGTCAGTCCGTCGCAGCCGACATTTCGCTACGTCGGCCCGGCCGAGGGTCTTACTTCACTCGCACCTTTGATCTGACGCCACGTGGTTGCAAGGTCGAGTTCGTTGAACGACCTCGCCTCGGCGAGAGCATTTGGGTCAAGTTAGATGGGCTTGACGCAATCACCGCGACGGTCCGGTGGGTCGACGATTATTATGGTGGGTTGGAGTTTGTCCGGCCGATCTACCCAGTCGTCTTCGACATGCTGCTCGCAAGACTAGGCGTTGCAAGGGGTAGCCAACCAGGTACCTAGTCAGCCGTTGTGCCCCGCTTACGTCCACACAGCCAACGAAAACCGAGCATGAGACCGGCTATCAAAGCCGCTGAAACCGCCCCGGCAGCAAAGGCGATTCGCTGCTGAACGCCAGACTAGCCTAAATTATCGGCAATAACCCACACTTCACCTCGATCGACTGAGCGCGGATACTAAAGTTTTACACTACTTACAGTGCTCAGTTGCTATGCTCTCGCGAGAGCCTATTTGCTTGGATGATCAACCGAGGGTGTCGATGAGCACTAACGCTAAACTCACTGAACTCGTGGCCGACATTGTGGCTGCGCATGTAGCTAACAACACAGTCGCTGTGGGCGACGTGGGCAATCTAATCCACCAGGTGCACTCAGCCCTTGCAGGCCTGAAAAAGGATCCAAGCTCCGTTCCATCCGCTAAGACAGCAATCGTCTCGATAAGGGCGTCGGTGAAGCCAGACTTCATTGTCTGTATGGAGTGCGGACGTAAGCAGAAGACGCTTAAGAGGCATCTTCAGACGGCGCATGGGATGACGCCGGACCAGTACCGGCAAGACTACGGTCTGACCAACAACTATCCGATGACAGCTCCGAACTATTCGGAGCAGCGGAAAGCGCTTGCCAAGACCATCGGTTTAGGACGGAAGCCGAAAACAGAACGGACGGGAGCGGCGCACTCGGCCAAGTCTAAGCGGAAGCTATCTATCAAAACTGAGTAGACGCGTGCGTTCTTGCCGGCTCTCCACCCGCTGAGACTTAGCCCGCCCGCGGGCTTCTTCGACGGTCATTCAAGGTGCACGACACGCGGCCATAAGCGCCACCCGAGAACATGGGGCAGAGTTGTCGTCGGGCGTATGAGCTGTCGCTCAGAGCGAGAATGTAAGCTGAATTGATCATGGGCCTGTCTGCGGTGTTGGAAGGTGTGCGCAGATGGTGTCTCAACGGCAGGTATCAAGCCCATGTCGACGGCCGACATTAATTTCTGACCGATAGCGGACACTCTCAACCGTCGGGTGCGGACATAAGATCGACAGCACACCTAACAACGCCAGACACACTCGGCCCAACCTGATTTAAGAGAACACAAGGCTTAAGCGCTTCTTAGATCGCGGCAAAACAGCCGCGGGGTTCGTGTAAGTGCGTCTCCTCGGTCCCGGTGGTGCGGTTGCCCCCGCCCAGGGTCGTTAAATCTCCGTTTATTCGGCCATCACCTGGACTTCGCTCTGGGCTCCCATGTCAGCACGGTTAGCGCTCGCTACAGTCCGCCATCGACCCATTTTAGACACGACCGGCCAAGCTCCCGAATGCGAGGCGCGTCGGCTTTCAGCCGCCGCCGTTCAAGCAAATGTGGATTACATAGTGCAACAGGCATGAGCTTACGCCGTTATCCGTCGGGCAACCTTAGACGATGCTTGCTATGCCCAACCTTTCTTTGGACTCTCCAATTACCGTTTTTCACGATGAGCTAGCCTCAGGCGAGGAGGTCAGCAAACAACTGACGGAAGAGTATCTACGAGCAAGAGAGATGGCGGAACGCGCCGCTGCCAAAACGAGCCGAACACATGCCGCCCGATCAGCGCATCAGGAGCTTGCTGAACTCTACTGTAGTCAGCGCCTGGCAAGGACCACAGATCGGGTCTGATGAAGGCGTCGGCACGCCTGACTTTGACAGCAGTTGAACCAGGATCCTCTCGGTGCCTTAGTAAGCGCAGGAGGAAAGAGGGTCGTAAAGGCGGACCTCATTCCCTTTGGGTCAGGAACCCAGACTGGCCTCCATCTATTATCGAAGCATGGTCAAGAAGATCTACGACACGGCAAGTGACGTGCATGCCGACGATGGAGCTGTTTCGGTCGAAGGGCCTGACGGCGTGTCCGTCCAGCTTACACCGGAAGCTGCCGAGAAGACGGCGAACGCACTTGCCGAAGGCGTAGTGGTGGCTCGCGGCCAGCGGCGGTCTCGTAGCGTCGGCCCGAGAGGAACCGAGCACCTAGACTAAGTGTTGTTTATTGTCTCGGCCGCCGCACTGGCCGCTTAGTCTCTCTGAGTGACTCGCCCGCTCTTCTGTACCTTGGAGAGCGGGCCTTTTTTATCCCGCTGCCAGCTGTTTTCGACGCGCAGCAGCCATAAGTAGGTCTGCAGCCAACTATATCAGCGCCGTCAAGAGCGCAGCGGCCGTTGCCTACGGCTCGTTACGACTGTTCACGCGTTTCGTTGGGGAGGTGACACAAATGTCCAATCCGCTGACAATGAAGCTGGAGCAGCTTACGCGGTTCACCGCATCAGAGCGGATGCGGCTAGATGAGCTGTTGCAGCACAAGAGCAAGACCTACCAGCGCGGCCAAACAATCATTTCGGCTGGCAAAAAGGTTGACGAGATTCACCTTGTCACGAGCGGCTTAGCCACCCGCTCAAAAACCCTTCGCGATGGCAGTCGACAGATGATGGCTTTTCTTGTGCCGGGCGATCTCTGCGACGTCGAAGTGTTCGTGCTGGAGGCCATGGACCACGACATTCTCGCGCTGAACCGCACCACTTGTGCGCTGATCCCAGCGGCCGAGATGGAGAAGCTGCTGACGGAATCTTCGAACCTAACACGGGCGCTGTGGTGGAGCACGATGACTGACTCCGCGGTGCTTCGCGAGTGGATCGTGAACCACGGTCAGCGCGACGCCCGAGAGCGAATTGCGCACATCTTCTGCGAGCTGCTGATCCGCTACCGCATCGTCGGCGAAGGTCTGGACAACGCAATCCCGTTCCCCCTCACCCAAGAGGAGCTGGCCGAGGCGACAGGCATGACGCCCATACACGTCAACCGGATGCTTCACGACCTTCGCGCTGAGAGGGTCATCGAGTTAGGCAACAGGACCTTAAGGGTAGTGGATTTCGAGCGTTTGGCTGAGATTGCGCAATATGAGCCAGCTTACCTTCACCTTGTGCGCACAGAAAAGGCAGATCCGGCCGTATTCAATCGTGTTGGAGATCTATTGCCAGCATCGTCGGGCGGGGTTTTCCAGAAGGCGTGGCAAAAGGTCACGCACCCGTTGACGCAGGAGTGAAGTGCGCCAGTGCGTCGGTTATTTGGAAGCCGTTGTGCATCTTTCCAATGTTCGCTTTCCACCCATTGCAGACATCCAGCTCCCCTGCGATCCTGCACTGATGAGAACCTACTGGACGGTCGTTCTTGCGATCGGACTCGCTGACGCAGCGCTGATCACGTTGTTGCTGGTCAAGGATGGCGGCCCAGAAGGGCTAGTGTGGTGGGCGTTCCTTATCATCCCGATGGCAGTTGCGGCGCTAGTTGTTGTCGGCATTATCCTACAGTTTTTGCGATAGGCTCCTCTCGAGGTTCCGTGCATCCACGGACTGCCCGCTTTCCACCCATTCCGGACTCGCGCCGGGAGCGGCGGCGGACGTTTCGATGAGAGGACCTAGTAAGGTCCGAACTTAACCGCACCGGTCGCGAGCAGGATGATGCCGACGACCAGCACAGCGATTGCGGTGTACGCAAACATCTTCACCGCCGAGGATTTGCTGCGCGGTTCCTGCCCATTGTGAAGTCCCTGACCATGCCTGTTTTCATCCATTCAAATGTCCTTTCGACGTGCTAACCGACAGGCGCCCCGGCGAGTTGCACCCGTCGCTCTCGGGATTCCCGCTTTGGCAGCATCCGAGGGGTTCTCGCGCCTGCAGTCAGGGGGTGGTTGAACCAAGAGGTAGATTAGATGATCGGGCCGGCCGTTCGGCGCCGACTTCGATGCGACGCATGCGCGGACGTTCCTCGCCTTCTGCGGAGACTGAGCAATGTCCTCAGTGCGAAAGGCTTCGCATCGTTGACGGAGGTGATGGGTTCGACACCGTCGCTTTGTCCTATGTTGGGGCCACTCACGGCATCAACGGCGACACTTCTATCCTTCACAAAGGCCTCCCGCTTGTGGAAGGCGCAGGTACGTTTACGAACGTAGAGCGTTTCAGCGACATCGCTTTAACTGCTTTCGACGACAAGATGGTGATCGGCGATCAGTTCGAGCCTGCGGTTGTTCGCTCCTGGACGGCGACGACCAGCTGATCGGTCAGCTTGTCAGCATCACAATGTACGGGGGCAATGGGAACGATCTGCTTGTTGGAAGCACAGCGAACGATGTGCTGTACGGAGAGGCCGGCAATGACAAGCTTCTAGGCTTCATCGGAAGTGATGACCTTTGGGGCGACGGAGGGTCGGACACCTTCTACTTCACCGAGCTCGGTGCAACTGATCGCATTCTCGACTTTGAACGAGGCGTCGACAAGATTGATCTGACGTCTATCGACGCGAACGCCAACATAGCAGGTCATCAATCATTTACGTGGATTGGCGTTTCCTCATTCACGGGCAAACCGGGCGAGCTACGCTCATACGCCGCCGGCGATGGTGAGTACGTCGTCGCGCTCGATGTGAACGGCGATGGTGCAGCCGATCTGTTGATCAACACCGGGAGCGTCAACGTTAGTAACGAGGATATGTTCTTCTGAAGCCATTATCAGCGTTCGCGCCCATCCTGTCTCTCCGGGACAGGTAAAGTGAACTAGGCAGCTAGTGTCCTGTTGAATTCGGAAGCAGGCCTAAGCCGCTCACGCCGTGAATGGGTAGAAAGCGGACATGCGGCGCCCGCCTTCGTCGGCAATAAGCTTTGCCATATCAAAGGGTTCGGGTAAGCATTGGCAAACGAACAGGGGGGGCAGGGCAATGTCGGTAATCACTGGCGACGATGGTGACAACAATCTCGTCGGCACGAATGAAGACGACACCATCAATGGCTTCGCGCGTCACGACCGACTGTCTGGCGTGGGTGGCAATGACACGCTTGATGGCGGCACCGGTGATGACCGCCTTATTGGTGGCTTTGGCAGCGATACGCTGAACGGGGCCGACGGCAACGACATCCTTTACGGCGCCGAGGAAAACACCGCACTGCGCGCTGTCCAGTACACTTTCAGTCCCGACCTATTCTCGATTGAAGGCACCGACACGCCTTATGTGGACAGCGAAAGCGACACACTCATGGGCGGCGCGGGATCGGACATCCTTTATGGCGGCGCTGGCGATCTCATTGATGGCGGTGTCGGCACTGACGAGCTGTTCTTGACGTTCCAGCACGCATCTACCGGCATCGTGTTCGATGTCGGGGCGACGGATCAGGTCGTAGGGTCGACCAAGATCAGCGGTATCGAGGTCTACCGCTGGATTCGAGCTTCAGAATTCTCAGACCGGTTCTACGGGCAGCAATCCTTTGCCACCGCCGGGTACCTCGATGCGGGCGCAGGCGACGACATTGTCGATTTTTCACAAGTCGTTGGGTTTGACGTTCACGGCGGAGATGGGGCGGACACGATCACGGTAGCGTGGAATTCTGGCGGCGTCGTCTATGGCGACAGCGGCAATGACATCATTGTTGGCGCTAGTGTCGATGGCGGTGACGGCGATGACAGGATCTCTGGTTCATACGTCCACGGCGGATCCGGCGACGATTACATCGAAGGTCGCGGCGATTTTGACGAGCTCTCCGGTGGCGCAGGATCGGATATCATCCGGGCGGCCCCCAGCGCCTCATACGGCTTTGGAAGCCTGTTGTCGTCCGATGGAAGCTCCTACGTCTCACCTGGTGACGCGGGCGGCGAACGGGACCAGCTGACCGGCGGCGCCCACGACGATAGGTTTGTGGCAGGTTATGGCGATCGCGTCGATGGCGGCGGAGGCTCCGACAGCCTGTCATTCTCCTTCGCGGCCTTGGCCAACGGGCTTTCGGGTTCGGTTACCCTGGCGATGATCCAGACCGCTGGCGCGGCCGAGATCCAAAGCATCGAGCATCTTGCATCGGTTCGGCTGACGGACGTCGCCGACAATGTCGTCATCGCCAACGATCAATGGGTCATCGTTGACGGGGGCAACGGCAATGATGTGATCGCCGCCGAATCCCGTGACTATAACTCGCTGCTCATACTCGGCGACGCGGGCGATGACGTAATCAGCACCCGCTACGGGCGCGTTGAAGCGCGAGGCGGTCTCGGGGATGATCTGTTCATCAGCTTGGGCGTCGGCGGTGTATTCAAGGGAGAGTCTGGGTCCGACACCATCGACTACCGGAACGCTGGATCGGGGGTGTCAGTAACGCTCTATGCTGGATCTCAGGTCTCCAATGGTGACTATATACAAAGCATTGAGAATGCGCGCGGTTCGGCCTTTGCGGACACTTTGATCGGCTTGGAAGGCGCGAACATCCTCGTAGGCCGTGACGGCGCGGACACGCTGCAGGGCAACGCGGGCGACGACGCCCTCTACTCCGACAACACCGGCGCTGCGGACGACGACGGCACTGCCGACCGGCTGGAGGGTGGCGTTGGTAACGACCTCCTGTCCGGTGGTTACAATGACTATCTCGATGGCGGCGATGGCCTCGATAGCCTGTCCTTCTCCCTGCTCGGCTCCGCGGCTGGGGTTTCCTTGAACACGGGAAGCTTGGTCGGCGCGGATTTCGCATTAGGCGCGGGTAGCGTCCGTAATATGGAGCTGGTCCTGCAGCTCTACGGCAGCGACTTCGCCGACACCTTGAGCCTGCACTCGCAGGCGGCGACCCTGACAGTTAATGGAGGCGGCGGCAGCGATGTTGTCATTGCAGCCAGCAGCACTGCTGTGGTCTTCGGCGGGGCCGGCGATGATACTCTGCTGGGCGGTATCGATGAGGATCTCCTTTCCGGCGACGATGGGAATGATCGACTGGCTGGAGGCTTGGGCGCCGACGACCTTCGCGGCGGATCTGGCAACGATATGCTATTCGCAAATAGTGAGGGTTCATTCGATAACGGCGTCGAAGTTGACATCCTTAGCGGTGGTGCGGGCGACGACTTCATCCTGTCCGGGTACGGCGACATCGTCGATGGCGGCGATGGCTTCGACACAGTCGGCCTGTCATACGTAGGCGCCACGCACGGGATCACAGGCGACACTGCGATCTTACATCAGGGCCTCCCGCTCTTGGCCGGCGCAGGTACATTCCAGAACGTGGAACGATTCAGCGACATCGCTCTCACGGCGTACGACGATAAAATGGTAATCGGCGACCAGGCTGATCCTGCGGTGGTCCGGTCCTGGGACGGCGATGATCAGCTCATCGGACAGCTGGTCAGCATCACCATGTACGGGGGCAATGGAAACGATTTGCTAGTCGGGAGTACGGCTAACGATGTGCTCTACGGGGAGGCTGGTGACGACAAACTGCTTGGTTTCTTGGGCAGCGACGAACTTTGGGGTGGCGCGGGGTCCGACACGTTCTACTTCACGGAAGTAGGTGCGACTGATCGGATTGGCGACCTCCAGGTCGGCCTTGACAAGATTGATGTGAGCTCGATCGATGCAAACACGACGTTTGCTGGCGACCAGGCGTTCACGTTTATTGGCAGCGCTGCGTTCAGTGGTCAGGCCGGTGAGCTCCGGGTCTACAACTCGGGCGGGACCGCCGGCTTCGTCGTAGCTCTGGACAACAACGGCGATGGCGCCGCAGATCTGCTTATTGAACTTGGATCTGCGCAAGTAGGCAGCGCTAACTTGATACTGTGAAGGGGCTCGAAGCTATCCCCTGAAGACTACCGCAAGAGCTACAAAGTCTCTGCCGCGCAACAGATGCAAAAGATTTACCGCCGGAAGACTGTTCCGTACGCGTAATCGTTAGCGCGGGTTTGAGGGGAGGCTCCTGCCACCTACACCGAGCTGTCGTTTAGGTCCGCTTTCCACCCGAATCAGACACTGGAACCCGACTCGCGAGCAAAGAGTCGCTCCGAACATGCTTCATAGAACCGCTCTTCGGTTCGTCCCACCCATGCTGCCGACGCTCACGAAACAAGCGCCCGCTGGCGACAAGTGGCTGCACGAGATCAAGCACGACGGCTATCGAACGCAGCTTGTGCTTGGCGATAGTTCTGCGGCGTACACGCGTAACGGGCACGATTGGAGCGACTGCTACGCTCTGATCCTTTCCGATGCTCGGAAGCTTAACTGCAGGTCGGCGATCATCGGCGGCGAGGTTATCGTTCAGGACGAGCTTGGCCGGTCAGACTTTGAGGAGATGAAGTCAGCGTTGGCGCACGAGCGCGAACGGCTGATCTTCTACGCCTTCGACCTTATTCACTTGGATGGTGAGGATCTGTGCCGAGTACCGCTGATCGAACGCAAAGGCCGCTTGCAGGAGCTTGTTGGCGAGCACGATCCAAAGTCTCGCATCCAGCTCACCGAGCACATGATTGGGGATGGACCAGAGTTCTTTGAGGTCGCCGCTGGAGCATCTTTGGAGGGCATCGTCTCGAAGCGGCTGAGCAGTTGCTACCGGAGCGGCAGGACACGCGATTGGCTCAAGACAAAAGCCATGGACGAAGGCGAGTTCGTCGTGATCGGGCACAAGCGCGATAAGACCCGATCAGCGGCGCTCCTAGCGCGCGAAACAGGTGACGGCCTGGAGTATGCCGGCAGTGCGTTCGTAACGCTCTCAGAACCCGAACGGGAGCGCTTCTGGCGCACGATGGAGCATCTGGCGACGGATACTGCAGCGCTAGCTGCGACTGACATCAAAGGAGCTTCATGGGTACGTCCGGAGATAAAGGTGGAAGCGCAGTTCCTTTGCGCGCCCGGAAAGCTGAGACACGCGACCTTGAGGATCATCCTTTGATCTCAACCTAAATCAACGTGAACCCCATTAGCAGCTGCGCTGTCCCAGTTTGATAGATTTTGATTGTTTTCAGACGCCAGCGAGGCCGACCCGCTGGAGCGCATCTAAGGGCCTCGTGCTTGCTACGTGATTGCCAGTTGTGAAGAGAGTCGCGGCGGTAGGGCTCTGGAATAGCCTTTTCCTGCTATTTGTCGGCCTACGGTCCATCTAATCGTTAGTTAGATGGCCTGCCTAACCGTCGCTTTCGATTGTGCGTCAACAGCGAGCCCAAGTGTGCCTAAAGCCAGAGCAGTCACCGAGCCTGTTCCCGAAGCTCGCGCATGTTGAACTCGGCAGGCTCACGGCCTTGTCGTTGCTCGCCCCTACGGTAGACCTTCACCCATTGCGCCGACGCGTAGAACAGAAAACGCAGCCGAGAACCCGAAGAGGAGCACGGTGAGCGCTGAAAAAGGGCGGATGCATCGCGCGATTATCGCACCAGCCGGATTCACCAGACGGAGCACAGATAACTAGCCTGCATTAAGGCCGTCATGCCGAGCACGATCCAGCCAGCGGCAATCCTGAGCGCTTCGCCTTCGGGCCTGTGCGAGCAGTGCATCCTGGACAGGCTCCCTATCTCGACACGAGATGCGCAACCGAAATGCGCGCGTTAGCGGTCGCGCCTCTCTACAGGGCTCGATCATTCGTAATGATGGGGTCGCGTGTTCGAGTCACGCAAGCGGCACCACCTCACTTTGCCGGCCAAAGAGTCAAGCACGCTGCTGCCGGTTCGCGCGGTAGATGCCGAGCAGGATCAGCAGAAACGCGGCGAGGCGGACCAGGTAGAGCGACCCACGATTCTCGTCCGGGATGGAGCTGAAGGCGACGAGCGCCTGGCCGATCCCGAGCGCAGCAAACGCAAGCGCAAACAAGAGGAACAGCCCGTCACCGGTTCTGCGCCGGAAGCGCATGAAGAACAGGGCGCAGGTAAAGAAGCCGAAGCAGACCGCACCCGAAAGGAAGTCGTAGAGGCTCACTTCAGCGCTCCTCCACTTCCCACACAAAGCCCCAGATGAGCGACACCACAGCGGCCATCGAGAGCAGGACGCGCGGGAGGCTTAGGTCGACTTCGGGTGTCGGCCAGACCACCTTGTCCAGCACCAGCGCCAGATTATTGAGCGACAGGAAGACGAAGCAGATGCTGCTCCACAGCAGGAACCGCGTCCGGTTCGCCATATAGCTTCGTCCAAGAAGCCAGCAGGAGGCCGCGCTGGTGATGAAGCAAAGCACGTACACGGCTGTGGGGAAGATGTCCGCCATCTCAGCCCTTCCTGAACCTGAACGCATCCACGAACGCGGCAGCATCGCCGGCCGAGGATGAGATGATCGCCCGCCGAACGGCGTCCGGCCGTGGAGCATAGAGCGCTTCCGCCTGCTCGACGAGTAGCGAAACCTCGTCGCTCACCGGCATGTACTGAACGCCCGCTTCGCCATTGCTGACCAGCCCTGCGGCCTCAAGGCCCTCAAGTGCCTTCGCGACCACGAGGTCGCTGGCACGAAGGCTGGTCACCAGATCCTCGCAGGTCCAGGCCGGCCGGTCGCCCTTGAGCACGAGCAGCAGCTCGAGCGCCCATACGGACCGGAAGCTCGATCCGATGAAGCGCAGAGTTTCGTCGTTCGAGCCCCTCACGAGCTCCCCCTGATCCGGTGCAGAGGCATGGCCGGACCCTATCGAAAGTTAGGAGGGCAAAGCAAGGCGTCGAGTCATTCCGGACGCGTTCACTTTTTATGAAGCAGAACGCTATTCAATGCGGTAGTAGAAGCTCGTTTAGGCGGCCGGGGGGCCGCTTGGGATTCAACGTCGGGCGGGGGGAGAAAAGCCACCGGAGTAGCGAGTGAATATCCAGAGCCCCCGCCAATTCATCGATCGCCGCCAGCTCGTCAGCGCCCTTCGTGCGCTCCGCCGCGGCGACTTCACCGTTCGCCTCCTTGAAGAAGCCGATGGCGTCGATGGCGAGATCGCCAGCCTGTTCAACGAGGTCGTCTCGATGAACCAGGACATGGCGCAGGAGTTCGAGCGGCTGTCCAAGGTGGTGGGCAAGGAGGGCAAGATCAGCCAGCGCGGGCGCGTCAAGAACGCGCGCGGCGGCTGGGAGACGGCGATCCGCTCCGTCAACGAGCTGATCGAAGACATGGTGCAGCCGACCGCCGAAGTGTCGCGCGTCATCGGCGCGGTCGCCAAGGGCGACCTTTCCCAAAGCATGACCGTCGAGATCGACGGCCGTCCGCTGCGCGGCGAGTTCCTGCGCATCGGCAAGGTCGTGAACACCATGGTCGATCAGCTGAACGGCTTCGCAAGCGAAGTGACTCGCGTCGCGCGCGAAGTCGGCACCGAGGGCAAGCTGGGCGGTCAGGCCAAGGTGAAGGGCGTCGCCGGGACCTGGAAGGACCTCACCGACAATGTGAACGCCATGGCGACCAACTTGACGTCCCAGGTGCGCAACATCGCCGAAGTGACGACCGCGGTGGCGCGCGGCGACTTGTCGAAGAAGATTACCGTGGAGGTGAAGGGCGAAATCCTCGAGCTCAAGAACACGATCAACACCATGGTCGACCAGCTCAACGCCTTCGCGGGCGAGGTCACCCGCGTGGCCCGCGAAGTGGGTACCGAAGGGAAGCTGGGCGGGCAGGCGCGCGTGGAAGGCGTCGCCGGTACGTGGAAGGACCTTACCGACAACGTGAACCTGATGGCCGACAATTTGACCGGCCAGGTGCGTAACATCGCCGAAGTGACGACCGCCGTGGCCCGCGGCGACTTGTCCAAGAAGATCACCGTCGACGTGAAGGGCGAAATTCTCGAGCTCAAGAACACCATCAACGTCATGGTGGACCAGCTCAACGGCTTCGCATCGGAAGTGACCCGCGTCGCGCGCGAGGTGGGCACCGAAGGAAAGCTCGGCGGCCAGGCGCAAGTGCCGGGCGTCGCGGGAACCTGGGCCGACCTTACCAACAACGTGAACCTGATGGCCGCGAACCTGACCGGCCAGGTCCGCAACATCGCGGAGGTGACGACCGCCGTGGCCCGCGGCGACTTGTCCAAGAAGATCACCGTCGACGTGAAGGGCGAGATTCTCGAGCTGAAGAACACCATCAACACCATGGTGGACCAGCTGAACTCGTTCGCGTCGGAAGTGACGCGCGTGGCGCGCGAAGTGGGCTCGGAAGGGAAGCTCGGCGGTCAGGCCAAGGTGGAAGGCGTCGCCGGCACCTGGGCCGATTTGACCGACAACGTGAACCTGATGGCGGACAACCTCACCGGTCAGGTGCGTAACATCGCGGAAGTGACCACCGCCGTTGCGCGCGGCGACTTGTCCAAGAAGATCACCGTCGACGTGAAGGGCGAAATCCTTGAGCTGAAAAACACCATTAACACCATGGTGGACCAGCTGAACGGCTTCGCGTCGGAAGTGACCCGCGTCGCCCGCGAGGTCGGCACCGAAGGTAAGCTCGGCGGTCAGGCGCAGGTCGAAGGCGTCGCCGGCACCTGGGCCGACTTGACAGACAGCGTGAACCTGATGGCTGGCAACCTCACCGGTCAGGTCCGCAACATCGCCGAAGTGACGACCGCGGTGGCGCGCGGCGACTTGTCCAAGAAGATCACCGTCGACGTGAAGGGCGAGATCCTAGAGCTCAAAAACACCATCAACACGATGGTGGACCAGCTCAACGCTTTCGCATCCGAGGTGACGCGCGTGGCGCGCGAAGTGGGTTCGGAAGGGAAGCTCGGCGGCCAGGCGAAGGTCGAAGGCGTCGGCGGCACCTGGAAGGACCTCACCGACAATGTGAACGAACTTGCGGCCAACCTGACGGGTCAGGTCCGCAACATCGCCGAGGTCACGACCGCGGTTGCGTCGGGCGACTTGTCCAAGAAGATCACCGTCGACGTGAAGGGCGAGATCCTCGAGCTGAAGAACACCATCAACACCATGGTGGACCAGCTGAACTCGTTCGCTTCGGAAGTAACCCGCGTGGCGCGCGAGGTAGGTACCGAAGGCAAACTCGGCGGCCAGGCGCAGGTGCGCGGCGTCGCCGGCACCTGGAAGGACCTCACCGACAACGTGAACCTGATGGCCGAAAACCTGACCGGCCAGGTGCGTAACATCGCCGACGTCACCACCGCGGTGGCGAAGGGCGATTTGTCGAAGAAGATCACCGTCGACGTGAAGGGCGAGATCCTCGCGCTCAAGAACACCATCAACACCATGGTCGATCAGCTCAACGGCTTCGCCAGCGAGGTGACCCGCGTCGCCCGCGAGGTGGGTACCGAAGGCAAGCTCGGCGGGCAGGCCAACGTGCCGGGCGTCGGCGGCACCTGGAAGGACCTTACCGACAACGTGAACCTGATGGCCAACAACCTGACCAACCAGGTACGCGGTATCGCCGAGGTCGTCACCGCGGTGGCCCAGGGTAACCTCAAGCGGAAGCTGACGGTGGCCGCGAAAGGCGAAATCGCGGCGCTCGCCGACACCATCAACTTCATGATCGATACTCTGTCGACCTTCGGCGACCAGGTGACCAACATGGCCCGCGAGGTCGGTATCGAAGGCAAGCTCGGCGGTCAGGCCCGCGTGCCCGGCGCTGCCGGCTTGTGGCGCGACCTTACCGACAACGTGAACCAGCTGGCGGCGAACCTGACGAACCAGGTGCGCTCGATCGCCGAAGTGGCGACCGCCGTGACCAAGGGCGACCTTACCCGCTCGATCGCCGTGCAGGCATCGGGCGAAATGGCCGCGCTTAAGGACACGATCAATGAGATGATCAGCAACCTGAAGGAGCAGACGCTCAAGAATGCGGAGCAGGATTGGCTCAAGACCAACCTCGCCCGCTTCAGCCGCATGCTCCAGGGCGAACGCGATCTCGCAACCGTGTCGAACCTCATCATGTCGGAGCTCGCGCCGCTGGTGAACGCGCAATATGGCGTGTTCTACGTCACCCGCCGCGAAGAGGACGAGACCAAGCTCGAACTCGTCGCCAGCTACGGCGCCGAGAACCCGGACCAACTGAAGCAGAAGTTCGGGCTTCGCGAGGGTCTTATCGGACAAGCGGCGGCCGACCGCCGTCCGATCCTGCTGAAGGACGTTCCGCCCGACTTCATCCGCATCGGTTCGGGCCTGGGCGACGCCAAGCCCGCCAATGTGAACATCCTGCCCGCCTTGTTCGAGGACGAGGTGAAGGCCGTGATCGAGCTGGCGTCGTTCGGTGAGTTCAACGAGACCCACCAAAGCTTCCTCGACCAGCTGATGGAATCGGTTGGCATCGTGTTGAACACGATCGCCGCGACCATGCGTACCGAAGGCCTCCTGAAGCAGTCGCAGCTGCTCACGCAGGAGCTTCAGTCCCGCCAGACCGAGCTGACGACAAAGCAGGAAGAACTGCACGCGACCAACGAGGAGCTTCAGGAGAAAGCGCAGCTTCTCGAAAACGAGAAGAAGCAGGTCGAAGCGAAGAACCTCGAAATCGAAATGGCCCGCCGAGCGCTGGAGGAAAAGGCCGAGCAGCTCGCTCTCACGTCGAAGTACAAGTCCGAGTTCCTCGCCAACATGAGCCACGAGCTTCGCACGCCCCTCAACTCGCTGCTGATCCTGTCGAAGCTTCTTGCCGACAACCAGAAGGGCAATCTCGACGACAAGCAGGTGGAGTTCGCGCGGACGATCAACTCGGCGGGTTCGGACCTGTTGAACCTGATCAACGACATTCTCGATCTGTCGAAGATCGAATCCGGTACGGTGTCGATCGAGGTCGGCGACATGCCGATGCAGAACCTCAAGCAGCACATGGAGCGGACCTTCCGCCAGCTTGCCGCCGACAAGCAGCTCGACTTCAACGTCAAGTTCGATCCCAAGCTGCCGCAGGAAATCCGCACCGACGAAAAGCGGCTTCAGCAGATCGTGCTCAACCTGCTGTCGAACGCCTTCAAGTTCACCTCGAAGGGCAGCGTCACGCTTGGCGTTCGCTGCGCGTCGAGCGGGTGGAGCCCCACGCACCCGGTGCTGCGGGGTGCCGAGAAGGCGATCGAGATCGCCGTTTCCGACACCGGCATCGGTATCCCCGACGACAAGCAGAAGCTGATCTTCGAGGCGTTCCAGCAGGCGGACGGTACGACCAGCCGCAAATATGGCGGCACGGGCCTCGGCCTCTCGATCAGCCGCGAGATCGCCCGCCTCCTCGGCGGTGAGCTGCAGGTCCGGTCCAAGCCGGGCGAAGGGTCGACCTTCACTTTGTACGTCCCGCTGGAGGCTGAAGTGGCCGCAGCCGCTGCGCCGAGCGGTGCGCCGGCGCGCTACGACAATAGCGGCGCGATGGTGCCGACGGCGCTCCCGACCGGGTTCGAAGTCAGCGACGACCGCGACGATCTGGGCACCGACCCGTTCGTGCTGATCGTTGAGGACGATCCGACCTTCGCGACCATTCTTCTCGATGCCGCGCATGAGGCCGGCATCAAGGGCGTGGTCTCGACGGCGGGCGCGGGAACGCTGGCCATGGCGCGCAAGCTCCAGCCGGCGGCGATCACGCTCGACCTTGGCCTTTCAGACATCGACGGCTTCGTGCTGCTCGACTTGCTGAAGCACGACAGCGAAACGAGCCATGTTCCAATCCACGTCATTTCCGGCGCCGATCGAAGCGCGGCGGTGATGAACATGGGCGCGTTCGGGGTCACCGAAAAGCCGGCCGAGCACGGCGAGCTGGTGCGCGTGTTCAGGGAGCTTGGCGCTCAGGCCGCAACGGCGAAGCCACGGCGCAAGAAGGCGGCACCTGCTTCGGCTACCAAGCAGGTGGCGGAACTCGCGGGCGCGAAGGTGCTGATCGTCGACGACGACATCCGCAACATCTTTTCGCTCACGAGCGTTCTTGAAAGCCACGACGTGGAAGTGCTCCACGCGGAACGCGGGAAGGACGGCATTCTGATCCTCGAACAAACGCCCGGCGTCGACGTGGCGCTGATCGACATCATGATGCCAGAGATGGACGGCTATGAGACCATGCAGCAGATCCGGCAGCGCCCGCAGCTCGCCGACTTGCCGCTGATTGCCGTCACCGCCAAGGCAATGAAGGGCGACCGGCAGAAATGCCTCGATGCCGGCGCTTCCGATTACATTGCGAAGCCGGTTGACCTTGAGCTGCTGCTCGCCTTGCTGCGCGTGTGGGTTGCGCGTTCGCGTGATAGCCAAGCAATGGCGGCAGCAGTGCCCGCGGCAATGGAAGCGGCTGAGTAAGGATGAACGTGCCGACGGGCGAAATCCCGATGCCAGCGCGCGCACCCAACGAAGAGGTGCAAGCGGCTGACATGCTCGATCAGGCGGTGGAGCGAGCGCGCGTGCTCGTCGTCGACGACGACGAGCGCAACCTGCTCGCGATCTCCACCGTGCTCGAGGACCTCGGCGAAGTGGTCGAAGCGCGATCCGGCGAGGAAGCGCTCCGCCACCTGCTGAAGAGCGAATTCGCGGTCATCCTCCTCGACGTCTACATGCCGGGCATGGACGGTTACGAAACCGCCCAGATCATCCGCAGTCGCGATCAATCGAAGGGCATCCCGATCGTTTTCCTGTCGGCGGTGAACAAGGAAGCCGAGCATCTGATGCGCGGCTATTCGATGGGCGCGGTTGACTATGTCTTCAAACCCGTCGACCCGATCATCCTTCGGTCGAAAGTCGCCGTTTTCGTCGAGCTGTTCGAGAAGTCGAAAGAGGTCGAGCGCAAGGCGCGGCAGGAGCGCGTGCTTCTCGACGCCAACCTTCGCGCCAACGCGGAGCGGTTGCGGGCCGAGCAGGAGCTTCGCCGCGCCGAGCAGCGGCAGGCTGCGATCATCCAGTCGCTGCCGATGGTTCTCTATCTGGAACCGTTCGAACGGTCGCCGCGATGGCCTAGCTACATCAGCGGCGACATCGAGGCGATCACCGGCTTTTCCGAGCGCGACATCATCGACAACCCAGAAACCTGGGCAAGCCGGCTGCACGCCGACGACCGGGAGCGCGTGCTTGCGAGCCTCGAGGCCCGCCGGAACAGCGGCCGCTTTTCGGTCGAATATCGCTGGCAATGCGCCGACGGCACGTACCGTCACTTCCTCGATCAGGCCGTGCTGCTTCGCGACGGCGACGGACGTGCGCTGGAATTCGCCGGAACCCTGACCGACATCACCGAGCAAAGGTCGCTCGAAAACCAGCTGATGCAGGCGCAGAAGATGGATGCGATCGGCAAGCTGACCGGCGGGATCGCGCACGACTTCAACAATCTTCTCGCCGCGGTGATCGGTGGCCTCAGCGTCATCGAACGGCGCACCGAGCTTGCGCCCGAGCAGCAGCGGTTGCTCGACATGACCAAGCGCGCCGCGGAACAGGGCAGCGACCTCGTCCGTCGCCTTCTCGCCTTTGCGCGCAAGCAGCAGCTTCAGCCGCATCCCATCGACCTGATGTCGCTCCGCGATGCCGTGGTCGAACTGCTCGCGCACGCACTCGGCGGGCTGATGAAGTTCGACTGGCAGATCGAGGACAAGATCTGGAAGGTGTTCGCCGACCAGGCACAGCTTGAGCTTGCGCTGATGAACCTCATCATCAACGCCCGTGACGCAATGCCGTCGGGCGGCACGGTGACCATCTGCGCGGAAAACCACCACGTCCGTAGCGGTGAACTGCCTGGCCTCGACGCCGGCGATTATGTGCGGCTGGCGGTCATCGATACCGGCACCGGCATCGCTCGCGAGCATCTTGAAAAGGTTCTGGAGCCGTTCTTCACGACCAAGGAAGTCGGCAAGGGCAGTGGCCTCGGGCTCAGCATGGTCTACGGCTTCGCCAAGCAGTCCAACGGTGCCTTCCGGCTCGACAGCGAAGTCGGAAAGGGCACGACCGCGGAGCTGTGGCTGCCGCGGGCGCCGGAGCAAACGGCGGAAAAGCCGTCGGCGCCGCTGGACACGAGCGTTCGTGACGACACGAGGTCGCTCCGCGTGCTGCTGGTCGACGACCATGCCGAAGTGCGCAGTACGACCGCCGCCATCTTGTCCGACTTCGGGCATGAGGTCGTCGAAGCGTCGAGCGCCGGCCAGGCGCTGAAGGTCCTCGAAGCGGGCGATTGCAACTTCGACCTGATGATCACCGATTACGCGATGCCGAATGTCTCGGGCGCCGAATTCCTCCGTGCCGCGCGCTCGCTATGCCCCGGCGTGCCGGCGCTGATCATCACCGGCTATGCCGATGCCGGCGCAATCCAGGACCGTCCGGACGGCGTTGAAGTGCTGCTGAAGCCGTTCACGCAGCGCAAGCTCGAAGACGCGATCCACCGCGTCACGGACGCCACCGTCCCGGCCGAGTGACCGCAGGGATGCGCGTCTGCGTCGTCGGCGCCGGCGCGATCGGCGGATGGCTTGCTGCCGAGCTGGCGCTTGCCGGATGCGAGGTCAGCGTGCTCGCCCGCGGCGAGACACTCCGCCTCATCAACGCCGAGGGGCTGCGGCTCACTCGAACTGACGGCCTTCAGTCGGTGCCGATCAATGCGGCTGGAGATGCCAGCGCACTCGGCGAGCAGGACCTGCTCATCGTCGCCGTCAAGGCGCCTGCCCTGCCCGCACTCGCGCCAGCGCTCTCACCGCTGATCGCTTCGGACACGATCATCCTGCCGATGCTCAACGGCGTGCCCTGGTGGTTCACTGAAGAACCGCTCCAGTCGGCTGACCCTGACGGCACGATCGCGGCGACGTTTGCGAAGGATCAGGTGCTCGGGTCAGTCGTGCACGCCAGTTGTCGACGAGTGGCGCCGAACAACATTCAGGTCGTTCACGCCGACAAGCTGATCGTCGGCGAGGTGGACGGCGGCATCACTGACCGGGTTGCTCGCGTCTGCGGATTGTTCGAACAGGCAAACATCCGCTGCGAGGCGAACGAGAATGTCCGCCGCGCCATCTGGTACAAATTGTGGGGCAACGCCACGATAAACCCCCTATCGGCGCTGACCCGCTCGACCGCCGACAAGCTGCTCGACGATCCCGCCATCCGCGCCTGGATGGCGGAGGCGATGGACGAGCTTGCGGCGGTCGGCGCGGCGATAGGCTGCCCGATCAGCGAGACTGCCGAGGACAGGATGGCGGTCACTGCACGCCTGGGCGCATTCAAGTCGTCCATGCTTCAGGACGTCGAGTCCGGGCGGCCGATCGAACTCGAAGCCTTGTTAGGCGCGCCCCGGGAGATCGCCAGACGGGTAAACGTACCGACGCCGCAGCTCGACCGCATCTATGCGATGACCGCGCAGATGGGCGCCAATCTCGGCCTCGCTTAGGCGGGCTCGACGCGGCCGACGCACTCGCCGAGGCCGATGCGCGGAGCGCCTTCGGCTTCGCACCAAGCGCGCAGGGTGACTTCATCGCCGTCCTCGAGAAAGCTGCGCGTCTCGCCAGTGGCAAGCTCGATAGGCTGCTTGCCCCCGCGGCTGATCTCCAGCAGCGAGCCCAGGCCTTGGTCGCTGTCGGTCGACAGTGTGCCGGTGCCGATCAGGTCGCCCGGCTGCAGGTTGCAGCCGTTCGAGCTGTGATGCGTGACGATCTGCGCCGCGCTCCAGTACATCGCCGCGTCCGCCGATCCGCGCGACAGGACATAAGGCGCGACGCCCTCGCGCCGCATGCGCTCGGTGGTCAGCGTCGCTTCAAGCTGGATAGCGATGGCGCCGCTCTCCCGGTCCGCGGGGTCGTTGAGGTAAGGCAGCGGTTCGGGATCGCCCGCCGGCCGCGGCGGCATCGGCTTGCGGTACGGGCGGAGCGCTTCGGGGCTGACCACCCATGCGCTGACGCTGCTCAGGAAGTTCTTTGCAAGGAACGGCCCGAGCGGCTGATACTCCCACGCTTGCAGGTCGCGCGCGGACCAGTCGTTGAGCAGGCAATAGCCGGCAATATGGTCGCCAGCCTCGTCGATCGGGATCGGCGAGCCGAGCTCGTTGCCGCGCCCGATCCAGATGCCCAGCTCCAGCTCGTAGTCGAGGCGGCGGCTCGGCCCATATTCAGGCGCTTCGGCCTCCGGCGGCTTGCGCTGGCCGCAGGGGCGGATCACCGGCTCGCCCGACACCCGCACCGAACTCGCGCGGCCGTGATAGCCGATCGGCACATATTTGTAGTTCGGCAAAAGCGGATTGTCGGGGCGGAACTGCTTGCCGACATTGGTCGCGTGATGAATGCCGACGTAGAAGTCGGTGTAGTCGCCGACGAAGCACGGCAGGTGCATGCGCGCTTCCGTCAGCCCAACCAGTTGCGGCTCGACATCGTCGCGGTAGCGCTCGTCGGAGAGCAGCTCCGTCAGCCGCTCACGCAGGTCGCGTTGCGCCTGCGGGCCGCGCGCGAGCCAGCTGTTGAGCACCGGCTGCGACAAATCCTCGATCCAATCCTGGTCGAGGAGGTCGGCGATCCCGACAAGATCGAGGACGAAGTCGCCAATCGCAACTCCGGTTCGCCGGCGTCGCTCGCCCACGGAGAAGACGCCGAGCGGCAGGTTCTCGATTGGGAAGTCGCTTCCCTGTGCGCTTTCGACCCAGCTCATGGCAGCTGCGCCTTCGGAAAGCCGGTCCAGGCTGCGTCATAATCAGGCTGCGCGCGGTCCATGGCGAAGCGGGTCGGAATGTACGGCCAGCAACTTTCGACCATGAATGCCATCGTTCCTTCGATCTTCATCGGCTTCAGATCCGCTCCGCTGGCCTTTTGCCAGCTTTCCACGTCTGGCCCGTGGCCGCTCATCAAATTGTGCAGCGACAGCCCGCCGGGTGCGAAGCCTTCCGCCTTCGCATCATATTCGCCGGTGATCAGCCCCATGGCTTCGCTCATCACATTGCGATGAAACCACGGCGGCCGGAACGTATCCTCGGCGACCATCCAGCGCGGCGGGAAGATGACGAAGTCGGCATTGGCGCGCCCCGGCATTTCGCTGGGAGACGTCAGCACCGTGAAGATCGATGGGTCGGGATGGTCGAAGCTGACGGTTCCCATCGCGTTGAAGCGAGACAGATCGTAGCGGCACGGCGCGAGATTGCCGTGCCAGGCGACGACGTCGAGGGGACTATGGTCGAGCGTCGTCGTCCACAGCGCCGCCATATATTTTTGGATGTACTCGACCGGCTCATCGCTGTCCTCGAAAGCGGCAACAGGCGTTTCGAAGTCCCGAGCATTCGCCAGGCCGTTGGAGCCAATCGGTCCCAGTTCCGGCAGGCGGAACAGCGCGCCGTGGTTTTCGGCGACATAGCCGCGCGACGGTCCGTCGACATCGACCCGGAACCGTACTCCGCGCGGGATGACGCACACGGACCCGGGCGCGACGTCCATCCTCCCAAGCTCGGTGAAGATGTGCAGCGTCCCCGACTGCGGGATGATCAGCATTTCCGCGTCAGCGTCAGAGAACACGCGGCGCTCCATCGAGCGGTCCGCGCGGTAGAGGTGGAGCGCGACGCCGCTGAGCTCGTGCGGCGGGCGGCTGACCAGCATGGTGACTAGCCCGTCGACGAAATCCTTGCCTGCGGGCAGGTCGTCCGGCGCGCTCCAGCGAAGGCGGTTGGGCGCCACCGGTTCCTTGATCGTCCCCGGCGCGAACAGCGGCGTTCCCTCGTAGCGCTGGAACGGCCGGTGATCAGCGGTCGGCCGCATCCGATACAGCCATGACCGGCGGTTCTCATGACGCGGCGCGGTGAAGGCAGTTCCGGACAGCTGCTCGGCATAAAGGCCGAACGGCGGGCGCTGCGGCGAATTGCGGCCCTTGGGCAGCGCGCCGGCGACGGCCTCTGTTTCGAAATGTCCGCCGAAGCCGGTCAGGTAATCAAGCGCATCGGTCATGCCGGCTCGGTTAAAGCGTCAAGCCTGCAAAAACAAACGGGCGCGGCATCGCTGCCGCGCCCGTGCGCTGGAACGGTGACTCGCGATCCCGCCCGCGCTCAGCTGCCGTTTACGTTGACGTCGATCTTGTCCGGGACATTCACGTTGGTCGTGTTGCCGCCAAAGCCGAGGTTGTCGCGGAACAGCCACAGCAGGGCCAGCACGATGATGATGAGAAGAACGACGGCAAGGACACCGCCGCCACCGCCGCCACCGTCCGTCTCGACGATGGTCGTGCGCTCAACCTCGTCGCGATCTCTGTCGGCCATGGAAACTCTCCCTCTCTGCTATGTTTTGCTGGCGAAACGAACGAACTGCCGCACGCGCGGTTCCAACGATCGAAGAAGGGTGGTTTGATGAGTATTCCGCGGGTGCCGGCGCTTTTGCTCTCCGTCGGTCTCGCTGCGTGCGGCGTACGGGAAGAGGCACCCGCCGCGGCGAACGGCAGCGAGCGCCCGGTTACTGCGACGGTGGCGCCGGCTGCCAGACAGGAAAGCTCAAGAACGATCCTTGAAGAGCCGCGCGGGCCCATCGATCCGAAGAGCGTCGAAGCGGCAGGGCAGGTCGTGCAAAGCTATGGCGCTTTGCTTGAGGCTGGGCACTTCCCGAACGCCGCCGAGGAGTGGGGCGACCGCCGAGCGGCGGAGGCGTTCGCGCGCCAGTTCGGCGGACGCACGACACATTTGCAGATTGGCAACCTCGGCGCCGCGGAAGGAGCGGCCGGCTCGGTCTACACGACCGTTCCCGTCGTTTTCTACGGCGAGGGCTTCAGCCGCCCCGCAAACATCATTCTGCGTCGCGTGAACGACGTACCGGGGTCAACCGAGGCGCAGCGCCGCTGGCACATCGAGCGGATCGACTGGACTGCTCGCTAGCGTCCCGTCGCTTCCTCGGGCGCCTCTTCGTGCGGCACTTCTCGGCACGCAAAGCGGTCGCGGATCCGAGTGTTGAAGTAGACGCCCTTAGCGAAGGCGCTGCGGAAGGTATCCGCAACCTCGCTCGGGACGTCCGAATAGACGTAACGGCGCCCGCTGTTGAACTCGACCCACAGCTCGCAATTGTCCGGGCAGTAGACGAAACGGCGGATGACGGTCGAAGGCATGCGCCTTCAACGCATTCAGGCGGCGTCCGGAGCCGGCACCTTCACTCGGTCACGGCTGAGCGCACCGAGCATTCCGCCAAGCACCAGTGCGGCGCCGGCCGCCGCGAGGGGGGTCCAGCGATAGCCTTCAAGCCAGGTCGAAAAGCTCATCGCGATGATCGGCACGAGGACGCTTGAATAAGCGGCTTTGCCGGGGCCGATTTTCCGCACCACAGGCAAGTAGAGGCTGAACGCGAGTGCCGAGGCGAAGACTGCCAAATAGCCGAGACCGAGCCAGTAGCCGGGGCGCGGGTCGAACACCGGGGGCCCAGAAGCGGCAAAGGCGATGGCGCCGTCGATCAGAGCGCCGAAGCCCATCGCATAAGTGAGCAAGGTGAAGAGTGGGAAGCGCTTCACCTCCTCACGAGCCTGGAACACGTTGGTGACGGATGCGCCAAGGATGCCGATCAGCGTCAGGCCGATGCCCAGCAGGATGTCGCCGCTTCGTGCGGGATGCGCCCGCAGCTCGTTCGCAAACAGCAGCGCCGTGCCGCCAATCGCGATCAGCGAGCTCCACACGAAACGTGCGTTCGGTCGCTGGCCGAGGAAGGCCCAGGCGAGCAGGCTGTTGGGGATGACGAGCAGCGCGAAGACCGTGGCGACCAGCCCAGACGTGATATGATGTTCCGCCAGGTACACGGCGTTGAAGTTCACGACGAACTGGAAGAAGCCCATCGCCAAAGCGATCACCATGCCGGCGGCGGGTAGGCGCAGGCTGTCGCCCTTCCACAGCGTCAGCGATGCCATGGCAAGAGTCGCCAGTACGAACCGGTAAGCGACCGACCAATGCGCCGGCACGGTGCCGAGCTGGTCGCGGATGACGATCCAGGTGGAGCCCCAGATCGCCGTGAAGATGATGAAGGGAAGGACGATTGACCTGAACGTCGACCCGTGCACTTCGCTCACAGCGAGGCGATGGCAGCGGCGAGGCGATCGAGTGCTTCGCCCTTCTGGTCCCAGCTGGTCACCAGCCGGATCTCACCCGGCGCCCAGTCGTAGAAATCGAAGCCGAGGCCGCGGAGGTGCGCCGCTTCCTCGGTGCTGGCCTTGAGGAAGATCTCGTTCGCTTCGACCGGATAAACGAGGCGGTCGGGCGCTGCGCCGGCGATTTGCTGGGCCGCGGCATTGGCGGCACGAGCGTTGTCGAGCCAGAGGCCGTCTTCGATCATCGCCAGCAGTTGCGCGGCCAGATAGCGGCCCTTCGAAAGCAGATGCCCCGCCTGCTTGCGCCGCACCGCCACCTGGTCGGCAAGCTCGGTTCTAAACAGGATCAGCGCCTCGGCATTGAGCCCGCCATTCTTGACGAAGCCGAACGACAAGGCGTCGACGCCGGCGCGCCAAGTCGTATCGGCGAGAGTCTCGCCGGTGCTCGCCAGCGCGTTGGCGAGGCGAGCGCCGTCCATGTGCAGCGCAAGGCCATGCTCCCGCGCGACTTGGCCGAGCGACGCGACTTCGGCGGCGCGGTAGGCGAGGCCATATTCGGTCGCGTTTGTGATGGAGATCGCCGCCGGCTGGACCTGGTGCACGTCCCTGCGAATGCGGCCGATCGCTTCGCGGACCGCGTCGGGTGCGATCTTCGCCCCCTCTCCGCCGAGCAGGTTCAGCTTGGCGCCACCGGTGAAAAAGCCCGGCGCGCCGGCCTCGTCATTTTCGATATGAGCCTCGCGGTGGCACAGGACCGATCGGTACGGCGGACACAGCGCCGCCAGGGCAAGGCAATTGGCTGCCGTGCCGGTGGTTACCCAGAAGGCGCGAACCTCGGTGCCGAACAGGTTGGAGAAGGCGGCATCGAGCTGCCGGCTCCACTCGTCCCCATCATAAGCGGTGTCGAGCCGGTTGGCGGCGGCGATGGCGTCCAGCACCTTCGGGTGCGCGGGAGCCGCATTGTCGGAGAAAAATCGCATGGGCCCGCTCCCCAAGCCGAATGCCACTCGCATGGCAAGCCGCCGGTGATAGGTTCACCTCCGCGACTCACGGGAGCGATTGCGTGAACAACGAATATGACGTCGCCGAGATCATGGGCGGCCTCTACGGCGACGGCATCATCGGGCTGAAGGGCGCCTTTTCCGCCGACTTTGCCGACCGCCTCTACGAAGACGTGATGACGCTCTACGAGGAAGCGCGGCAGGTGCCCGGCGGCGCGCTGCCGCGTGGCCCCGAGCGCTGGTACGTCGAGACACAGCCGGAGCGGATCCGCGGCTTCGTGGAGATCGCCAGTCACCCCTGGTTCGTCGCAGTCTGCGAATCGGTGCTGACCAAGGATTATCGCATCGTCGAGATCGGCTTCGACATTCCATTCCCGGGCGCCGCGGACCAGCCGTGGCACCGCGATTTCAAGGCGCCGGACGCAACGGTGACCGGCCGACGGCTGAACAGCCTCGCCTTCAATCTCACCACCGTCGATACCCGTCCGGAACACGGGCCGTTCGAAATCGCGCTCGGGACGCAGTGGGACGACATCACCGGCGCTAAGGACGACATGTTCCCCGACAAGTCCTTATGGCAGCGCTACATTGACCGCGCGGTCCAGAAGCTGCCGCAGCGCGGCGACATTTCAGCACGCTCCGCGCTGACCATCCACCGCGGAACCGCGAACCGGTCGAACCAGGCGCGGCCGGTGCTGGTCGTCGGCGTCGACGCGCCAGACGCGACCAACGCCAATCATCACGACCTACAGGTGACGAAGGCCTATTATGACGCTTTGCCGGCCGTGGTTCGGAACCATCTGACCTGCCGGATCGCCGACGAGCTCGAGCCCATCATCCAGCACCATGTCATCGAAGGCTTGCTGGAAGCCGATTACGGCTGATCCGGATCCTTGCGGGCTTCCTCTGCGGCGCGAACCTGGGCTTTGCGGCGCCTCAGATTCTCGCGCAGGGCGGCGGCAAGCCGTTCAGCCTTTTCGTCTTTCTCTTTCACGCCCTTTTCCTTGACAGCGCGGCGGGGCCTTGGCCATAGGCCGCGCGTCCTCCAGACAGTGCTGCCGTAGCTCAGTGGTAGAGCGCATCCTTGGTAAGGCTGAGGTCGTGAGTTCAATCCTCACCGGCAGCACCATTTCCGTCTTGAGGCCGTTGCGGGGACTGCCGAAGCCGTAAATCGCCGTGCACCGTCCGCAGCAAGCCCATCCCCACCAGCACGATAGCAGATGCGGAAGAGGCGATGAACAGCGGCTGCCGCATCTCGTCCGGGATTTGGAACAGCAAGGCGAGGGTGGATAGGGCCCACAGCAAGGACAGCGCCGGCAGCCACCATCCGAAGTCCCGCACCCTGAAGGGGTGCACGACGTGCACCGGCGCGAAGGTGAGCGCCACAAGAACGAGGACGATGATGGCGGCGGCTGCCGGTCCAACGCCCGCTGCGAAAATGTACAGCGCAACGATGTTCCACAGCGCCGGGAACCCCCGGAAATAATTGTCGGCCGTTTTCATGTCGCGTCGTGCGAAGACGTAGAGCGATGACAGCTGGATCAGCGCGGCCAGGAGCAAGGCAAAAGCGGGCGGCAGAAGCCCCGCCTGGATCATGAACAGCGACGGCACGAAGACGTAGTTCAGATAGTCGATGACGAGGTCCAGCGCGTCGCCGTCCACGCGCCCGGCCAGTTCCTTCACCCTGGCCGCCCGCGCCAGGCTTCCATCGACGCCGTCCACGACCAGGGCTGCGAAGAGCCACAGCATCGCTTCGGTCCACCGCTGATCGAAAACGGCGAAGGTCGCGAAGAGCGCCAGCACCGCGCCGGTCGCCGAAAAGGCGTGCACAGCCCAAGCCGCTGCTCTCGCCGCGGCCGTCGCCGGTTTCTTCACATCGTTCATTGCTTCGTAGCAACGAGAGCGGCACAACCCGCGTTCCAAGAGGGCGCGTCGACCGCTGGTCAGGGGTGAGTTTGAATGCCGGGCGGGATAGACAGGAAGGGAGCAGGCAAAGCCCCACCGAAGAAGGCGAACGCCGAGAGCCCGACGCAGTGGCGGACGGAGGAGGCCAGGCGCGCCAGCCTGATCGTCGATGCCGCCGATTATTTCCGCATTGCGCGTCAGGCGATGATGCGGGCGGAAAAGCAGATCCTGCTGATCGGCTGGGACTTCGATACGCGCATCTGCCTCGACTATGATGCGGACGACGGCGCCCCGACCGAACTCGGCAAGTTCCTTTCCTGGCTGCCGAAGAAGCGCCCGGACCTGCAAATCTACATCCTCAAGTGGGACGTCGGCGCGATCAGCCTGCTCGGCCGCGGGACGACCGCCTTGCGGCTGCTGCGCTGGGCTTCCAGCAAGCAAATCCATTTCAAGCTCGACGGCGCCCACGCGACCGGCGCCAGCCACCACCAGAAAATCGTCGTGATCGACGACAAGCTCGCCTTTTGCGGCGGCATCGACATGACCGCGGAACGCTGGGACACACGCGGCCATGTCGACGGCGACGACCATCGCCGCCGGCCGACGACCAACCGCCGCTACGATCCCTGGCACGACGCCAGCATGGCGGTGGATTCCGCCGTCGCTGCCGCGCTCGGCGACCTTTCGCGCGAACGGTGGAAGGCGGCGGGGGGCGATCCGATCCATCCGCCGCGTGCGAGCGGCGACCCATGGCCCGAACAGCTCCAGACCGACTTTCGGGACGTCGAGATCGCCATCGCCCGCACCCGTGCAGAATATGACGGCAAGGCTGCGATCCGCGAGATCGAGGCGCTGTTCCTGAAGATGATCCGCGAGGCGAAGCGCTTCGTCTATGCCGAGAACCAATATTTCGCGTCGCGCGTCATCGCCGAAGCCATCGCCGAGCGCCTCCAGGAGGACGACCCGCCCGAGTTCGTGATCGTCAACCCGTCAAGCGGCCGCGGCTGGCTTGACGACGAGGTGATGAGCCCAGCGCGTGCCGAGCTCCTGGACAGTATTCGCCGGCACGATCCGAACAACCGGATGCGCATCTATTATCCTGTGAGCGAGGAGCGCGAGCCGATCTACGTTCATTCCAAGATCATGATCGTCGACGACCGGCAGTTCCGGGTTGGTTCGGCGAATTTCAACAACCGGTCGATGGGCCTCGACAGCGAATGCGACCTGATGATCGATTCCGCCGGCCGCCCGGACGTCGAGGACGCGATCGCCCGCCTGCGCTGCGACCTGCTGGCCGAACATCTCGGCGTCGGCGTGGACAAGATTGCCGCGCGCTTTGCCGACACTGGTTCGCTGATCGCGACGATCGACTCCTTCGCAAGCAGCAAGGGCCGCGGCCTCGTCACGGTCGAGCCCGATCGCCCCAATCTCATCGAGAAGAAAGTCGCGAAGACCGAAGCGCTGGATCCCGAAAGCGCGGGCGGCAATTTCGAACCGATCGCGCGCCCGGGACTGTTGGCGCGCCTCCGAAGCTAGCTTCCGCTCAGCGCGGCCGGTGCTCGGTTTCCTTCCCCGCCGTAATGAACAGCGCCGTCACGGATCCGTCGCAATCGGCGGTGTGCCAGGTGCCGCGCGGAATGATCACATAATCTCCCGAGCCGAGCTCGACGCTTCCCGCCGACCCATCCGCGTTTTCCTGATGGAGCGTCATGCGGCCTTCCAGGCACAGGACCACCTCTTCGCCGTGGGGGTGCATTTCCCAGCTCGTCCAGGGCTCGTCGAAGCGGAACAAGCTGACCAGCCGCCCTTCGTCCATGTCCTCCGCGTGGCGCTCCGCATAAGCTTCGTACCAGTCCATCCCGCTGAACTGCGGTTCGGCAACGGCGCTGGCGCCGAGGCCGAGATGGATCGGGAAGTCTGCGAGCGAGCGCGCCTCTGTCATTCGACCTCGATGGGGGCGCAGGCCTGGCGCAGCCAATCGAGGTCCGCGCCAGATAGGCTCGGTCCGATCTTCTCCAGCACCTCGGCGTGGTAGCAGTTGAGCCAGCTCAGCTCTTCGGGATCGAGCATGCGCGGGTCGACCAGGCGGCGGTCGATGGGAGCGAAGGTCAAGGTCTCGAAGCCCAGCATCTCCTTCTCGGCGCCTTCGATCTTACGCTCGACGACGAGCACCAGATTCTCGATGCGGATGCCGTATTCGCCGCTCTTGTAATAACCTGGCTCGTTGGAGAGAATCATCCCCGGTTGCAGCGGCTCGTCGCCGCCCGCCTGTGCGCTGCCGGCCGGGGAAATGCGCTGCGGGCCCTCATGGACCGAGAGGAAACTGCCAACGCCGTGACCGGTGCCGTGAGCATAATCGACGCCAGCATCCCACAATGGGCGCCGGGCAAAGCTGTCGAGCTGGGTGCCGCGCGTGCCCCTCGGGAACACGGCGGTGGCGATGGCGATGTGGCCCTTGAGCACGCGGGTGAAGCGGTCGCGCATCTCGTCCGTCGGCTCACCGATCGGCACCGTGCGGGTGATGTCGGTCGTGCCATCGACATACTGCCCGCCTGAATCGATCAGGTAGAGCGTGCCGGCTTCGAGCTTGCGGTTGGTCTTCTCGCTCGACTTGTAATGGACGATGGCGCCGTTCGGCCCCGCGCCGGAGATGCTGTCGAAAGAGAGATCGCGAAGCTCCGGATTCTCACGGCGAAGCGCTTCGAGGTGATCGGACGCTTTCAGCTCGTCTACCTCGCCCTTGGGCGCTTCCTCGTCGATCCACCGAAGGAATTTGGAAATGACCGCGCCGTCGCGGGCCTGGGCCGCACGCTGGCCGGCAATTTCGACCGGATTCTTGATCGCCTTCGGAAGGATCGTCGGATCGCGCAGCGGCAGCACCTTGGCGCCGGCGCGCTCCAGCGCATCGAAGATGGCAGCGACGGCCCGCTCGGGATCGACGACGACGGTCTTGCCACCGAGCTCGCTGAGCGCCCCTTCGAAATCGGCGCGCTCGTGCAGCCGGACGCCGTTGCCGAGATGCTGGCGCACTTCGGAACCGACCTTCTCCGAGGCGACGAACAAATCGGCGGTGCCGTCGGCGTGGACGAGCGCATAAGCGAGCGGGACCGGCGTGCGGCTGACGTCCGCTCCGCGGATGTTGAAAGCCCAGGCGATCGAGTCGAGCGCGGAGAGCACGGCGGCGTCGGCCTTGTGCCTGGCCAGCCAGTCGCCGACCTCGGTCCGCTTCTCGGCGGCCGACTTGCCGGCATGCTCGTCGGATTGGACGACCAGGTGAGCCTTTGACGCTTCAGGGCGGTCGGCCCACACGCGGTCGATCGGATTGTGGCGGACGGGGACCAGTTCGGCGCCGCGGCTGGCGAGCGCGTCCTTCGCTTTCTTCACCCAGTCCCGGGTGTGGAGCCAGGGATCGTAGCCGATCCGCGCGCCTTCCGGCGCATGCTCTTCGAGCCATTGCGTGGTGCTGGTTTCCGGCACCGACTGGTAGCTCCACTCGTCGGCGCTGACCTGGCTGCGAACCTGCAGCGTGTAGCGGCCGTCGACGAAGATGGCGGCTTCCTCCGGAAGCACGACGGCGGCGCCTGCCGAGCCCTGGAAGCCGGTCAGCCAGGCAAGCCGCTGGGCATAGCTGCCGACATATTCGCTCATATGCTCATCGGTCAGCGGAACGACGAAGCCGTCGAGGCGGTCGGCTTTGAGCTGCTCGCGAAGGGCTTTGAGGCGATCGGCATAGGTGGACATGGCTTGGCTCCCTTGCCCCTCAGCTAGTCTACCGCGGCAGTTTCTTGAAGGGCCCACCGCTCACGGCACCAGCCCGAAAGTCGGTAGGAACCCCTGCCCGCCTCAGCCGCTTGGGTTTGGGAGAGGTGCACGATGGTTCGGCTCAAGCCTTTAGAAGAACAAGTGATTGTCATCACCGGTGCAAGCAGCGGCATCGGCCTTACGACTGCGCTGGAGGCCGCCCGGCGCGGCGCCGCGCTGGTGCTTGCATCGCGCAACCGCGAAGCATTGGAGAAAGCACAAGCGGAGATCGAGGCCGCCGGGGGCCGAGCCGCGGTATGCGTCGCGGACGTATCAATCCCGGCGGACGTCGAGCGGATCGCGCAAACGGCGATCGAGCGGTTCGGCGGCTTCGACAGCTGGGTCAACGACGCGGCCGCCGCCACCTACGGCAGCATGGAAGAAGTGCCGATGGAGGACCACCGCCGGATCTTCGACGTCAATTATCACGGGCTTCTGATGGGATCGCTGACGGCGGCTCGGCACCTGCGCGCCCGCGGCGCCGGCGCGATCGTCAACATGGGATCGGTGCTCAGCGACCGGGCGATGATCTACCAGGGGCCCTATTCGGCCACCAAGGCAGCGGTGCAGGCGGCGACCGACGCCCTGCGCATGGAACTGGAGCGCGATGGCGCGCCGGTATCCGTCACGCTGATCAAGCCAGGCTCGATCAACACGCCCTACCCTGAGCATGCACGCAATTACATGGACGAGCCGCCGCGCCTGCCGCCGATGCTCTACGATCCAAAGCTGGTTGCCGATGCGATCCTGTTCGCCTGCGAACACCAGCGCCGCCACATCTATGTCGGCGGAAGCGGCTGGCTGATCTCGCTCGCCGGCCGGGTGGCGCCGCGCCTGACGGATTTTGCGATGGAGCAGTTCGGCGTCGAGATCCAGCAGAAGCCCGGCGACCCCGGCGATCCGGTCATGCGCGACAATCTCGATGCGCCCAGGAAGGATGGCGACACGCGCGGCGACCAGGATGTGTTCGTCCGCAAGACCAGCCTGCTGCTCCAGGCACAGACAAACCCGCTGATGCTGCCGATCGCGGCAGCGGCGGCCGGCCTGGTGATGCTCAGCGCTCTGCGCGACCGGATGGAGACCCGGCAGGACGAACGATAACCCTCCTCTTGCCGATCATCTCCTGATCGGCGCCAGGCGCCTTGGCTGCGCCGATCAGAAGAACAGGCTGTACGTCCCCGCGAGAGTCGCGAAGGTGCCGAGACTGGTCAGCGCCATGACACCGAAAACCTGCGCCGGGATCTTGGTCGCCGCGGACTTATGGGCCTGGCGCGTCGCCGACGCCGGCTGCAGCTTATGCACGGACTTCAACGCTGGTGCTGGCGGCCTGGGCCGGGCCGACGGCGGCGCCGACGGCGACGCTGCTCATGGCAAGAGCGGCGGCGATGGCGACGAGCGAGCGCTTGAGCGAAGACTGGATCATTTCAATTCCCCTTTTCATTTCCCGCTTCATGCGGGTCGTAGCCTGCACTATTCAAACAATGTGCCAATGGCGCAGAACTGCGGTTTTTTCATTTGGTCCGGTGCAGATTGGGAAAGCGCGCCACGGCCGTTGCGGGAAAAATTCCCAACATTGGGCCGGCGCGGCGCGGGCTCGGTTTGCGGATTAGGGGTGGACGCGTCGCGGCGCTCTTGCTTTCGCTCGGGCATGGACAAGCCCGCACAAATGCCAAGCCCGCCGACCGCCGCGCAGCGCCCGTACAGCTACGAACGCCACGGCGTGACCATCGAGGACCCGTGGCATTGGTTGCGCGACCCCAACTATCCGGACGTCGGCGACGAGGACGTGCTCGCCTATCTGACGGCCGAGAACGCTTATTTCGATCAGTGGAAGGGACAGCACCAGCCGCTGCTCGACACCTTGTTCGAAGAGATGAAGGGCCGGATCAAGGAAGACGACAGTTCGGTTCCGCTGAAGGACGGCGACTTCCTCTACTGGTGGGCATTCAAGCCCGGCGCGCAATATCGCAGCTGGTACCGCAAGAAGCTCGACGGGTCGGACGAGCAGGTCATCTTCGACGAGCCGGCCGAAGCGGAAGGGCGTGAGTATTTCCGGCTCGGCGCGCTGGAAGTGAGCCCGGACGGCAAGCTGCTGGCGACGTTAGCCGATTACGATGGGTCGGAGCGGTTCGAGCTCCGCATTCGCGACCTTGCGACGGGCGAGGACATCGACACGGTGACCAAGGTCGGCATCGGCCAGCCTTTATGGTCGAGCGACAGCGGCGGCGTCGTGTTCACCGAGGTCAACGACAATTGGCGAAGCTACCGCGCCTGTTACCACCGGCTCGGCCGCCCCGCCGATGAAGCCGTTACCATCTATGAGGAAACCGAAGAGCTCGGCTTTACGGTCGGCCTCGGAAAATCGCAGGACAAGAGCCTGATCTTCGTTGCCACGGGCGACAATGCGACGAGCGAAGTGCGCTTCGTTTCAGCCGACGACCCGTCGCAGCCGCTGACCCTGATCTCGCCGCGCAAGGCGAACCGCGAATATCATGTCGACGTGGCGCACGGGAAATTGTGGATCCACACCAACGATGACCATGTGAACTTCCGGCTCGCGAAAGCGGACATTGCGAGCCCGGGCGAGTGGCGGACCGTCATCGAGGGTTCCGACGGTGTCTATCTGACGGGGGTAACCTCCTACCGCGATCACCTGGCGATCAGCAGCCGGGTCGATGGCCTCGACCAGCTGGTGCTGCGGACCTACGCCGGCGAGGAGACGCGGATCCCGTTCGCAGAAGCGAGCTACAGCGCCTTCTTCCACGGCAATCCCGAGTTCGCGCCCGCCAGCTATCGCCTCGGCTATTCGTCGATGGTCACGCCGATGACGACCTACGACTACAAGCCCGAGACCGGCGCACTCGAGGTGCTGAAGGTGCAGGAGATCCCATCCGGCTACGACGCGTCGCAATATGCGACCGAGCGGTTGATGGTCGACGCGCGCGACGGTGCGAAGGTGCCGGTGTCGGTCGTCTACAAGCGCGGGTTCGAGAAGGACGGCGAAGGCAAGCTGTTCCTCTATGCCTATGGCGCCTACGGCCACGCCATCCCGCCGGTGTTCAACTCGAACCGCATCAGCCTGCTCGACCGCGGCTGGGCCTGCGCGATCGCCCACATCCGCGGCGGCGACGACCTCGGCCACCAATGGTTTCTCGACGGCAAGCTGAACAAGCGGACCAACACGTTCAACGACTTCGTCGATGTCGCGAAAGGGCTGGCCGAAGCGAAGTTCACAAGGCCGGGCCGCATCGCCATCAACGGCGGATCGGCAGGCGGCGAGCTGATGGGCGCGGTCGTCAACAGCGATCCCGACCTGTGGGGCGCCGTGGTCGCCGACGTGCCGTTCGTCGACGTGCTCAACACCATGCTCGACGACACGCTTCCGCTGACCCCGGGCGAGTGGCCGGAATGGGGCAATCCGATCACCGACGAAGCGGCGTTCAATACCATCCGCAGTTACTCGCCCTACGACCAGGTGAAGGCGCAGGATTATCCGCCGCTGCTGATCACCGGCGGCCTCACCGACCCGCGCGTCACCTATTGGGAACCGGCGAAGTGGGCGGCGAAGCTCCGCGCCTATAAGACCGACCAGAACCTGCTGCTGCTCAAAATCAACATGGGCGCGGGGCATGGCGGCAAGTCGGGGCGCTGGGAGAAGCTGCACGAGATCGCCGAGACTTACGGTTTCATCCTGACGCAGGTGCAATGAGCCGCCCCATCTTCGAGCGTGAGTTCACCGCGCGGGCGGAGCACATCGACGAACTTGGGCACGTGAACAATGCGGTCTGGGTGCAGTGGATTCAGGAAGTTGCGGTCGAGCATTGGCGCAGCCTTGCCGATCCGGCGCATGACGCCGCTTACTTCTGGGTCGTGGTCCGGCACGAGATCGATTACCTTCGCGCCGCGATTGAGGGCGACCAGGTGACGGGGCGCACCTGGGTCGGCGATGCGCCGCAGGGTGCGCGGTTCGATCGCTTCGTCGAGTTCGTGAACGCCGATGGGAAAGTCTGCGTTCGCGCCCGCACTCATTGGGCCATTATCGACAAAGCGAGCGGGCGGCCGATCCGGGTTCCGCCGGAAGTGATAGCGCCCTTCCTTGCATCCGCGTAAGCGCCGGCCATGAGCCGGATCATCCTTTACGATTATTATCGATCGTCCGCCGCCTATCGCGTGCGGATCGCCCTGAACCTCAAGCGCGTCGATTATGAGCAGCGCCCGGTAAACCTGCTGGAAAGCGAGCAGAAGTCGGACGAATATAAAGCCCTGAACCCGCAAGGGCTGGTCCCGATGCTGGAGATCGATGGCCACCGGCTCACGCAGAGCCTGGCCATCATCAACTATCTCGACCTTCGCTACCCCAACCAGCCGCTGATCCCCGTCGCAGCGGAAGCCCGCGCGCATGTGGTCGCCATGGCGATGACGATCGCGTGCGACATCCATCCGCTCAACAATTTGCGCGTGCTCAAATATCTAAAGAGCGAATTCGGCGCTTCGCAGGAGCAGACCGACAGCTGGTATGCGCACTGGATCAACGAGGGCCTGCCCGCACTCGAAGCCATGGCCAACGACCGTGCCGGCAAGTTCCTCTTCGGCGACGGGCCGACAGGCGCCGACGTCTGCCTGATCCCGCAACTGTACAATGCGCGTCGCTTCAACGTGCCGCTGGACGCTTATCCGACCTTGTTGCGCGCCGAGGAGAATGCCAACAAGCTGGAAGCATTCGCAGCAGCCCATCCCGACAGGCAGCAGGTGCCCGCATGAACCGAGTCGACAGCATCAATCGCGGAATGGCCGAGATGAAGGCGCTCGACAGCGTCGACATTCCCTCGCTCCAGGGCAAGGTCAGCGACGAGGAATGGGCGATCCGCGTCGATCTCGCCTGCGCCTATCGCATGGTCGCTTATTATGGCTGGGACGACCTGATCTTCACGCACCTTTCGGCGCGTATTCCGGGCCCGGAGCATCATTTCCTGCTCAACCCGTACAATCTGATGTTCGAGGAAGTGACGGCCAGTTCGCTGGTGAAGGTCGATGTCAACGGCAACCCGGTCGACCCGACGCCGTTCATCACCAACCCCGCCGGCTTCACTATCCACTCGGCGCTCCACATGGCGCGCGAGGATGCGCATGCCGTCATGCACCTCCACACGCCCGCCGGACAGGCGGTCTCGGCCCACAACGAGGGGCTGCTGCCGCTGACGCAGACGGCGATGCTGGTGCGCGGCGACGTCGCCTTCCACGATTATGAAGGCGTTGCGGTCGACCTCGACGAACGCGAGCGGCTGGTCGCCGACCTCGGCACCAGGAATGCGATGATCCTGCGCAACCATGGCACGCTCGCGGTCGGCAAGACCGTCGGCGAGTGCTTCGTGCGCCTCTACTTCCTGGAACGCGCGTGCCAGGCGCAGATCATGGCCCTGTCGGCCGGGGAGAATATCAACAACCCGCCGCAGGGCGCGCCGGAGATCACCGCTCAGCAGGGGCAAGTGGGGGTCGCCATGGCGGCCAACCTGCTCGCCTGGCCGGCGCTGAAGCGAAAGGCGTACCGGCTCGACCCGAGCTTCGCGAGCTAGATTAGCTCCACTGCGGCCCGCACCTGTCGGGTTTGAAGCGGTCCAGCCGTTCCTGAAGGTTGCGATGGAAATTGGCTTCGGTGCCGGAGAGGTTGCCCGGCTTCGGGATCGAAGTGACAGGCTTGCCCAAGCGCGCGAGCATCAGCTGCCATTCGCGGCTGTCCGCAAAGCGCTGATCCACGAGCCCCTCGGCTGCCAGGCGTTCGATGGCGGGGAGTGCAGATGCGGCTTCCGGCCCCATCAGGCACAATGCCATGCGGACGCGATCGACCGGGATCATATTGTCTGAGGCGCCCGCAGATTCGGCCCTCTCCCGCGCGATTTCGCGCAGGTGATATTTCAGGATGTCGAGCAGCAGCGGCACCGCGGCAGGACCGCGATCGGCCTGGCGCGAGATCAATCCGGCGGCGAGCACGCGCCGGGCCGGGTCGGCGAGGATCGCCTTCTCCGGATCGGTCAACGAAGCGAATGTGCCTGGCGGCAGCGAAGCGATGACCCGGCCAATATCGCGCGGCCGGTCCGAGGCTGTCAGATCGGTCGAGGCAATACGTTCGATCATTGGTGCACGCAGCTCTGCGGCGCTCTCGCCCATCGCCTTGATCGCATAATGGAGGCCGTCGAATTTCGTCACGCGCGGGTCGCGGATGAGCGTCGCCACAAGTGCGCGGTCGGCGTCGCTGACCTCCTGCCCGTCCAGCGAGTTCATCCACGGACCCGCGAGCTGGAATGCCGGGTCGGAGGCCGGGAGCGCAGGGTCGGCAAGCGCATGGGCCAGCCGATCGCGCGAGTCCTGCATCACCGTTGCGAAGTCGACCTCCGTGCGCAGCGTGCTGTGATCGGCGAGCAGCTGGTTGGCGTTGAAGGATTCATACCGTTTGCCGTTCGACAGGTCCTTGCGTGACCACTTGAAGTGGAAGCTCTGGAGATCGCCTGCGGTGCCGATGTTGAGGGGCGCCTGAAGCATCGACGTACGCGCGAGCATCTTGCGAAGCAGGATGCGCCCATCTGCCTGGGCAATTTCCAGCATGTCCACAGAGACTGGAAGCGCACCGAGAGACCATCTTGATTCGCGCGGCGATTCGCTTTCGAAGTTCCGGTAGCTGTGCTTGCGGATGACGAAATCGTGCTGGGTGCGAGGCGCCTCGGCGACGATGCATTCCTTCGTGGAAAGGCGAACATCCCATTCCGCCTGCAAGGGCCGGGACAACAGCCGCCGGATCCGGGCACGCGAGGCGCCGCCGGCGCCCTGGGTCAGCCCGAGCTGATCAGGGTTGGTGGGACGAACGCTCGGCCCCGAACATTCCGATTTGGGAACGAGGCGGAATGTACGCGCATGGGCGCTCATCTGAGCGCCCCCGTCCCCCGGCCGCTGGTCGCTATTCACCGTCACGCTCTCGACACCGGGTGTCGCCAGCAGAGCAGCGCACACGGCGTCGCAGACATATGGCCGCCGCGCGATCTCGGCTTGGTCGTAAGGAGCGCCTCGTGCACCTTTTTCGGTCGCCATGCCCGAGCTGGACAGAAGGATGTGGCCGGCCAGCCGGATCGGTTGCGCGGGGATCAGTTCCGGCTGCAGAGAGGCGGAAAGCCGTGCCTTGCTCTCGGCGATGCCGGCTTGCGGGATGAACCAGAAGATGGCCGCGGCGATCAGCGCAGCCGGGACGATCGCCAGATAGTCGCCGAGGACCGGGCGAACCGCGTACCAGGGAAGCGCAAAGCCCAGGCCCCACATGAATGCCGTCGGGGCGAGGCCGAGGATGAGCCCGGGCAGGATGAGCAGGAACAGCCCCATCACCACCAGCGAGGGTATCGCCAGCGCCAGGCCGGCGAGCCCGCCGCTCACGAGCAAATAGAGATTGACGAAACGCGTCACGGTTTCCGAATGCCCCCTTGCCGACTAACGATTGTTGCGGCGCTTGCGGGCGTAGCAGGGAACAGTGAACGGGAGGCTAAGTGACGCGAAGCAAAGCCGCCTCTGCGAGTGACTATCGGGCCTTGGCAAGGGCGCGGCTGCCGCACTTCCTGTTCGAATATCTCGACGGCGGTTCGTACGACGAAGCGACGCTGCGGCGGAATGTCGACGACCTTCAGGCGATCGCGCTGAAGCAGCGGGTGCTGCGCGACGTGTCGAACATCGACCTTTCCGCCGACCTGTTCGGCAAGCGTTGGGCGATGCCGGTTGGCCTCGGGCCGGTCGGCCTCGCCGGGCTCTACGCCCGCCGCGGGGAGGTCCAGGCAGCGCGAGCCGCGGCTGCCGCAAACGTTCCTTTCGCGCTGTCGACGGTCGGCGCCTGCTCGCTTCGCGAAGTCGCCCGGTTAGGGAACGTCCCCTGGTACCAGCTCTATTTCGTGAAGGACCGCGGCTTCGTCGCTCAGATGATCGACACCGCGCGTGAGGCTGGCTGTGAGGCGCTCGTCCTAACCGTCGACCTCGCGGTGCCGGGCTCGCGTTATCGCGATGCGCGAGCTGCAGGCGCCGGGCTGCGGCGGGCGGTCCAACTCGCGTCGCGGCCGGGATGGTTGTGGGACGTCGGCTTGCACGGGAAGCCGCACAGCCTCGGCAACCTCGAGCCGATCGTCGGGTCGAAGGCGCCGCTCAGCGACTTCCAGGCCTGGATCCACGCCAATTTCGATCCATCGGTCACGTGGAAGGACGTGACCTGGGTGCGCGAGCAATGGAAGGGCCCGCTAATCATCAAGGGCATCCTCGACCCCGATGATGCCCGCCAAGCGGCGGCCAGCGGGGCGGATGCGATCGTCGTCTCCAATCACGGCGGCCGGCAGCTAGACGGCGCATTGTCGAGCGCTCGGGCGCTGCCGGCGATTGCCGACGCGCTTGGCGGGATCATGCCGATCCTTGCCGACAGCGGCGTACGGTCAGGCCTGGATGTGGTGCGCATGCTCGCGCTCGGCGCCGATTTCGTCCTTCTCGGCCGCGCCTGGGCCTATGCGCTTGCAGGCGGCGGCGAAGCGGGCGTTGCGCACGTCCTGCAGCTGATCGAAGCGGAAATGCGGGTCGCAATGGCGCTGACCGGCTGCACCCGGATCGACGAGGTGGACCGGAGCGCGTTGGCCTAGGCGACGTTGCGGATGCCCAAGCGGTCGTCGCGGAACAGCTGCTCGACATCGGACACCGTCATCGGCTCGGCGAACAGGAAGCCCTGCACCGACGAGCAGCCGTGCGCCCGCAGTTCGACCAGCTGCGCCGTCTCCTCGACGCCTTCCGCGGTCGTTTCGATGTTCAACGCGTGCGCCAATTCGGTGATGGCGCGGACGATCGCGCTAGCCCCATCCCGTGTCAGCAGATTGTGGATGAAGCTGCGGTCGATCTTCAGCTTGTCGAATGGGAAGCTCTGCAAATAGCTGAGCGACGAATAGCCGGTGCCGAAATCGTCGAGCGCCACGCGCACGCCGAGCGTGCGAAGCGCATGGAGCAGGCGCAGCGTCGTCTCGCTTCCTTCAAGGAAAATTGATTCGGTGATTTCCACTTCCAGGCGGCCGGGTTCGAGGCCGCTGGCCGCGAGCGCCCGCAGGATGGTTTCGTGAAGCGCGCCGCGGTGGAACTGGACGGGTGAAACGTTGACCGCGATCCGCACGTCGGCCGGCCAGCGCGCGGCCTGGGCGCAGGCTTCGCGGATCACCCAAGCGCCGATCGCCACAATGAGGCCGGTGTCCTCCGCGACGGGCACGAAGTCGACGGGCGAGATCTGGCCGCGCTTGGGATGGTTCCAGCGCAGCAGCGCCTCGAACGAGCAGACGCGGTTCTTCTCGAGGTCGAACAAGGGCTGGTAGTGAAGTTCGAACTCGCCGCGCTCGAGAGCGAGGCGAAGGTCGGCTTCCAGCTGGCGCCGCTCCTGAGCGCGCTTGTTCAGGCTTTCTTCGAAAAAGGCGTAAGTGCCCCGCCCCGCTTCCTTGGCGCGGTAGAGCGCCAGGTCGGCGTTGCGAAGCAAGGTGCCGCCGTCCCGGCCGTCGTCGGGCGCGATGGCGATGCCGATGCTGGTCGAGGGCACGAATTCATTGCCGTCGATCGTCACCGGCACGGTGATCGCGGCAATGATGTCGCGAGCCAGCCGATCGATCGCGTCGCGGTCCACGCCGACGCTTTGCAGCACCACGAATTCGTCGCCGCCGAGGCGGCCGACGAAGTGGCCGCGTGCGACATGGCGCAGCCGCTGCGCGGTTTCGATCAGCAGCGCGTCGCCCGCCGGATGGCCCAACGTGTCGTTGATGACCTTGAACTGGTCGAGGTCCAGGCAGTGGAGCGCGAACAGGCTGCCATTGGCTTCGGATGTACGGAACAGCTGGTCGAGCTGCTGGTGGAACATGGTCCGGTTCGGCAGGCCGGTGAGCACGTCGTTGAAGGCGAGCTGCGTAATGCGCTGCTCGCGCTCGACGATCCGGCCGACCATTTCGTTGAAGCTGGCGGCGAGGCGCGCGAGTTCGTCGCTGCCGCGGACGCGCACCTGGACATGCTCGCCGCTTGCGAGCCGGCCGGCAGCTTCGTCGAGGCGCGCCAGCGGCTGGGTGATGCGCCCCGCCGCCCGCCAGGTAGCAAAGCCCATCAGCAGCAGACCGAGCAACGTCATGACGGCGAGCGCAGCCTGAAGCACACGGGCGTCGGCAAGCGCCTGTGCCTTCGAATAGGTCAGCATCAGCATCGCCCGCTCGCCCGGCGCGAAGGCGGGAAGCGGCTTGGCGAGCACGATCGATTTCTCGCCAGCGACCTTCATTTGGAAAGTGGCGCCGGTCGCCATGTGCCGCTCCGCGCTTGCCGCGGCTTGCGGGCTGAGCACGGAGACGCTGCCCGCAGCCTCGGTCCAGGCGCCGCCGCTTCGCGCGAGCACGGCCGCGTGGAGCGGAATTGCCGACAGCCGCTCGAGGCTGCGCATCTCCCGGCCCTCGAGAGTGGGCGCGAATACGACCCAGCCGATGAGGTTGGGCGCCATCACCGGCGCGGCGACGATCTGGCGCGGGCGCCCGGCGAGGACCGACACGCCGGTGAGCCGCCCTTCGTCGAGCGGCGCCCACAGCCGTTCCGTCTCGCGCGGAGAAATGCCGCCATCGATGCTGGTGACCCGCCCGTCGGCGCTGACGATGAACGCGCTTCGGACCTTCAGCCGCGCGGCCGCATTGTCGAGCGCAGACTGGATCGTCGGCGCGTCCGCGCTTGCAACCGCGGCCCGGAAGCCGAAGTCGCGGGCGAGCAATTGCGCGGCGTTCTGGAGCTCGCGCGAGCGCTGCTGCCACAGCCGGTCGTAGACGGCGCCCGACGATTGCAGCTGCTCGGCAACGTGCCGCGACGCCGATCCGGCGATGAATGTCGAAAGGGCCGCCGACACGCCGAGCATCGCCACTGCGAACAACAGGGCGAACTGCACCGTCAGGCGGGTGCTCAGCGAACGGAAGCGCCCCATCGGCATCAATAATCCGTGTGCATTGCCGGGGCCGGCGGCCGCAGGCGGGCCGAGAAATTGAGGCGCGTCTGGCCGGCGGCGAGCGCCTGCTGCAGCTTGCCGCCCGGCGCCCGCAGATAGGGATGCCAGACCGTGACTCGTCCCGGTCCACCCGGCGTGTCTGCAAACGCGGCGACGCCCTGGGCATTGGTGCGTGCAGTCCAGACGCTGTCGGTGACGACGACGAAGGCGGTCATCTGGTCGTGGATGTTGCAGCCGAGCGGGACGACTCCGGCACGGTCGAAGCGAACCGCTCGCGACTGGTCCTTGGCGAACAGCTTCAGCTCGAACCTTTTGGCCGGCGAGAAGGAATAAACATGGTGCCGGGTGTTATCGAGGTTCGGAAAGGAAACCTCCGCCCCGACCGGCACGACGGCCAGGAACGGGTGAAACTGCAGGTCCTTCTGCGAGATGACGTAGCGGCCGCCGGCACGGGGCGCCCGCGCCTGGCCGTTGGGATAAAAGGTCACGACGGCGTCGCGCACGGGCTTGCCCGCCGCGTCGACGACGCGGACGGCCAGCGGGGCTGCGACGGCCGGTGCTGCAAGCGCCAGCGCCGTGACGGATCCAAGGATAATACGCACCATCGGCGATGATTAACGCAGCGACGGTAAACGCCGTCACGACCGACGTGGTTACCAGCGCGTTCGTAATCCCATTTGCAGCTGCGTCTGCCGCTGCCGAAAGGGGAGGTCTGAATGTTCGCGCGCCGGGCTGGTGCTGGCGACGTGGAGTAGTTCGAGCAGACCGGTGAAACGGCCGAATTCGCGGCTTCCGGCGACCATCGCCGACCAGCCATGCTCGTCATATTCGTGGTCCCAGTGGAAGCCGCGATTGCGGGTCCCGAACGCCTCTCCCCGCACCGCCAGCCCGATTGGGCCGACCGGCTTCGTCAGCATCAGGAATGCCGAGCGGAAGCGATTGTCGATCCACCGCCGATCGCCTTCCATGAACCCCATGCGCGTCCGCCCCTGCATCGCCTGCGCCTTGAGCGTCGTTCCGGCGCCCAGATCGGCGACCACGCCGACATTGTCGAAGGCCGTGCGCCAGCCCCATTCCATCTCGAGGTTCACGTCCTCGGGGTCGGCGCGATTGTCGTAACGGAACAGGTCGACCCGGACCGGCACCGGCGGCTGCCACGACAGCTTGGCATAATAGCCGGGCCGGTGCGCGAAGCCGCTGTGGATGTCGATCAGCGGATGGGTGTAGCGCGGCTGGAACGTGCTGACGTCGTCCCCGAGCGGCGGCAGCGGTTGGCGCCGAAAGCCGAGTGTGATGCGGTCGTGGAGCGCCCAGCCGCGGAAGGTCAGCAACGTGCCCGAAGTGTCGTTCGCGGCGATCGCCGCCGCCGTCGCGCGAAGCCGGTGGGAGCCGATGCTGGTACTCACCGTGCCTTCAAGGGCGAGCGGCCTGACTTCCTCGCCGATCCAGCTATTGATCGCCGACGGCGTGATGCTGTCGCCGACGTGCCAGTCGGCGCCTTCATGTTCGAGGCTGACCGGCGGCCACATCAGCCCGGCACGGGCCGACAGACTGGTGCCGCTGCTGCTGCGCATCGGCCGGAAGCTCAGGAAGGCCTGGTTCACGCCCGCTTCGGTCCGCTCGCCGCCCTGGATCGTCGCGACCACGGTTGCCGACAGCGACCAGGTGAATTGCGGCTGCCAGATCAGGTTGGCGTTGCCGAGCTGCGGGGTCAGGCGCGACCCGCCGTCGCTTCCAGACCGCAGCTTGCCGAAGCCGCCCTCAACCCAGCTCGGCTCGCCATCGACCAGGACGAAGCGCAGGTCGCCCGATAATTCGAACGTGTCGGGCGTGAAAAATCGCGTGTCGGATGCGGCGGCGCCTGACGGGCACAGGGCAGCAAGCGCGCAGCCTAAGGGCAGCGCGCCATACAGCGGCAGGCGTCGAACAGCGCCGAACATTCGCTGTGCTTACGCGAACAGGGTTAAGATATTGGTGAGCGTATATGCTTGATCTGCCTTAGCCGCCCCACGACCGCGTGTAGGATCACGGCTTCGGACCATCCACCGGATGGTCGCTGCGGATCGATTTATCGGCGGATGTCCCCGGACATCCGCAAAGATCATCCGGTCACAAGCATGCCCCGCATGCTTGTGCTGCGGATGATGGTCGGGGAGAGAGGATTCGAACCTCCGGCCCCTGCCTCCCGAAGACAGTGCTCTACCAGGCTGAGCTACTCCCCGACCGGAACCCGCTATCGTCGCGACAGGTCGCGGCGGGAGCCAAGGCGGGGGCTAGATAGATGGGGGTGGCGCTTAGCGCAACCGGTGAATCAGCGCTGCAGGACGCCCAGCCAGTCTTCGTGGCGGACGAACTTTTCGCGGGGGCTGCCCGGCCGGGCGTTGGCGGTCTCCGTTTCCTCGATCTTTCGCCAATCCTCATAGTCGGTGGGCATCACGCCGCGGGTGGCGAGCAAGCGCTTCAGCCCCTCCGCGCCCTCGCGGTCGCCGCTGCCGCCGGCGGGCAATGCGGCCGCGACCTGGTCCGCGACTTCATAGCCGTCCGGCCGGTTGGTGCCGATTGTCCCACTAGGGCCGCGGCGCGCCCAGCCGACGGCATAGAGCCTCTCGGCGATCCGGCCCGCCTCGTTCACGAACTTGCCGCCCGCAAACGGCACCCCTTCGATCGGAGCGGTGGAATAGCCGATCGCCGTGATGACCAGCGAAGCCGGGACTTCGTAGATCTCGCCGGTGCCGCGAGCGCCGCCTGTCTCGTCCAGCTCGGTGCGCTCGACGATTACTCGTTCGACCTTGCCCTCGCCTTCCACCCGCAGCGGCTTGGCGAAGAAGTCGAAGATCATCCGCTTGGGCTTGTCCAGCGCGAGGTCCGCGAAGCCGCGCAGCAGGCTGACGGACTTGCGCAAGCCCGGCTCGAGCGGCTCGTCGGCTTCGGCTGGCGGGAAATCGGCGGGGTCGATGACCGGCACCGCGGCATGGAGGTGGCCGAGCTCGCCCAGCTCCTTGGGCGTCATGGCGATCTGGTGCGGGCCGCGGCGGCCGAGGATGGTGATCGTGCGGATGGCGGAGCCGTCGAGCGCGTCCAGTGCATGATTGACGATGTCGGACCCTCCGAACTCGTCGCGGGTCTTGGAGAGGATGCGCGCGCAGTCGAGCGCAACATTGCCGTTGCCAACGACGACCGCACCTTCGCCATGGAGGAACGGGTCGAGATCCGCGAAGTCCGGGTGACCGTTGTACCAGCCGACGAATTCGGCCGAACCGACGACGCCCGGAAGATCCTCGCCCGGGATGCCGAGCTTGCGGTCGTGCGGCGCCCCCGTGGCGAGGATCACCGCGTCATAGACTTCCAGCAGTTCATCGACCGAGACATCGCGGCCGACGCAGACATTGCCGATGAAATCGACGCCCGCGCTGTCCGCCGTCTTGTCGTAGCGCTTCGAAACAGCCTTCAAGGACTGGTGGTCGGGCGCGACGCCGAAGCGGATCAGGCCGTAGGGAACGGGATAGCGGTCGATGATGTCGATCCGCGCGGCTTCGCCATAGGCCTTTTCGAGCGCCTCCGCGGTGTAGAAGCCTGCAGGTCCCGAACCGACGATCGCGAAATGCCGCATGACGCCCCCTTTTGTGCGCCAGCTTAGCGGCGACGGTCAGCCCTTGCTATGATCCTCGAGCAAGACGCCGCCCTTCTTCTGCAGCCCGGCCTGGATCATGCCCGAGAACATGCCGAGCATACCGGGCAGAAGCACGCGCAGGTGCACCTTGTTGTCCATCACGTCGATGGTTGCGGTTACGGCCTGGCCCATCGCAGCGATGTCCATGTTGAGCTGGTCCCCGGTCCAGCCCGACTGAACCTGAGCGCCGCCGGGAATATGTTCCTGCAGCTTGTGGATGTTGTTGGAGATGCGGCGGCGGGCCTCGTCCTTGCCGAGGCTGTGCGGGAGATCGACGTCGATTGGCTGTGTCATAGAAATCAAACAGTGGGCCGCCGTTCAGCGCTTTTCAAGGCGCCGGGACCGACTATGATTCCAAGATGATGCGATTGATCGCCTTTCTCCTGCTGCTGGTCTCCAGCGCCCATGCCGCGGGCCAGAGTCCCGTTCCGCCCGTTCCAAGTGCGTGGAACCCCGCCGCGCCCTACGTGACCGTCGGCCAGGACGAGCCCGGCTACCGCGCCTGGTACCTCGCCGCGCCCGAGCGCGCTCTGCAGGTCAGGGCATTCAACGATTATCTGAGCGCCAGCCGCGTCGCCGGGATTCTCCCGACCTGGCAGCTGCTTCGCACCGCCACCTCATGGCGCGACTGCGGCGCCCAGCCGTTCGAAGTGCCGCCGTCCAGCGAATGGCCTAACATCGTCAACACGCTGCGCTACGTTCGGGACTTCGTCGTGCCGGCGATCGGGCCCGTCGAAGCGGTTTCCGTGTATCGCAACCCGCAGCTGAACGTCTGCGCCGGCGGCGCGGTCGAAAGTGCGCACAAGCTGGACAGCGCTATCGACATGGTGCCGCTGCGCCCGATTCAGCGGGTAACGTTGATGCGCGCGTTGTGCAGCGACCATAACAAGCATGGGTCCCGCTATCGGGCCGGGCTCGGCTTCTATGCCTTCGTTCGCTTCCACGTCGACAGCACCAAGTTCCGCCGCTGGAACATGGACCCGGCTGTTGCGGCGGAATGCCCGCCGATCGTCCATGTCGAGGATGCCAATTCGATCGGCCGGCCGCTCACGCCCGCCCCGTCGACTGCATTGCCCCAGCCCGCCGCAACAGCATCGCCGCCCCCCGCGCCCGAACGCGGCAATCCGCAATAGGATTGTCCCCAAGCGGTATCTGGCGCATCGTCTGCGCCTGTTGCTTGGGGGACATCCGATGAAATCGCATAGCCTTGCACTGCTGGCACTCGCGCTCGCAAGCGGGCCTGCCGCCGCGCAGACCTTTTCGCCAGAGCGGATCCGCGCCGACGTCAGCTTCCTTGCCGATGACCTGCTCGAGGGCCGCAACACCGGGGAGCGCGGCTACAATATCGCGGCGGCCTATGTTGCGAACCGCTACGCCTCGCTCGGCCTCAAGCCGGCCAACGGCGCGAGCTACTATCAGCAGGTGCCGTTCGTGCTTGCGTCGATCAAGCCGTACGCCACCAACGCCATCACGATCGGCGGCAAGCCCTTCCTCAACGGCCAGGACGTCGTGCTTTCGGGCACCAGCATTTTCCCGAACCAGGATCTCGAAGCTGAGGTCGTGTTCGTCGGCTATGGGATGGAGGACAACCGCTACGGCTTCGACGATTATCGCGGCCTCGACGTCCGCGGCAAAGTTGTTGCGCTGCTCAGCAGCCTTCCGACCGGCGCGCCGAGCGATGTCGTCGCCGACCTTGCTGACAATCGCTCGCGGCTCGCCGAGTCGAAGGGCGCCATCGGAACCATCGGCATCGTCACGCCGGCTTCCATGAAGCAACTCGCGTGGGAGCGGATGCGCGAATATGGCAGCGTTCCTCGCCTGCGCTGGGTACATCCGGACGGGAAGCCGAACGTGATCGCGCCGTCGCTCAAAGTCGGCGGGGCGCTCGGTCCGGCGGCGTCGGCCGCGCTGTTTGCGAATGCGCCGATGAAGGTGGACGCGCTCTACAAGGCGATCGAGGATACGGCATTCCGGCCGAAGGGCTTCGCGATCCCCGGCAAGATCCGATTCCAGCGGCAGAGCAGCGTTGCCAACATGACCAGCCCCAACGTCGTCGGCCTGATCCCCGGAAGCGATCCGAACCTCGCCAAGGAAGTGATCCTGTTCACCGCCCACCTCGACCACGACGGCATCGTCAAAGCCGACAAAGGCGACACGATCATGAACGGCGCGATGGACAATGCGTCGGGGGTGGCAGCCATGCTGGAGGCGGCTCGCGCGTTCGTCGACAGCGGAAAGCGGCCGAAGCGGACGATCATGTTCGCGGCGTTGACGGCCGAGGAAGACGGCCTGCTCGGCGCCGAATATCTGGCGCACTATCCCGTGGGCAAGGACCGCAAGGTAGTCGGCGTCGTCAATCTCGACATGCCGATCCTGACCTACGACTTCCAGGACATGATCGCATTCGGCGCCGAGCATTCCACCATGGGCGCGACGGTCGACCGGGCGGTCGCCTCGGCCGGCGTCAAACTCTCGCCGGACCCAGTGCCGGAGGAAGGCCTCTTCACTCGTTCGGACCACTATATGTTCGTCGAGAAGGGCATCCCCGCGGTGTACCTTGCGACCGGCTGGGCCGGACCGGGCAAGGCCGCCTTCCAGGACTTCATCGCCAATCATTATCACCGCGTCAGCGACGAGGTGACCCTGCCCTTCGACTGGCAGGCCGCGGCGAAGTTCGCCCGGATCAATTACCTGATCGGCCGGGAGCTGGCCGATGCCCCAGAGGCGCCGCGCTGGTACCAGGGCAGCTATTTTGGCGACAAGTTCGCGAAGGATCAGCCGAAGGCGCCGAAGCCCTGACGCCTGACCCCTTGTGTTGCTAATGTGCAACACTACATGCCGGTGAGTAGCAAGAGGGGTTAGGACCAGATGGATTTCGAAAAGCTCACCGACCGCGCGCGCGGCTTCCTTCAGGCAGCGCAAACGATTGCCGTTCGTGAGCATCACCAGCGGATTGCTCCGGCGCATTTGCTGAAGGCGCTGCTCGACGACGAGCAGGGCATGGCTGCGGGGCTGATCAACGCCGCGGGCGGCGACGCCAAGGCCGCGCAGCGGGAAGTCGATCTGCTGGTGTCGAAGATCCCGTCGGTGACGGGTACCGGCGCGACCCAGGCGCCAGGCCTGGATGGCGATACGATGCGCATCCTCGACCAGGCCGAGCAGGTCGCGAAGAAGGCCGGCGACAGCTACGTCACGGTTGAGCGCATCCTGCTCGCCTTTGCGCTGGCCACGGGCAGCGACGTCGGCGAGGCGCTGGGGCGCGCGGGCGCGACGCCGCAGGCGCTGAACGCCGCGATCGAGAAGCTGCGCGGCGGCCGCACGGCCGATACACAAGGTGCCGAGGACCGCTACGACGCGCTGAAGAAATATGCCCGCGACCTGACGGAGGCGGCGCGGGCGGGCAAGCTCGACCCGGTCATCGGCCGCGACGAGGAAATCCGCCGCACGATCCAGGTGCTTGCGCGGCGCACCAAGAACAATCCGGTACTGATCGGCGAGCCCGGCGTCGGCAAGACCGCCATTGCTGAAGGGCTGGCGCTGCGCATCGCCAATGGCGACGTGCCCGACGGCATCAAGGACAAGCGCCTGCTAAGTCTCGACATGGGTTCGCTGATCGCCGGCGCGAAGTACCGCGGCGAGTTCGAGGAACGGCTGAAGGGCGTGCTCGACGAAGTGAAGCAGGCTGCCGGCGAGATCATCCTGTTCATCGACGAGATGCATACGCTGGTCGGCGCCGGGAAGGCCGAAGGCGCGATGGACGCCGGCAACCTCCTGAAGCCGAGCCTCGCGCGCGGCGAGCTGCACTGCATCGGCGCGACGACGCTCGACGAATATCGCAAATATATCGAGAAGGATGCGGCGCTGGAGCGGCGTTTCCAACCGGTGTTCGTCGGCGAACCGACGGTACCCGACACCATTTCCATCCTGCGCGGGCTGAAGGAAAAGTACGAGCTTCACCACGGCGTGCGCATCACCGATGCGGCGATCGTCGCCGCGGCAACGCTCAGCAACCGCTACATCACGGACCGCTTCCTGCCGGACAAGGCGATCGACCTGATGGACGAGGCGGCAAGCCGCATCCGGATGGAAGTGGAATCAAAGCCCGAGGAGATCGAGAACCTCGACCGGAGAATTATCCAGCTGAAGATCGAGCGCGAGGCGCTGAAGAAGGAGCAGGACCGCGCATCGAAGGACCGGCTCGCCAAGCTGGAGGAAGAGCTTGCGAATCTCGAGCAGCAATCGTCGGAGCTGACCCAGCGCTGGCAGGCCGAGAAGGACAAGATCGCCGGCGAAGCCAAGATCAAGGAGCAGCTCGACGCCGCCCGGATCGAACTCGAACAGGCGCAGCGCAACGGCGACCTCGCGAAGGCCGGCGAGCTCCAATACGGCCGCATCCCGGAGCTCGAGAAGCAGCTTGGCGAAGCGCAGGCGGTGACCAAGGGCGCGATGCTTCGCGAGGAAGTTACGGACCAGGACATAGCCGGCGTGGTCAGCCGCTGGACCGGCGTTCCGGTCGAACGAATGATGGAAGGCGAGCGCGAGAAGCTGCTCAACATGGAGCAGGCGATCGGCGCCCGCGTCATCGGCCAGGAAGATGCGGTGAAGGCCGTGTCGGCGGCCGTGCGCCGTGCCCGGGCCGGCCTCCAGGATCCGAACCGCCCGCTCGGCTCCTTCCTGTTCCTCGGGCCCACTGGCGTCGGCAAGACCGAGCTGACTAAAGCGCTTGCGCAATTCCTGTTCGACGATCCGACGGCGATGGTCCGCATCGACATGTCGGAGTTCATGGAAAAGCACGCGGTCGCGCGGCTGATCGGCGCGCCTCCCGGCTATGTCGGTTATGAAGAAGGCGGCGTGCTGACGGAAGCGGTGCGGCGCCGGCCGTACCAGGTCGTGCTGTTCGACGAGGTCGAGAAGGCTCACGGCGACGTGTTCAACGTGCTCCTCCAGGTGCTCGACGACGGTCGCCTCACTGACGGCCAGGGCCGCACGGTAGACTTCACCAACACCATCATCATCCTGACCTCGAACCTCGGCTCGCAATATCTGGCCGCGCTGGGCGAGGACGAGCCGGTCGAAAAGGCCGAGAACCAGGTGATGGAGGTCGTCCGCGGCCATTTCCGGCCCGAGTTCCTCAACCGCCTGGACGAGATCATCCTCTTCCACCGCTTGAGCGCGGGGCACATGGGGCCGATCGTCGATATCCAGGTCGCCCGGCTCCAGAAGCTGCTCGAAGATCGCAAGATCACGCTTGACCTCACCGATGCGGCGCGCGCCTGGCTCGGGCGCGTCGGCTATGACCCGGTCTATGGCGCAAGGCCGCTCAAGCGCGCAGTGCAGAAATATCTGCAGGACCCGCTGGCCGACAAGATATTGTCCGGCAAAGTCGGGGATGGATCGACTGTTCACGTCGACGAGGGTGACGGGCAATTGGTGCTGACGCCCGCGACGGAAGCTGGATCGGTGTCCGCGGCCGCTTGACGCACATCGGCTAAGCAGAGGCGAATGGACGCCGCTCGGCCGATACGGCAATAGCCCGGCGATGACGGAAGACGAGGTTAAGCAAAAGGTCCTTGCGGCGCTTGGCCGGCTGCGGGTCGGGGAGCGCGACGAGGCTGCAGCCCTGATCGCGGAGGCGGTGCACAAGGGCCCGCCGACCGGCGCTCAGTGGAAGAGCATCGGCAAGCTTTGCGGGCAGATCGGCGAGATCGAACTCGCGGTCGAAGCGATGCGGAAATATGCCGCCACTGCGCCCCTGATGCTTTCGCGCCAGCTCGATTATTGGAAGGATCTGACGATCTTCGGCCGCACCGACGTGGTCGAAAAGGAGATTACGCGGCTCGGCAACCAAGTCGCCTACCACCCGGCCGTGCTTCACGTCAGGGGGCAGATGGCTGCCCAGGATGGCGATTTCGAAGCAGCGACGGCGCTTCACTTGCGGGTAGTCCAGGATCCCGAGCTCGCGGCCCAGGGCTGGTTCTCGCTCAGCACCATTACCAACATGAGCAAGCACCCGGACTGGATCGACCAGATGCTGGCGGTGGAGCGGGCGGGACGGAGCAGCGATCCCTCGGCGCAATCGCGCCTGTTATATGGGCTGGGCAAGGCATTCCACGACTGCGGCGACTACGCGCGTGCGATGGACTGTTATTCGCGCGGTGCCGCAGCACGTCGGAGCGAAGCCCAGTACAATCCGCAGCAACTCGAAGCCTTTGCCGTGGCGGCAATCCGGGAATTCACTCCGGCGGCGCTGGAGGCGCTTCGACCCGCCGAATATCGCCCACGCGCATCCATCTTCGTGAACGGCTTGCCGCGCAGCGGAACGACGCTCGTCGAGCAGATCCTCGTCGCGCATAGCGAGGTGCATGACGGCGCCGAGGTCAATCTCGCGCGTGCGGCCCTGATCCCGGCACTGGATTATCGCTACGCCGGAGCGCTTGCCTACGATCGGAAGGCCGAGGCCGGAAGCGATCCCTGGGGAACGATCGGTGCTCAGTACCAGCGCATGCTTTCAATGCGCTTTCGTACGGACGCGCTCGTGGTGGACAAGTCGCTGACCCAATCGCACATCATGGGCCTGATCCGCCATGCGCTTGCGGGCTGCCCGGTGATCTGGATGCGGCGCAACCTCGCGGATGTCGCGATCTCTTGTTACCGAACCCTCTTCACCTCGCCGCTCGCCTGGTGCTGGCGTTTTGCGGACATGGGGCATTTCTTCGCAGTCGAAGATGCCCTCTTCACCCACTGGTCCAAGGTTCTTGGCGACGGCATCCTTGCCGTCGACTATCAGGAGCTCGTCCACGATCCGTCTCCGATGATCCGTCGGATTGCGTCGCATGCCGGGCTCCCGTGGGAAGACGCAATGGAGCAGTTCCACACCAAGAAGCGCGCAGTGCGGACCGCCAGCCTGCAGCAGGTTCGGCAGCCGATCACGACGAAGGCGATCGGCCAGGCCGAGCCCTATGCGCCCTGGATGGGCGACTTCTGGCGCGCTTACGAGACGACTAGCGATCGTCTCGCCAAGGAACTGGCCTCGGCCGCCTGATCGGCTCGGCCCCACCGGGCCGAGACCACCTTTCGTTGAATTCGTGCGGGCCTGAGCGGACGCTCGTCCGTCGCTTGCGCCGGCGTCGTGACCTTACCCCCAAACAGAAAAGGGCCGCTCCAGCGGAGCGACCCTTCCCTTTTTCACAACTGTTCGCTTGCGCGAGACAGCTGGCCTTACTGGCCACGCTCCGGAGCCGGAGCCGGCGGCGGCGGCGGCGGCGGAGCCACCGGGCACTGCTGGTTCGCCAGGATCACGAGCCCGTCGGGGCAGGTGATCGTCGCCGGAGCTGCCGGCGGCGGCGGCGGCGGTGCGATCACCGGAGCAACCGGAACCACCGGAGCCGGACCACCGAAGCCGACGTCGAGGCCGAGGCGGACGTAACGCGGCGAACCGTAGACACGCGGCTGACCGTAGTTCGGCGCCGGAGTGAAGACGGTCGGCAGACCGGTCACCGGATCCGTGTCGGCAGGCGCCAGTTCACCGATTTCACTGCGGTACAGGACCGGACGGCTGTTGAAGACGTTGAACACGTCCGCACGAAGCGTCACGCCAAGGCCCGTCGCCGGAACGGTCAGGTTGTACCTGGCCGACAGGTTCACGCGCTTGTTCCAATCGCTCTTCTGCGCCGTACCGCGCGGAGACGGCTGACCATTGCAGTAGTGATTGTACGCGGCCGCATAGTTGTTCGCGAAGTAATCGGTCGGGTGCCAACCGAAGCAGCTCAGCGAACGGGGCGACTCAATCTGGACGTTCGCGCCGAGGATCAGCTGCGGGATCGGAGCGAAAGCGCCGAACAGCTTGATCTTGTGGCGACGATCGCTCGGCAGGTAGCCGTACGAGTAGTCCATGAAGCCCGGGAAGTCCCAGTCGGCGAGAACGCCGGCGTCGTCCTGACCCGTATCCGAGTTCACGAAGCCTTCCGAGTTACCCTTGCTCCACGACAGCGAGTAGCTGCCGCCGAGGCTCCAACGGCCGTCCCACGGACGGTCGAAGGTGAAGTCGAGAGCGCGATAGGTGCGCTTCGCCTTCGGGTAGCCGGTGAGAGCCGCCGGGATCGTGATCGTCTGACCATCGAGCGGACCACCGTCGATGACCAGGGTCACGTCCTTGCCGACGTTGGCGATCGCGAACTGGTGGCTGCCCGTGGTGTAATAGTCGGCGCAGCCTGCGATGCCATTGGCTTCGCAGTAGTTGATGATCGCCTGGTCGAAGCTCGCGTCTTCGTTCAGGTTCTTCGTCGAGCGGTTGGTGAAAGCCACGCCAACGTTGAAGTCACCGAGCTTCTGCCGATAGCCGAGGATCCATTCGGCAACCTTGGTCGGCTTCAGATCCTGCGACAGGTAGAAGGTCGGATCCTTCGGCTCGCCGTTGCCGGTCTGGTTACAGAACGCCCCGCTGGACTGCGGAACGATCGGCAGCGCGCAGTTGGGGTTCTGGTAGGAACCGACGTTGGTCACCTGCGGCCCGAGGATCGGCAGACCATTCGCATCGAGAGCGTCCACATAGTAGCGCTCGCGGATGTAGTACTCGGCCGAGGTCGCGCGGAACGCCGTGTTGCTGGCGATCGGCAGGTAGTAGGTGCCGTATGAACCGAAGAACTGGCCACGCATTGACGGGAAGGCGTCGTAGGTGAAGCCAATCCGCGGCGCATAGTTCTTCTTCAGCGAGATGAACGTGTCGCCTTCCGGGTTGTTCACGACGAAGTCGTCGCGGCGAACGCCGAGGTTGAGCGTCAGACCCTGAAGCGGCGTCTTCCACTCGTCCTGCAGGTAGTAGGCCGTGTTCACCGACTGGAACTCGCCGCCGCTGTTGTAGTAGTTCACTTCAACGATCGGGCGACCCGCGTTCGCACCCGTGGTCTGGGCCGGACGGAAGATCAGCGCCGCACCGGCATTGCCACCGTTTGCGTTGCACGCCTCGGCAGTCAGGAAGCCCACGGTGCACAGCACGCCCGCGCCCGGGCGAACGGCGAAGTGGTTGAGCGTGTTCTTCTCGCGGTCGAAGCCGACGCGGAAGCGGTGGCTGCCGAAGAAGTCGACGTTGATGTCCGCGTCACCGCGCAGGAACTTGCGCTCGGTTTCGTACGGCTGATCGACGATGGTCGTCGTCTGGCCAGTGGCCAGGCCACCGCTCGGAATGCCGAACAGCGTTCCGGTCGTGCCGTTCGCAATGTAAGGAGCCGTCGATCCTTCATCGAGACCCGGCGTGTCGAAGCGGTCGCGGTTGCGCCCGTAAGCAGCCGAAAGCGTCAGCCAATTCGTGAAGCGGCCGGTATACTTGCCGACCCAGTTCACGCCACCGTAGTTGAGGTTACGGCTCGACACGATCGGACCGAGGAGGCCACCGTCTTCGCTGTCCGTCCAGTCGCGGATCTCACGACGGACGGTCTTGCGCGTGTCGAAGATCGTGAATTCGAGATGCTGCCCGTCGATGGGGAAAGCGTCGATCTTCGCACCCCAGAACGGATCGCTGGAGCGATCTTCAGTGGCCTGCTCGTTGAGCACGTTGATCGTGCGCTGGAACGTACGGCGCATTTCGACCAAGCCGTACGCGAACAGGCGATCGCGAATGATCGGACCGCCGAGTTCAACCGTGGCCGACAGCGAGCTGGCCTTGTCTTCCGAGCGGCGGGTGTACGGATTGCACTCGATCGTGCCCGCATCATTTTCCGCACAGTTCAGGAGATCCTTGCCGTTCGAGCGGAAGCGGTCCGGCGCCCAGTTCAGGTGCAGACCACCGGTGATGTCGTTCGTGCCGGACTTGCTGGTGGCATTGATGATACCACCGGTCGCACGACCGAATTCCGCCGGATAGCCACCCGACTTCACTTCAACCGTCTTGTAGAAATCGAACGGGACTTCGGCAGAACCGAGGTAGTTGTCGAAGTTCGTGATGTTCAGACCGTTGATGTAGTAGGCGTTCTCGGCGACCGACGAACCGCCGATCGACACCAGCGGCTGACCGGCACTGGTGAACGACGTGTCGCCCTGGACGGTGCCCGGAGCGAGCAGCGTAACGTCGGCAAGCGTGCGGCCGACCGGAACGGTCTTCACGAGCTCGGAAACGTCGACGGTGCGGCCAGTGGTCGTGCCGGTGAACGCCTGGATGCGGCGGCCGGTGACGACGATGCCGCCTTCAGCAGCAGCACCCGAAGCAAGCGCGACCGGAATGCTGGTCGTGCGGCCAGGCTGAACGTCAACGGCAGTCGCGGTGAACGAACGCGAGCCCGCGGCATTGACGGTGACGTCATAGCTGCCGGCAGCGAGCTGGTTCACGGTGAACTGGCCCTGCGCGTTGGTCGTGGCGTTAACGGTGGTGCCCGTCGCAAGCGAACGGACGGTAACCGCCGCACCGGCGACCGGCGCACCCGAAGCGTTCGTGACGGTACCCGTCAGACCACCCGAGGTGTAATCCTGCGCTGCGGCAGGAGCCGCGGCGATGAAGCCGGCAGTGACGCCCGCTCCCATAAGTGCGAGCGCCTGGAAACCAGCAGACGCGCGCAGAATCGACTTTTTCATTAGTCTCTCCCCAATCCGACGCCTGGTTGCAGGCGCCATGCAATAGCGGGTGGCGAGCAAAGCCCCCCACATCCGGCGCGCTTGTGCAGGTTTCCTTCACACCCTGTAAAGTTTCTGAAACACGCAGGGGGTGTTTTGTGATGATGGTGTGTCAGTGCTGCCACAGTGCATGTGCAGGAAATTTCGACGAGCTGCGGTTCGCGATTTGCACGTGCCGGGAAGTCGGACAGCGGTCAGTCCGCCTGCGTTCCGATTTACATGGCTTCGGCAGAGGAGTATGTTGTTCCTGTTGGTTATCAGGAGGTCGCCATGATGCGCTCAAGAACCGGCACTACCAGAACGAGCATACCCGCCGCGTTGGCCACGACATTGGCTGCGCTTTCAGTCACTGCGTGCAGCGTTGGGCAAGGTCCAAACATGGCCATGGCTCCGCCGCCGTACCTGGCGCTGCAGGAAGGCAGCGGCAGCGGCGCGGTGACACAACGGGCGGGTTATTTTTCCGAAGAGCAAGGATGCGTCGTATTCCGCACCGAAGCGGACTCGGAGCCGATGACGCCTGTGTTTGCGGCTGGCTCAACCCAACTTGCAACCGACGGGCAACGCTGGCTCGGCATGATGGTCAACGACCAGCCCGTCGGCATGTTGAAGCTATATCGCGTTGGGGCGACGAAGTCGGCGGGGGCGCCGGCTTTGACTCGACCCGCACCGGCTTCATGCCCGACGTCCTACGTCGTAGTTCGGAGCGTCGGCTCTGAGATGGCGGACGCCAGTGTCAGACGGTTCTGCGCAGGCGTGACACTCTGCACGTCTTTCCGCTTGAACTAAGCGCCGCCGGGGCCCGCCGCCTGGCGGGCCCTAGCCCATCCGACCCGAAGGCTCACGATGGGTGATTGGGGGCCGCTCAACCGGCCCGCTGTTCGGCCTTCAGGCTTGCTTCGGCATCCACGTACGGCTCCTGCCGCGCGACGCTCCAATATTTGAGTTCGTGCAGCGGGATGCGCGCACCCGTGACGGCGCAGACGACATGGTCGCCGTCGGTCAGCAGCCGGAAGGTGCCGTCGAGATAATGAACCCGCGCCGGGCGCCCGTTGCCGCTCATCAACATTGCTTCAATCCTCCGCCGGGTCGAACAGGCCTGGCTGGGGAGGGATGTAGGAGCGGCGCGGCTTGCGCTCAACCGGGCGCGGCGCGGCGCCGTCGACAGCAGCGTCGACGCTGCCGTCCCCGAACCGCAGCGTCAGCAGGCCGGCACTACGCGCGTCGCCCGCACTGGTCAGAGTCGCGCCGTCACGCGTCGTGACGCGGACATAGCCTTTCGAGAGCGGCCGTTCGGGGTGGACGAGCTCGGCCATCTTCCAGGCCGCGGACAAGCGCTCCGAAAGGCGGCCGATGCGCTGCTCGATCAGGTCCGGGCGAAGCCGGCCGGCAACGAAGTTGAGGTCGCCGCGCGCGTTGCCCGCACGCGCGGCGAGCGAGCGGGGAAGCCGGTCGCCTACTTCGTCGAGACGCTGCACCATCGGCGCGAAGATCGCGCCCGGCTCCGGCCAGCGACAGACGGTCAGGTCGAACCGCTCGCGGCAGCGGTGCGCCCGATTGGACAGGCAACTCTCCGCGCGGTGCGCGAGCTCGTTCAGCTGCGCGATCAGCTCGGCACGGACGGGCACCGCCATTTCCGCAGCGGCCGTAGGGGTCGGCGCCCGCCGGTCGGAGGCATGATCGATCAGGGTCGTGTCGGTCTCATGCCCCACGGCGGAGATCAGCGGGATCGGACTTTCGGCGGCCGCGCGCACCACATCCTCTTCATTGAACGCCCACAGGTCCTCGATCGAGCCGCCGCCGCGCGCGACGATCAGCAGGTCCGGCCTCGGCTGCACGTCCGGGAAGGCGCGGATCGCGGCTGCGATCTTCGCCGCTGCGCCTTCGCCTTGCACGGGCACGGGCCAGAGGATGACATGCGTGGGGCAGCGATCCTCGAGCCGGTGGAGAATGTCGCGGATGACCGCGCCGGTCGGCGAGCTGACGACGCCAATGACTCGCGGCATGAACGGCAGCGGGCGCTTGCGTTCCGGCGAGAACAGCCCTTCGGCGGCGAGCGCCTTGCGCCGCTTTTCGAGGAGGGCGAGCAGCGCCCCCTCGCCGGCCAGCTCCAGCCGTTCGACGACGATCTGATATTTGGACCGGCCCGGGTAGGTCGTGAGCTTGCCCGTCGCGATGACCTCCGCCCCGTCCTCGGGCCGGAATGCCAGGGCGCCAGCGCTGGTCCGCCAGATCACCGCATCCATGCAGGCGTTCTCGTCCTTGATGCTGAAATAGCAGTGGCCGGACGAGTGGCGCTTGAAGCCGCTGATCTCGCCGCGGACGCGGACATTGCCGAACGCCGCCTCGACGGTCCGCTTGAGCGCGCCGGAAAGCTCGCTGACGCTGAGCGCGGGCGAATTGTCGCCGGGGGCGACGTTCGCTAACAGGCCGGCGCGCGGTTGGTCAGGGAGATCCATGGACATATTGCTCTTGGGGTCGGGTGGCCGTGAAGATGCGCTCGCCTGGCGGCTTAGGCAATCGCCGAGCTGCGGCAAGCTGCTGGCCGCGCCCGGCAATCCCGGCATCGCGCGCTGGGCCGAATGTGTCGGCATCGACCCGTGCCAGCCGGTCGCCGTCGTTGAGCTGGCGCGCGAGCGCGGCATCGACCTTGTCGTCGTCGGACCCGAAGCGCCGCTGGTCGCCGCGGTCGCGGATGCGCTGCGGGAGGCCGGCATTGCGGTGTTCGGGCCGAATGCCGCGGCGGCGCAGCTCGAAGGCTCGAAGGGCTTCACCAAGGATCTCTGCCGCGCCAACGGCATCCCGACAGCGGACTATGTCCGCGTCGAGCGCGTGGCCGACGCTCGCGACGCACTCGAGCGGTTCTCGATCCCGGTCGTGATCAAGGCCGATGGGCTCGCGGCGGGCAAGGGCGTCACTGTTGCGATGACGCGCGAAGAGGCCGAAGCGGCGATCGACGCGGCGGGCGACGGGCCGATGGTCATAGAGGAATTCCTGGAAGGCGAGGAAGCGAGCCTGTTCGCGCTGGTCGACGGGGACACCGCCGTTCCGCTCGCATCGGCCCAGGACCACAAGCGCGTCGGCGAAGGCGACACCGGTCCGAACACCGGCGGCATGGGCGCCTATGCGCCGGCGCCGGTTCTGACCGGCGAACTGCAGCGGCGGGCAATGGACGAAATCGTCGTGCCGACGGCGCGCGCGATGGCGGCGGCGGGAACGCCCTTCAGCGGCGTTCTTTATGCAGGATTGATGCTGACTGCCGATGGCCCCAAGCTGATCGAGTATAATGTCCGCTTCGGCGATCCCGAGTGCGAGGCAATCATGCCGCTCATCGACGGCGATTTCGCCGAGCTGCTCCATTCCGTGGCGACCGGCGGCCTTGCGGCTGCCTCGCCGCCCCGCCTGTCGGACAAGCATGCCGTCACGGTGATCATGGCGGCGCGCGGCTATCCAGGAGTGCCGGCAAGCGGCGGCCTGATCCGCGAGATCGAAGCCGCCGAGCAGGTCGAAGGCGTCACCGTGTTCCACGCGGGCACCGCTCTTGGTGACCAAGGCCTGGTGGCCAAAGGTGGACGAGTCCTCGCCGTCACCGCGATCGCGGACACCTTCGCTAACGCGCGCGCGCGCGCGTACAGGGCGGTCGACCAGGTCGACTTCGCCGACGGCTTCCATCGTCGCGACATCGGCTGGCGCGAATTGGCGCGAGAGCAGGCATGAACGAGTTCTGGACCTATTTCTGGCCGATCTTCGCCGGCGGGCTCGTCGTCGGCACGCTTGCGGCGACGATCGGCTATCGGCGCCGCCGCTTCAAACAGGCGCTCGCCATTGGCGCAGTGACGGCTTTGGCGCTGATGGCGCTATGGCACGGTCCGCTCGGCGCCGCCGACCGCTTCGCCGCGACCGTCGACCGCAAGGTGCAGCGGACGCTCGTCTATTATGAGATCACGCAGGTCAGAGGCCAGGTGCAGCATGGCCCGCTGACCCGGCAAGTGCTGCTTTCCGGACCGGCCGACGATTTCCAGCGAAGCGAGCTCGTGCGGCTGATGGAGGACATCCCGGGCGTCAGCAAGGCCAGCTGGTCACGGTCCTGGGGCGTGCCGCTGATCGCGCAGGCTGCTCTCGCCCTGCTCCTAGGGTTCCTTTTGGGGCTGCTGCTCGCCTACATCGTCGAGGTCCGCCGCCGCTACAACGCAGACTATAATTGGTGAGAGAAATATGGATCTGATCCGCGAATATTGGTGGGTGATCGCCATCGTGGCGGCGCTGGTGCTGGCCTTGCTGCTGATGCGCCCAAAGCAGCGCGTGACGCTGACGGATAGCGCGCCGGTGCGGCCGCACATGCAGAAGCAGCAGCGCGAGCCTGCCGAAGGGCGAGGCATCGCCGGCGAAGCCGCGGCGGCTGCGACCGACGTCGCGGGGGACATCATCAACGCGCCGGTCCACCAGGCGCTCGAAGGCGGAGCCGCCGCTGACGACCTTTGCCGCCTAAAGGGCGTTGGTCCGAAGTTCGCGCAGACGCTCCACGCTCATGGCTTTTTCACCTTCGAACAGATCGCCGGCTTGTCCGCCAATGAGATCGAGCGGCTCGATGGACAGCTCGGCGCCTTTCGCGGCCGCATCACGCGCGACCGGATCGTCGAGCAGGCCGATTACCTGGCGCGCAACGACACCGACGGCTTCGAACAGAAGTTCGGCAAGCTTTAGGAAGCGGTCTCCGCCTCGGCCTGCTTCCTGCGCGGCGGAGACGCGATCAGCTTGTCGATCTTGCGGCCGTCGAGGTCGACGATCTCGAACGACCAGCGGTCGTGTGAGAATCGCTCCCCGACTTCGGGCAGGTGCTTGAGCACCGACAAGGCAAAGCCGGCGACCGTCGAATAATCGCGGTCGCTGTCGAGCGCGATGCCGAGCCTGTCGGTCAACAGGTCCGCGCTCGCGGCGCCTGAAACGAGCCAGCTTCCGTCGTCTCGCTCGACCAGCGCCGGCTCATCGTCATGCTCGACGTCGCTGGCAAACGTGCCGGCAAGCGCGGCAAGGATGCTGCCCGGCGTGACGATGCCGTCGAGGTGACCATATTCGTCGTGGACGAGCGCCAAGGGCACGTCGGCGCTGCGCAGCACCACCAAAGCGTCCATCGCATCCATCAGGTCGGGGACGACCGGCGCCTTGCGGCACAGCCGGGCAAGGTCGATCGGCTCACCCTGCAGCAGCGCCGACATGACGTCGCGGGTCCGAATGACGCCGATGATATTCTCGATCGACCCGTCGGCGACCGGGATGCGGCTATGCGGCGTGTCGAGCAGCGCCGCGCGGATTTCGTCGGGGCCGGACCCGGCATCGATCCAGTCGATTTCGGTCCGCGGGGTCATCACTTCGCGGACCGGCCGGTCGGCGAGCCGGACGATGCCGGAAATGATCGCCCGCTCGCTTTCCTCCAGCACGCCCGCGCTTTGCGCTTCCGCGACGACCAGGTGCAATTCCTCGGCCGTCACTTGGTTCTTCGACGCCTTGTCGAGCCCCATCAGCTTGAAAATGAGCCCGCTCGACCGGTCGAGCAGCCAGACGAACGGGGCGGTCAGCTTCGAAAGCCATAGCATCGGCCGGGCCATCACCACGGCGATGGGCTCGGGCGACCGCAATGCAATCGTCTTGGGTACGATCTCGCCGATCACCAGCGACACGAAGGTGGTGAGGACGATGACGATGCCGAACCCGACCGTGTCGGCCGTGCTTTCAGCAATGCCCAGCCCGGCGAGGCGCTGCGCCACCGGCTCGCCCAGCGTCGCGCCGGAAAAGGCGCCGGCAAGGATGCCGATCAGCGTGATGCCGATCTGCACGGTCGACAGGAAGCGCGCCGGGTCGGCGGCGAGATCGAGCGCCGTCTGCGCGGCCCGGCTGCCGCCGCGGGCAAGCGCCTTCATCCGCGCCTCGCGGGACGAGACGATAGCCAGCTCGCTCATCGACAGCACGCCGTTCAAGACGATCAGCGCCAGGATGAGGAGAACGGCGAACCAGGGGATCGGGGTCAAGTGGTCGCTCATAAGCGTGGATGGCGGATGTAGCCTCCCACTGCCCTTCTTCACAAGAAGCGCGCTCAATGGCAGGTTCAATTCACCTGCGGAACCATCGCGTGCCCGAAGGTTTGGGCGCTTGTCCCCTCGATTTGCGGAGCCGCCGAACGTGACCCTTCGTTGCAAAACCGCCGTCTTTTTCCTGGCCTGCTCGACGCTCGGCCTTGCGGCCTGCGAGACAGCAGCGCCGCCGCCGGTGGTGCCTCCGGCAACCCTAACTCCGCTCGGGCTCGGCGCACCTTATCTCTATGGCGATGTGATCGGCGGCCAGAAGTCGCGAGCTTCAAAGATGGCGGGCGCGAAGATCCGTGCGCTCACCCCGGCGACTGCCCCCGCTTACATGGCCCAGCTTGAGCAGGAGCTTCGCAGGCAGACGGCCGGCATCGGCCTCGACGTGCTGCGCGTCGGCCCGTCGCTGGTCATCCGCATTCCCGCCGCGCTGACCTTCAATTCCGGCAGCGCAAGCGTGAACCCGCAGTTCGATGCGACGCTGCTGGAGATCGCCCGCACGGTGAAGACGCAGAACCGCACGTTCGTCGACGTGTTCGCGCATACGGACCTGTCGGGCACCGCGGCGGGCAACCAGTCGCTGTCGGCCAAGCGCGCCGCGGCGGTCGCGACTTATCTGTCGTCGCACGGGGTTTCGAAGGCGCGGATCGCGTCGAAGGGCCTTGGCCAGACGGCGCCGCTCTACGCTGTCGAGACGAGCGAGACCCAGAAGGCGGCGAACCGGCGGGTCGAGATCCGCCTCGTACCCTACGTCCGCTAGCGGCGCTCGGCGAAAAAGCGCCGAAGCAGCGCCGCGGCTTCGTCCTCGCCGATGCCGCCGAGCACGTCCGGCCGATGATGGCAGGTCGGCTGCGCGTAGATCCGGGGGCCGTGGACGACTCCCCCGCCCTTCGAGTCTTCGGCGGCGAAGCGGAGGGCTTGCAGCCGCGCCAAAGCGATCGCCGAGGCGCACATCGGACAGGGTTCGAGCGAGACCCACAAGGTGCAATCGTCGAGGCGTGATGTGCCGAGCTTCGCCGCCGCTGCCCGGATGGCCACCATCTCCGCGTGCGCGGTGGGGTCCGCCGACGAGCGCATCCGGTTGCGTGCTCCGGCGATGATCTCGTCGCCGCGCGTGACCACCGCGCCGACCGGCACTTCGCCCGACGCGGCCGCTTCCGCCGCGAGGTCGAGTGCGCGGCGCATCGGCGGTGGCAGCGGGAAGCTCATCAAGCCCCGCTAGCCAACCGAGCGCCGCGAGTCACACCGAACGGTTATTGCGCGTTGTTCGTCGCCGCTGCCTGCTGATCCTCAGGCTTCTGCACTTGAAGCGTCGGAACCGTCACATTGCGGTCCTTGGCGCCGACCTTCAGCGATCCGGTCTGGACGTCGAACGCCGGTGCCTGCCCGCCCTTGGCGCTGACCCCGCTTCCGGTCGCGGCGACATTGGGCGCCTGCGCATCGCGCGTCTGGCTGATGTTGAGGAAGCCGGTCGCGAAGGCGGCGATGCCGGCAAGGACGGCGATGATGAGGATGAAGATGATTGCGCGCATGAGGCTGGGTAATCCTTTCGGCTCACCAACGAAATAGATGCGCTTGGGTTGCCAGGCTTGGGCAAGGTCGTGGCGTTGACGAAGCGCGCCCGAGCGGCTAACGGGCGGCGCTCTTCGGGCCTCGCATGAGGCTCGTCCAAAAATCAGGATAGATACCATGTCGCGGGTTTGCGAGCTGACCGGCAAGGGCCGGCAGGTGGGCAACAATGTTTCCCACGCCAACAACAAGACGAAGCGCACGTTCCTGCCGAACCTGCAGAACGTCACTTTGATCTCCGATTCGCTCGGCAAGAGCGTGAAGCTGCGCGTGTCGACGCACGGCCTTCGTTCGGTCGAGCATGTCGGCGGCCTCGACAATTGGCTGCTCAAGACCAGCGACGAAAAGCTCAGCGCCACTGCGCGCAAGCTGAAGCGCGAACTGCGCAAGAAGGCTGCTGAGGATCAGCAGGCCGCGTAAGCGGTCTCAAGCTTCTGAAAGCATTGATTTTCTCCTGAACGCGGGCTGCACGCCGCGTTCAGCCTTCATACCCCGCGAATCGGGCATAAGCGCCTGGTTCGGCGGGGTTTTCCCCTTTTCCCTGCCGGGTCCGCAGAGCGGACACAATTCCCTCGCGTCGCGTAACGAGGGGGGCCCGGCGTGCGTAACTGCGCCGGGCCCATTTTTTTTGCCTGGCTCAGGCGCTTTCGAACAAGCTGGCGAGTTGCTCGACCATCGCGCCTGCGAGTTGCTCGGCGTCCATGATGGTCACTGCGCGCGTGTAGTAACGCGTTACGTCGTGGCCGATGCCGATGGCGATCAGCTCGACCGTCGAGCGCTTTTCGATCCAGTCGATAACCTGCCGCAGGTGGCGCTCGAGATAGGTGCCGCCGTTCGCGCTCGCCGTCGAATCGTCGACCGGAGCGCCGTCGGAAATCACCATCAGGATCCGTCGCTCCTCGGCCCTCGCGATCAGCCGGTTGTGGGCCCACAGCAAGGCCTCGCCGTCGATATTCTCCTTGAGCAGCCCTTCGCGCATCATCAGCCCGAGGTTTCGCCGCGCATGGCGGTAGGGCTCGTCGGCGCGCTTGTAGACGATGTGGCGAAGGTCGTTCAGCCGCCCCGGGGTCGCGGGCCGTCCGGCCGACAACCAGGCTTCGCGGCTTTGGCCGCCCTTCCAGCCGCGCGTCGTGAAGCCGAGGATCTCGGTGGCGACGCCGCACCGTTCGAGCGTGCGTGCGAGGATGTCGCCGCAGATCGCGGCAATCGCGATCGGCCGCCCGCGCATTGATCCTGAATTGTCGATCAGCAGCGAGACGACCGTGTCCTTGAACTCGGTTTCGCGCTCGACCTTGTAGCTTAAAGAATGGCCGGGGCTGACGACCACGCGCGCCAGCCGCGCGGCGTCCAGCAGCCCCTCTTCCTGGTCGAAGTCCCAGCTGCGCGCCTGCTGCGCCAGCAGCCGCCGCTGCAGCCGGTTCGCGAGGCGGGTGACCACATTCGACAATCCCGCCATCTGCTGGTCGAGATAGGCGCGAAGCCGCCCGAGCTCTTCCTCGTCGCACAGGTCGTCCGCCTCGACGGTCTCGTCGAACTTGGTCGTGAACGCTTTATATTCGGTCGGCGGTGAGAGGTCCCAGTTGCGGCGCGACGGACCGGCGAACAGGCTTTCGCCCGTGTCGTCGCGGGTCGAGCTGTCCTCCTCGCCGGCTTCCATTTCCTCGCTCGACTCGCCCTCGGCACTGTCGTCCTGGGTCTCCTCGCCGCGCATTTCCATGTCGCCGCCGCCGGGGCTTGTCTCGTCCCCTTCGTCGGCCTGGTCCTCGCTGCCGCCCTCGTCTCCCTCCTCGTCGTCGCCACCTTCGTCAGGCTCTTCCTCGACCGGCTCCTCGGCCGACGCCAGGTCGAGGTCCTCGAGCAGGCGCCTTGCCAGCTTGGCGAAGGCTGCCTGGTCGTCCACCGTGAACGCCAGTCCATCGAGCTCGGCGCGGGCCCGTTCCTCGATCCACGGCTGGACAAGCTCGAGCCCCGCGCGGGCTGCTGCCGGGGCAGCATCGCCGGTCAGCCGTTCGCGCGCGAGCAGCCCGATCGCAGTCGCCAACGGAACTTCGTCGGCATCGCGGGCCCGAACGATCGCGTCGCTACGGACCCGCGACTGGGTGAATTCGCTCAGATTGTCCCGCACCCCTGCCATCGTACGCGCTCCGAGCGCCTCGAAGCGCGCCGTCTCCAGCGCATCGAACACTGCCCGCGCCTCGGCATCGACCGGTGCATTCCGGGCGTGGAGATCGGCATCGTGGTAACGAAGCCGCAGCGCCGCGGAATCTGCCGCACCGCGCGCTTCCGCGACCAGCCGCGGCTCGAGCCCCGGCCCTGGCGAAGGTACCCGGGCGCTTTTCCCCGACCCGGGTCGCGATTCGGCCGCGAATGCCACGTCCGCCTCGGGGTCACGGGCGATCGCGCGCGCGGCGCCGGCCAAAGCGCGGCGGAAGTCGTCGAGGGGGTTGCGGTCGGCCATCGCCGCGGCATGTAGGCAAATTCGCTGGCGCCCGCGAGTGCGCATGTGGCGCAGCAATCCCTACCTGAAAACAGGGGTACAAATCTTTCCCACCTGTATCATCGCGGGACTCACATCGCGCGTTGACATGGTTAAAAAATCCTGAAAATTAAGCCGCTTACGATTCGAGCGACACACACACCGCGGGGGGCAACCGGTTGATTTCACGGTCAGGATTTGCAGTCGCCATTTCACTCGCGGGGACATCGACAGCGATGGCATCAATTCCGTCGAAGACGCTGATGGGCGTTGAGCGCGTAGTGATCGCCTGCACGCCTGACGGCAGCCTGAGCGCGTCTGAAGCGCAAGCCATTTGCGGCCAGTTGGTGAAGAAGGCGCAGGCGGTCACCAGCCTTCCGGTCGGGCCCGCTTCCGCCGCCGATCTCGAACCTGCGGCGATGGCGCTGCCCAACGAGACACTGCTGCTTCGTGTGGCATTGTCGGCGTCGCCCCGCGGCGATGGTTATCGCAAGCTGTCGCTGGCGGTTACGCCGGCGCGAAGCATCAAAGACATGAAGGCGTCGGCTCCGATCAAGTCGGAAGCCCAGATCACCCGGGTCCAGGACAAGCTGGTCGTCCAGGGTCCGGTCAACGCTTTTTCCCGAATCCTCGGAGCGGTGCCAGCGAAGCTGCATAAGCCAATTCGTTCGGATCTCTAGACCGAGTTAAAGTCTTTTTTGGAGGGGTTTGTTGATGATTAAGAGTTCGATTGACCGCGACATCGGTGGTGCCGCCGCCGCGCACGGCAAGTTTGATGCGGAAGTGTTCGACGCTCGCAGCCTCAGCAGCATGTCACTGCTGTCAACGGGCAGCGTTGCCGGCGGCACGCTTGACGCTTCGGCCGATCCCTATGCGGGCACCAAGGCGCCGAACGGCAAGGAAATCTGGACTGCCGAAGAGGCAGCCGAGAACCTTAATCGCAACGGCACCAGCTGGGCGTACGGCAATGACGGCGCGCTCGACGATGGCGTCCTGACCTTCGGGTTCTGGACCTACGAGCAGTTCATGGACAGCTACTTCGGTGAGCTGCGCTATTCGGACGGTTCCGCCTACAACGACGACGCTTACTACGCCGAGACCTATGGGTTGTTCGAAGCGTTCCGTGCCGACCAGATGGTCGCCGCAGCCAATGCGATCGCCCTGTGGGACGACCTCGTCAACATTAAGATCGAAGCTGCCGCCCCCGGCGAAGAAGCCGACATCATGTTTGGTGCGGTCTACATGAGCCCGGCTGCCGGCGCCCATGCCTATTATCCGCAAGCGGAAGCGATCAACAATTATTACGGGACGAGCGAGTACGGCAAGGTCAGCGGCGACGTGATGATCAACTGGTACTACAACTCCCCGAACGGCGATCCGAACAACCCGGTTCTGCCGCGTGATGCCGACGATTCCTTCTCGGACTTCACGTATGGCTCGTACGGCAACTTCGCGATCACGCACGAGCTGGGCCACAGCCTCGGCCTGTCCCACGGCGGCGATTACAACGCCAGCGCGGGCCAGACGATTACGTACGAAGGGAACGCCTACTTCTACCAGGATTCCCAGCAGTACACGATCATGAGCTACTTCTCGGGCCGCAAGACGGGCCAGGCCGCGATCGATTTCGACAAGCTGGTGTTCCTCTATGCCCAGACGCCGGCGGTGCACGACATCCTGGCGGTTCAGAACATGTACGGCGCCGATCACACCACGCGCGCTGGCGACACCGTTTACGGTTTCAACAGCAATGCGGGCAGCGGTCTGTACGACTTCACCCAGAACAAGATTCCGATCATCACCATATGGGATGGCGCCGGTAACGACACGCTCGACCTGTCGGGCTTCACGTCGAACTCGGTCATCGACATCAACGATGGCGCGTTCAGCAGCGCTGGTTATGCCGCGACCGCGGAACAGCGGGCGTTCCTGAAGGCAACGTTCGGCTACACCACCGATGCGCAGCTCACGAGCTTCTTCACCCGCAACGGCGTGAAGGCGGACGGGTCGCCGATCGATAACATCGGGATCGCTTATGGCGCCAATATCGAGAATGCCGTTGGCGGCGTCGGCAACGACACGATCAAGGGCAATGGGCTCGACAACAAGCTGGTCGGCAACGGCGGCAACGACACCATCTTCGGTGGCGCTGGCGACGACAAGCTGCTGGGCGGTGACGCCAACGACATCCTGATCGGCGGCACCGGCAACGACACGCTCACGGGCGGCGCTGGCGCCGACAAGTTCGTGTTCGTCGGCAACGATGGGAACGACCGCATCACCGACTTTAAGTCGGGCGTCGACAAGATCGACCTGACGGCGTTCGGTATCGATGCGAGCGCGGTCAAGATGAAGGGCACCAACCTGTTCGTCGATTCCGATCACAACGGTTCGTACGACCTGCACATCGTCGTGCAGGGGTCGGGCGTCCAGATGAGCGACCTGATGTTCCACGCCTAATCGACGCCGTAACGAAGAATGGGGGCGTCACCTTCGGGTGGCGCCCCTTTTTTTTTCAGCGCTTTCCGACCACGCTTTCGGGCAGGTCCTGCCCGAACACGCGCTGGTAATATTCGGCGATCAGCGGGCGTTCGCTTTCGTCGCACTTGTTGAGGAAGCTGACGCGGAAGGCGTAGCCGACGTCGCCGAAGATGCTGGCGTTCTGCGCCCAGCTGATCACGGTGCGGGGGCTCATCACGGTCGAGATGTCGCCGTTGATGAAGCCCTGCCGCGAGAGCTCCGCGACCTTGATCATCTTCTCGACGGTCTGCTTGCCGTTCGGATCGTCATATTCGCCGGACTTGGCGAGCACGATCTGCGCTTCGACCTGCGCCGGCAAATAATTGAGCGTCGTGACGATGTTCCAGCGGTCCATCTGACCCTGGTTGATCGCCTGCGTGCCATGATAAAGGCCGGTCGTGTCGCCGAGCCCGACCGTGTTGGTCGTCGCGAACAGCCGGAACCACGGGTTCGGCCGGATCACGCGGTTCTGGTCGAGCAAGGTGAGCTTGCCCTCCGCCTCCAGCACGCGCTGGATCACGAACATCACGTCCGGCCGCCCGGCATCATATTCGTCGAACACCAGGGCAACGGGATGCTGGAGCGCCCAGGGCAGGAGCCCTTCGCGAAACTCCGTCACCTGCTGGCCGTCGCGAAGCACGATCGCGTCGCGGCCGACCAGGTCGATGCGGCTGATGTGCGCGTCGAGGTTGATGCGGATCAGCGGCCAGTTCAGCCGCGCTGCGATCTGCTCGATGTGCGTCGACTTGCCGGTCCCGTGATAGCCCTGGACCATGACTCGCCGGTTCTTCGCAAAGCCGGCGCAGACTGCGAGCGTCGTATCGGTGTCGAAGACGTAAGTCGGATCGAGGTCCGGCACCCGCTCGTCGGCTTCGCTGAACGCCGGCACTTCCATGTCGCTGTCGACGCCGAAGACATCGCGAACCTTCACGATCTTGTCGGGCGCGGCCATCACCGTTTCGGCGCGGCTTTCGGGATTGGCGTTGGCGATGTCGTTCATGGGTGAAGCCCTTAGGCGAGCGGAAGGCGTGCCTCAATAACGCGTCAAAAGGCTTTCGGCGGCAGCGGGAACAAGCTCATGAACCGGCGCGCGATTTCCGGGCTGCCCTCGACTCGGACATCGACCTGCTCGGGCGGCGCGCCGCCGTGGATCGCCGCGACCATGTTCATCGGCGTTCCGGTGAAGGTCACATCGACATCCTCGATCGGCCGCCGCTCGACCCTGATTGAGCCACAGCGAACGGTCGCAACATAGTCGACGTTGCCGAAGCGGAAGCCGAGACGAGCGTCCATGTCAGCGGCGCGCGCCGGGTCAAACAGCGTTTCAAACGACATCATCAGCGCCGCATGACTCATCGGCAAGCTAGGGTCATGATCCGGGCTGCGCGCGGCCCACTTTCCAAGCGCGCCGATCAATGGCGCCGCTTCAAGGCCCCAAGGAGTCGCCTCATAAACCTGTACCGAGGCGGGGGGCGGCAAACTGATCTTCCGCACGATCCCGCGGCTCTCGAGTTCCCCAAGGCGCTGGGTGAGCACGTTGGCACTGATGCCTGGAAGATCGGCCTTCAACTCGGAAAATCGGCGAGGCCCGAAGGCAAGCTCACGGATGATGAGCATTGCCCACCGCTCGCCGATCAAATGCAACGCGTGAGCAGTCCCGCACGCGTCGTCATAGACGCGCCTGACTGAGGGCCGCTCACGCTTAGTTACTTTTTCTAACTCCACAGTTGCTATTTATAACTGATGGGCGCAAAAGGCAAGCGAATCGAGTTGAGGAGGAGAGAGAAATGTCACGGATGATTTTCGTGAACCTGCCGGTCACGGACCTCGAGCGGTCGGTCCGCTTCTATGAGGCGATCGGCGGGCGCAAGGAGCCCAAGTTCAGCAACGAGCAGGCCGCCATGATCGTGCTTTCCGATGCGATCCACGTGATGCTGCTGCGCCACGAATTCTATTTGAACTTCACGCAGAAGCGGATCGCCGACGCGCATGAGACCAGCCAGGTGCTGCTCGCGCTTTCGGCGGAAAGCCCCGCCGACGTCGATCGGATGGTCGAGACCGCCGCGGCCAATGGCGGCAAGGCCGATCCCGGCCCCAAGCAGGAGATGGGCGGAATGATGTACGGCCGCAGCTTCGAAGATCCGGACGGCCATCATTGGGAGCCGATGTGGATGGACGCCGCGGCGGCTGAGCAGGGCGCGTCCGCGCTCGAGGGAGAAGCAGCATGAGCTATTTCGACGGTTTCGTCCTGCCGGTGCCAAGCGGCAACAAGGACGCCTTCGTCAGCCACGCCAAGGCGGCCGATGCTCTGTTCCTCGAGCATGGTGCCATCCGCGTGCTCGAATGCTGGGGCGACGATGTGCCGGACGGCAAGCAGACCGACTTCCGCCGCGCGGTCCAGGCGCAGGAAGGCGAGGCAGTGGTCTTCTCCTTCATCGAATGGCCGGATAAGGCGACCCGCGACGCCGGCATGAAGGCGTTCATGGAAGACCCCCGCCTCAATGAGATCGCGGACATGCCGTTCGACGGCAAAAGGATGATCTTCGGCGGATTCTCGCCGGTGGTCGAACTGGAGAAACAGCATGCCTAACCGGCAGGGCGACTTCATCTGGTACGAGCTGCTGACCAGCGACCATGCACGGGCCAAGGCCTTTTACGACGCGGCCGCCGGCTGGGACATCGAACCGCAACCGGCCGGGCCCATGGACTACCGAATGATCCGCGCCGAGGACGGGAACGTCGGCGGAGTCATGCAGATCGGCGACGACATGCGTGCGCACGGCGCTCGACCCACATGGCTCGGCTACATCGGGGTCGACGATGTCGACGCTACCGTCTCGAAGGCCGAGGCCGCCGGCGGCAAGGTGCTGATGCCCGCGTTCGACATCGAAGAGGTCGGACGGCTGGCCATGCTTGCCGATCCGTTCGGCGCACCCTTCTACGTGATGCGCGGGAGCAGCGACGCCGAAAGCAACGTCTTTTCGCCTGATAGGGTCGGTCACGCCGCCTGGAAGAGCTCGTCACTGGGGACCTCGACCAAGCGCGCGATTTCTACCTGCCGCTGTTCGGATGGACGTGGGGCGATGCGATGCCGATGGGCCCCATGGGCGACTACCGGTTCATCGAGCATGGCGGACGCATGATTGGCGCCATGTTCGCGCCAGGCGACCGCCAGCCCGCCTGGCGTTACTGCTTCCGGACCGCGGACCTGGAACGAAGCATAAAGGCGGTGAAATCCGGCGGCGGCGAAGTGCTTTTCGGCCCCACCGAAGTGCCCGGCGGCGGAATGATCATCCAGGCCAACGATCCGGACAACGCATTCTTCATGCTCATCGAGGGAGGCCAGTCGTGACTGACAATCTAGTGACCTGCCTGTGGTTCGACCACGGCGAGGCGCGCAACGCGGCCGAGTTCTACGCCGCAACCTTCCCTAACAGCTCGGTAGGCGCGCCGATGCATGCGCCCGGCGACTTTCCCGGCGGCCAGGCTGGCGCCGAGTTGACCGTCGAGTTCACAGTCCTCGGCCGCAGCTTCGTCGGGCTCAACGGTGGCCCCAATTTTAAGCCGAATGAGGCGGTCAGCTTCATGGTCGTGACCGAAGACCAGGAGGAGACCGACCGCTATTGGAACGCGATCACGCAGAACGGCGGCGAGGAAAGCGCCTGCGGCTGGTGCAAGGACCGCTGGGGCTTTTCCTGGCAGATCACGCCGCGGCGCCTGCTCGAGCTCAACAGCAGCGGCGGCGAGCGCGCACGCCGCTCGTTCGAGGCGATGATGACGATGCGCAAGATCGACATCGCCGCGCTCGAAGCCGCCGTCGAAGGAGTGCCCGCCGATGCGTAAGATCAAAGGCGCAGCCTTCATCTCGCTGGATGGCGTGATCCAGGCGCCGGGCGGGCCGACGGAGGATCCGACGGGCGGGTTCGGCCATGGCGGCTGGCTGGCGCCGATCGGCGACATGGAGGCATTCGAGCCGATCGGCCGGCTGTTCGGCGGGCCTTTTGACCTGCTCCTGGGCCGGAGAACTTACGACATCTTCGCGGCCTATTGGCCCTACGCCGGCGAGGAGGAGGCGGAAATTCGCGACCGGTTCAACGCCTGCACCAAATATGTCCTGACGCAGGGCGACCAGCCGCTCGAGTGGGACAAGAGCATTCGGCTTGGCGGCATGGATGCGCTTGCCGAAGTGAGGGCCGGCGACGGTCCCGACCTCGTTATTCAGGGCAGCAGCACGATCTACCCGCAACTGCTCGAAGCCAATTTGCTCGACGAGCTGACGCTGATGATCTTCCCGGTCGTCCTCGGGCGCGGGAAGCGGCTGTTCGGAGACGGTACGCCGGCGCGCGGCCTCGAGGTCACGGAGAAGACGGTTACGTCGCGTGGCACGGCCGTCATCACCTACCGCCCGACCGGGCCCGTGGACACGGCAGCCATCACGCCCCCGTCGGCGAGCGAACGCGAAGAGGCTCGGCAGCAGGCCATGGCGGAGGGCCGCTGGTGAGCCTCCAGCTTCACGGGCACCCCTTTTCGTCCTACTGCTGGAAGGCGCTGATTGCGCTGTACGCGAACGATACGCCGTTCGAGTTCGTGCACATGGCCGGTGACCAGCCGCTCGGCGAGCAGTTCCCGGGCAAGGCGCACCCCGGCGGCCACATTCCGGTGCTGGTCGATAGCGATCGGGTGATCGTCGAGGCGACGAGCATCGTCGAGCATCTCGCGGTCCATCACCCCGGGCCGGCCCCGCTGATCCCCGCCGATCCGGCGAAAGCAGTCGAGGCGCGGATGATCGACCGGGTGTTCGACAATTATGTGATGGGCAACATGCAGCGCGTCGTCGCCGCCCATTTCATCAGCCGCGACAAGCCCGAACTCGGCCTGCGCGAGAGGCCCAATGAGGATGAGATCGCCGGCGCCAAGAGCAAGCTGCTGAAAGCCTATCGGTGGCTGGAGGAATGGCTCGAAAAGAACGATCTGCCGCCGCACGTATCGCTGGTCACCTGCGCCGCTGCGCCAGCGCTTTTCTACGCGGATTGGGTCGAACGCATTCCCCAAGACTGCCCTCGGCTGTCAGCCCTGAGGGCCGAGTTGCTTGCGCTCCCGCCGGTCAGCCGCTGCGTTGAGGATGCGCGGCCGTACCGTCCCTATTTCCCGCTCGGAGCACCCGACCGCGACTAAGCGAAAGCGTTGGCAGTCTTCAGCGTCTGCCAAGCTTCGATCACCTCGCCGAGCTTCTTCTCGTGAGTGCGGTCGCCGCCGTTTCGGTCGGGGTGATAGCGGCGGACCAACTGCGAATAGCGTTTGCGCACGGTATGGAGGTCGACCTCCTGCCCCAGCCCGAGCGCCGTCAGCGCCCGCTTCTCGCTTTTTGAGAACCTTTCGGGCGGCCCGCGGTCCGCGGTGCGGAAGCGCGCCGCAATGGCGTCGAGCGGATCGGCGAAGTCGGCCCAGGCTGGCGCCGGGTCGGCGCCGACGTGCGCGAACTTGCGGCTTGGCCGCTCCCATCCGGCCAGCGGCCCTTGTGCCTCGGTAATCTCCTCCGGGCTCATGCCTTCGAAATAATTATACTTCGAATTGTGCTCGCGGACATGGTCGAGGCACAGCAGCCAGAAATCCCCCGGACCGTCGAAGTTGGAGGGCCTGACCACGGCCTTGAACTCGCCCGGCTCGGCGCAGCCCGGCACGGCGCACCGCGACCGCGCTCCTTCGACCCTTCCGTGCAGCTTGCCTTGTTTCGATGCCATTGAACGCCTCTATATAGGGGCCATGAACGCGCAAAGAACCGGCCCGGTGGCCACCGAAATGCTGCGGCGGCTCGAAAGCCTGCAGCCGAGCCGGATCGAGCTTGTCGACGACAGCGAGAAGCACCGCGGCCACGGCGGCTACAATCCTGAAGGCGAAAGCCATTTCAGCTTGGCGATCGAAAGCGCGAGCTTCGCCGGCAAGAATCGCGTCGAGCGCCAGCGGATGGTCTATGCCGCGCTCGGCGACCTGATGAAGGAGCGGGTCCACGCGCTGGCAATCCGCGCAACCGCTCCGGGAGAAGCTTGATGGAAACGGCATTCGAGCAGGTGATCACGCCGGTCACGCACGACCTCGGCGACTTCAAGGTTCACCGAACGCTTCCGGCGCGCGAGCGGACCATGGTCGGCCCCTTCATCTTCGTCGACGAATTCGGCCCCGCACGGCTGCCGGCCGGCATGGGCATGGACGTGCGCCCGCACCCGCATATCAATCTTGCCACGGTCACTTATCTGTTCGAAGGCGCGATCGAGCACCGCGACAGCGTCGGGTCGCATCAAGTGATCGAACCGGGCGCGGTCAACCTGATGACGGCCGGGACTGGAATCGTTCATTCCGAACGCTCTCCCGAGACGGAGCGGCCGGACGGTCCAAGCCTCTACGGCATGCAGACCTGGCTGGCGCTCCCGGATGGCCGCGAAGAGATCGACCCGGCGTTCGACCATATCGCGAGCACCGGCCTTCCGCTGGTCGAGGACGGAGCCGCCAAGGCGCGCGTGCTGATGGGCTCGCTGTGGGGCTCGACGGCGGCGACGCCGTGCCATTCGCCGACCATCTTCGCCGATATCGAGCTCGGCGCGGGCGGCGCTTTGCCGATCGAAGCGCAGGCGGATGAGCGCGCGGTGATGATGGTCGGCGGCGAGGCCGACCTCGACGGACAGGCGCTGGAGCCGTTCGTCCTTTATGTTCTTCGGCCCGGACATCAGGCGACCGTGTCGAGCGATCGCGGCGGCAAGCTGATGCTGCTTGGCGGGCAGTCGTTCAGCACTCGCCGTTACGTGTTCTGGAATTTCGTCTCCTCCTCGCGGGACCGCATCAACCAGGCCAAGGAAGACTGGAAGGCGATGCGCTTCCCGCTCGTCCCCGGGGACGACCACGAGTTCATCCCGCTTCCCGAAGTGCCAAAGACCGTCAGCTACCCGTGACCTACCCTCTCCTTCAGGGGAGGGTCGACTCGCCGGCAGGCGAGCGGGGTGGGGCAACGGAGGCGCCAATCTATGTCTGACTTGTCCCCACCCCCTGCCCCTCTCCTGAAGGGGAGGGGAGTTACGGAGTTCCGCCAGGTCCGCCTGAGCACGGGCGTGACGTTGAACGTCGGGCTGTCCGGCGATCCGGCTGCTCCCCCGGTGATTATGCTCCACGGCTTCCCGGAATCCCACCGCACGTGGCGCGCGCTGGCGCCGCTGCTAAGCGAAGACTTCCGGCTGATCATGCCCGACCAGCGGGGCTATGCGGGATCGGACAAGCCGAAGGGCAAGGCGAATTACAAGACCGACCTGCTGGTCGACGATCTGTTCGCCTTGGCCGATGCGCTCGGCATGGAGCAATTCTCGCTGGTCGGCCATGACTGGGGCGGCGCGGTGGCCTGGGCTGCCGCGCTTCGCCAGGATCCCCGACTTCAGCGGCTGGCGATCGTCAACTCTCCGCACCCGGCGATCTTCGCGCGGACGTTGATCGAGGACGCCGAGCAGCGCGCCGCCTCGCAATATATCAATGCGTTCAAGGTGCCCGGCTTCGAGCGCTTCATCCGCATGAAGGGCTTCGACTGGTTCTTCGACAAGAGCTTCGGCGCCCATGTCGACCTCGACAGCATCCCAGGAGATGAACGGCGGCAATATATCGCCGAATGGTCGCAACCCGGCGCCTTCACCGCGATGCTCAACTGGTATCGCGCGGCGCGCATCATCGTCCCGCCACCGTTCCTTACCGTTCCCGTTCCCGAATGGCTGTTGAAGCGCTTCCCCTCGATCAGGATTCCGACGCTCGTCGTCTGGGGCATGCGCGACAAGGCGCTGCTTCCCAGCCAGCTCGAAGGCCTCGACCTCCTTGTCGAAGACCTGACGATCGAGCGCTTGCCGGCGGTCGGCCATTTCGCGCCGTGGGAAGCGCCCGATCAGGTCGCCCGGCCGCTCCGCCCCTTCCTCGCCGCTCAAGCGGGCGCTAGGGCCACGGCGCAATGAGTCAGACCCGGTCCCGTTCGCGCTCCGCAGCGCGCCTTGCCGCCGTCCAGGCGCTCTACCAGCACGACATGGAAGGGACTCCGATCCCGCGCCTCCTCCACGAATTCCACGAGCACCGGCTGGGGGCGATGATCGAGGATGAGATCTATCACGATGCCGAACGCGACTTCTTCGACGATGTCGTCAGCGGCGCCGATGCCAGGCGCGAAGAGCTGGACAGCTTGATCAGCGGGCGGCTGGCGGAGGGCTGGACGCTGGAACGGCTCGACCGTCCGATGCGCGCGATCCTCCGGGCCGGCGCCTATGAGCTCGTCGCGCGCGCCGACGTGCCGGTCGCGTCCGTCATTTCCGAATATGTCGATGTTGCCCACGCCTTTTACGACAAGCGCGAGAGCGGCTTCGTCAACGGCCTGCTCGACGCGATCGCGAAGCAGGCGAGGGGCGCGAAGGCCTAAGGATCCGCGCGGTCGAGGAAGGCGAGCGGGATGTCGATCCGCTGCGCCCAGGCCGTCTCATTATGCTCGGCGCCCGCGAAGGTGCGGAACATGAAGTTCGGCCCATCGGCCCAGGCGGCCTTGTGGAGCACGGGCACCAGTTTCGCGGAATAAGGGCCATAGCTGCCGTCCAGCGTCTTCGTGCCATGATCGATGTACAGGCGATTGGCCCCGGGGCGCATCCGGCTGATCTTCAGATAGCGGCGGAAGGCCTCGGCCGCGTCCGTCGCAGCCTTTTCGTGGTCGGTGCCCTGCTCCGTCGGACTGGCGAGCGCGACGTGCATCGACACGCAGGCCGCCTGGCCGAAGACCTCCGGATATTCCGCCATGGCGTAGAAGCTCATCAGTCCGCCCATGGACGAGCCCATGACCGCCGTGTTCGCGCGGTCCACAAGCGTGCGGAACGACCGGTCGACGCGCGGCTTCACCGTCTTCACGAGAAACTGAAGATAAGCGTCGCCTGTGAGCGGCCCCTTGGGATCGCCGCTATCGAGCGTCAGGACGCGTTTCTGGAAATCCGCCGGAAGGAAATCCAGGAGCTTCTGCGGGAACAGCGCGTGGTAGCGGGACCCGGGGCTTTGCACGCCGACGACGATCCATTCGCGCAGGTCGCCCTGCCGAGCCATGCGCGGGATGGCTTCGTCGACCTGCCACTCCTGATCGAACTTCGTCAGCTTTCGATCGAACAGGTTCTGCCCGTCGTGCATGTAGAGCACCGGGTAGCGCTTGCCGCCGTGCGCGGCGTAGCCGGGCGGGAGCCAGACCCACACCGTCATCTTGCCCGCGGCGCCCCCGTCCATCTGTGGCCAGGTGACGACCTTGCCGGCACTCAGCTCGGGAACCATCCGCGACGGGTCGTCCGTCGTGGCATGCGAGGGCGTGGCAAGCAGGCCGAGAAAGAGGCAGGCGGCAGCTTGGACGATTAGAGATTTCCGCTTCATATGAGCCGATGTTGAGCATTCCTTCCTGCGGTCGGCAATGGGCTCTCGCGAAGCACAGGTAATCGCGCAGTTGCGGCGCATGGCGGTGAGCCCCGCGGCGCGCGGGCTGCGCGACGATGTGGCGGTGCTCGATAGCCTCGCCATCACCCACGACAGCATTGCCGAGGGCGTACATTTCCTGCCCGGCGACCCTGCGGCGAGCGTCGGCTGGAAGCTGGTGGCGGTAAACCTGTCGGACCTTGCCGGCAAAGGGGCGGTTCCGGCCGGGGCGCTCCTGTCGTTCGGCCTGTCGGACGACGACCAATGGGACAGCGCCTTCTTGAGAGGCGTCGAGCATGCGTGCGAAAGCTACGGCTTGCCGCTGATCGGCGGCGACACCTTCTCGCTTCCGCCCGGCGGGCCGCGCGTGTTCGGGCTGACCGCTATCGGCCGCGCTGCCGGTGCGGTGCCGGAGCGATCCGGGGCGCGAGACGGCGATACGCTCTGGCTGGTCGGGACGATCGGCGATTCCGCCGCGGGGCTGGCGCAGCTTCGGGGCGATCCTCGCGCATCCGGCCCACTCGTCGACATCTACCGGCGTCCGATTCCGCAGCTTGGCGCGGGGCAGGTGCTGGCGCCCCACGTCAACGCGATGATGGACGTGTCCGACGGACTGCTCCTCGACGCTCGGCGCATCGCCGAAGCGAGCGGCCGCGCGATCTCGATCCGCCTCGACGATTTGCCATTGTCGAGCGCCTTCGTCGCCGAACGTGGCCAGGATCTTCAGGCGCGGCTGTTCGCAGCAACCGGCGGCGACGATTATGCGCTGCTCGCCGCTTTGCCTGCGGATCTCGACCCGGCAACACTTTCTTTACCAGAAGGGACGAGGATTAGCCGGGTCGGGACGATCGCGTCCGGTGAGCCTGATCTCTCCCTCACTTGGCGCGGCGCCCCGGTCGAGCTTCCGGAGAGGCTGGGATTTGAGCATCAGGGTCATCGCAATCAGCGGATTTCCGCTCCGCCAATGGGCGATCGGGCTTAGCGGCCTCGCCTGCGGCATGGCCGCCGCCCTTCTTCTGCACTGAGGCCCGTTCAGACGCCGCGGTTGCCAGCCGCGTAAACCCCAAATAAGGCTGTGGAATACCGGCTGCTCCTGCACGCCGGGAGGGGACATTAGCCGTCAAACGGGGAATTTCATGGATCTGACTTTGATTGCGATCGCCTGTGGGGTGATTGCCGTGCTGTACGGCATCATCACCAGCCGACAGGTACTTGCGAGCTCCGCGGGCAACCAGCGGATGGTCGACATCGCCGGCGCCATCCAGGAAGGCGCCAAAGCCTATCTCGGCCGCCAGTACACGACGATTGCGATCGTCGGCGTCGTGGTTGCCGTGCTGGTGGGCGTTTTCCTCGGCCTCGTTCCGGCGATCGGTTTCGTCGTCGGCGCGCTGCTGTCGGGTGCCGCGGGCTACATCGGGATGAACATCTCGGTCCGCGCCAACGTCCGCACAGCCGAAGCCGCGCGCACCAGCCTGCAGGGCGGTCTCACCACCGCCTTCCGTTCGGGCGCCATCACCGGCATGCTCGTTGCGGGCCTGGCGCTCCTCGCGATCGCCGGCCTGTTCTATGTGCTCGTGGAAGTTCGCGGCGCTGAGCCGCAGAGCCGCGAAGTCGTGAACGGCCTCGTGGCCCTCGCCTTCGGCGCGTCGCTGATCTCCATCTTCGCCCGTCTCGGCGGCGGCATCTTCACCAAGGCCGCCGACGTCGGCGCCGACCTGGTCGGCAAGGTCGAAGCCGGGATCCCGGAAGACGATCCCCGCAACCCGGCGGTGATCGCCGACAACGTCGGCGACAATGTCGGCGACTGCGCGGGCATGGCCGCCGACCTCTTCGAAACCTATGTCGTCACCGTCGGTGCGACCATGGTCCTGACTGCCCTTCTGATCGGCAATGCGGCGTCGAACATCACCGAGCTGATGGCGCTCCCGCTGCTCGTCGGCGGCGTCTGCATCATCACGTCCATCATCGGCACCTACATGGTTCGCCTCGGCAGCAGCGGCTCGATCATGGGCGCGCTCTACAAGGGCTTCTGGACGACGGCTCTGCTGTCGGTTCCCGCCCTGTGGCTTGCGACCTATCTCGCGCTCGGCGACCTCAGCGCGACCATTGGCGGCGGCGCGGCTGCGGCCGGCCCGGTCGTCGAGGGCGCAGTGGCAGACCAGACCGGCGGCTTCACCGGCTGGGACCTGTTCTTCTGCATGCTGATCGGCCTTGCCGTTACCGGCCTGCTGGTTTGGATCACCGAATATTATACCGGCACCAACTATCGTCCGGTCCGCTCCATCGCGAAGGCGTCGGAAACCGGCCACGGCACCAACGTCATCCAAGGCCTGGCGATCAGCCTTGAATCGACGGCCATGCCGACGATCGTCATCTGCGTCGCGATCATCGCTTCCTACCTGCTCGCAGGCCTGATCGGCATCGCCTTCGCGGCCACCGCCATGCTGGCGCTTGCCGGCATGGTCGTCGCGCTCGACGCTTATGGCCCTGTCACCGACAATGCCGGCGGCATCGCCGAAATGTCGGGGATGGAAGACGAAGTCCGCACCCGCACCGACGCGCTCGATGCCGTCGGCAACACGACCAAGGCGGTGACCAAGGGCTATGCCATCGGCTCGGCGGCGCTTGCGGCGCTGGTGCTGTTCGGCGCCTACACGACCGACCTTCGCGAGTTCGCGGGCGAGCTCGGCATCGGCGCAGAGGGCATCGATTTCTCGCTGTCCAACCCGTACGTCGTCGTCGGCCTGCTGCTCGGCGCGCTCCTGCCTTACCTGTTCGGGGCGATGGGCATGACCGCGGTCGGCCGCGCGGCGGGCAACGTGGTTCTCGACGTGCGTGAGCAGTTCCGCTCCAACCCGGGCATCATGGACGGCTCTAGCCGGCCGAACTACGCGCGCACCGTCGACCTCGTCACCAAGGCTGCGATCCGGGAGATGATCATCCCCTCGCTGCTCCCGGTGCTCACGCCGATCGTCGTCTACTTCGTCATCGCCACGGTTGCTGGCCGCGAGCAGGGCTTCGCCGCCCTCGGCGCGCTGCTCCTCGGCGTGATCGTCTCGGGCCTGTTCGTCGCCATTTCGATGACCTCGGGCGGTGGCGCTTGGGACAACGCCAAGAAGTATATCGAAGACGGCAATTACGGCGGCAAGGGATCGGAAGCCCACAAGGCGGCCGTGACCGGCGACACCGTCGGTGACCCCTACAAGGACACCGCGGGCCCGGCCGTGAACCCGATGATCAAGATTACCAACATCGTCGCGCTGCTTCTTCTCGCGGCGCTCGCCGGAGGCGCTGCCCACTAAGGCAGCCCGACCGGTCGGTAAGATCAGCCCCCGCTTCGGTCCGCCGGAGCGGGGCTTTTCTTTTCCGCTGCGAGGGCGTTGAAGAACGGCCATGACCCACGCGATCCGGATCCATCAGCACGGCGGCCCTGAAGTCTTGCAGTGGGAGGACGTGGAAGTCGGCGAGCCGGGATCCGGTGAAGTCCGCATCCGCCAGCATGCTGCCGGCCTCAACTTCATCGACGTCTATCACCGCACGGGGCTCTATCCCCAGGCGCTCCCGTTCACGCCCGGCGTCGAAGGCGCGGGGGTCGTGGAGACCGTCGGCGAAGGGGTGACGGCGCTCCAGGCAGGCGATCGCGTTGCTTATGGCGGTCCAGTCGGCGGCTATGCCGAACAGCGGCTGATCCCGGCAGACCGGCTGGTCAAGCTGCCGGACGCGATCTCGTTCGATGAGGCGGCCGGCATGATGCTGCAAGGCATGACGGCTGAAATGCTGGTCCGCCGCGTCTATCCTGTGGCGGCGGGGGACGTCGTGCTGGTCCACGCCGCGGCGGGCGGTGTCGGCCTGATCCTCTGCCAATGGGCCAAGGCACTTGGCGCAACTGTCATCGGCACCGTCTCCACCGATGACAAAGCGGCGCTCGCTCAGGCTCACGGCTGCGATTATCCGATCGTCTACACGCGCCAGGACTTTGTCGCGGAGGTGGATCGCATCACCGCCGGTGACAAAGTTGCCGTGGTTTACGACGGGGTCGGGCGGGACACGTTTGCCAAGTCGCTCGACTGTCTGCGCCGGCGCGGAACGATGGCAAGCTTCGGAAATGCCTCAGGCGCGGTCGAGCCATTGTCCCCGCTGCTGCTCGCACAGAAGGGCTCGCTCTTCCTGACCCGGCCGACGCTGTACGATTATACGTTCGACGCAGCCGACCTTCAGGCCTCCGCGCGCGCCTTGTTCGACGTCGTGACCAGCGGTAAGGTCAGCATCGAAGTGAAGCAGCGCTTCCCGCTCAAGGACGCCGCCGAAGCGCACCGCGCGCTCGAAAGCCGCAGCACCAGCGGGTCGACCGTCCTCACCGTCTAGGGAGCGCCTTTCCTTTTCCTGCTCCCGCCGCTAAGGCACCGCGGCTTTTATCCCGGAAAATACGAGAGGAATCGCTTGGCCAAGGAAGAATTGCTCGAGATGCGCGGTCGGGTGGTCGAATTGCTCCCGAACGCGATGTTCCGCGTCGAACTCGAGAACGGCCACGAAGTCCTGGGCCACACCGCCGGCAAGATGCGCAAGAACCGCATCCGCGTCCTGACCGGCGACGAAGTGCTCGTCGAAATGACGCCCTATGACCTGACCAAGGGTCGCATCACCTACCGCTTCATGCCCGGCCGCGGAGGCCCGCCCGGCTATAACGGCTAGGCTGTCGACATGCGGCTGATCCTCGCCTCGGCGAGCCCGCGCCGCATCGACCTGCTGGCGCGGATCGGGGTCACGCCCGACGCCGTCCTCCCCCCTGACATCGACGAGAGCGTCCCCAAGGGCGAGCTGCCGCGCGAGCATGCGCTGCGCCTGGCGCGCGAGAAGGCGCTGGCAGTTGCCGCGAAGGAGCCGGACGCGCTTGTGCTGGCGGCAGACACGGTCGTCGCCGTCGGCCGCCGAATCCTCCCGAAGGTCGAGGACGAAGCGACGCTCCGCGCCTGCATGAAGCTGCTGTCCGGTCGCCGCCACCGGGTGCTGACGGGCGTCGCGCTCGCGGTTCCCGGCAAGGGCATTCGCGAGCGGCTCGTCGAAACGATGATCGCGATGAAGCGGCTCTCCGATGAAGAGATCGATTATTACGCCAGCCATGGCGAGTGGCGGGGCAAGGCGGGCGGCTATGCGCTCCAGGGCTATGGCGAGGTCTATGTCCGCCATATCGCCGGCAGCTACTCGAACGTGGTCGGATTGCCCGTCGCGGAGACGCGCGTGATGCTCAAGTCCGCCGGTTACCGGCTTGCCTGAATGGCTGATCGAGCGCGGCATCGGCGAGAGCCGTGCAGCGCGCGTCGAGGACGGCAGGATCGCCGAAGCCCGGATCCTGATCGACGGCATCGTTCGCGCCGGCAGCCGCCTCGTGGCGCGGCTTAGAAGCACTCGGCCAATGGCGATCGCCGAGGCTGGCGGCCAGGAGTATCTGCTGGCCAAGGGCGCTCGCGGCGCGACCGAGGGCGCTGAGCTGATCATCGAAGTGACTCGCGAGGCGATCCCCGGCGCGGAGCCGTGGAAGCGCCCGCTTGCCGCCGTGAGTAACGACCCCGCCGGGGAGGCCGAGGCATTGGCCGGGGAATCGCTGTCCTTCCCCGCTCCTGTCGATCGGCTTGGCCAGGCGGGCTGGTGGGATTTGATCGACGAAGCACGCAGCGGCGTCGTCCGCTTCGCGGGCGGTGAGCTGCGGATCTCGCCAACGCCGGCCATGACCCTCATCGACGTTGACGGCTATCTACCTGCGGACGAGCTGGCGGTCGTCGGCGCCCGCGAGGCGGCTCGGGCAATCCTCCGCCTCGATATCGGCGGGTCGATCGGCATCGACCTGCCCACGACGGGGAGCAAGGCGGCGCGCCAGGACGCGGCCGCGGCGATCGACGCCGAACTGCTGCAGCCGTTCGAGCGTACCGCGGTGAACGGGTTCGGCTTCGTGCAGATCGTTCGGCCGCGAAGGCGCGCTTCGCTGGTGGAACTGGCGCAAGATCGTGCGGCGTTGGAGGCTCGCGTACTGCTTCGCCGCGTCACCTTCGAGCAGCCGGGGTCCAAGCGGCTGGTCGCGCACCCGGCGGTTACGGCCGTGCTCCAGGCCCACCAGGACTGGCTCGACCAGCTCTCGCGCCAGATCGGCGGCGCCGTCGAGTTGCGGGCAGACGCATCGCTCCCCATGTCCGGCGCCTATGCCGAGAAGTTCTGACAAGTCGAAGAAATGCCCGCTGTGCAGCCAGCCTGCCCAGGCCGACTACGCCCCCTTCTGCACCCGCGGCTGCAAGGACCGCGACCTGCTGCAATGGCTCGGCGATGGCTATCGAATTCCCGGCCCCCCAGCCGATCCGGGCAGGGTGGACAGCGGCGGAGGCGACGACTAGGGGAGCCGTTCGCCGCGAAAGGCAGCAGCCGTTCGCCAAGCGCGCCCAGGTAGCTCAGTTGGTAGAGCACGTGACTGAAAATCACGGTGTCGGCGGTTCGATTCCGTCCCTGGGCACCATCATCCAAGATGGACATGCCGGGGGCATGTTCATCCTTGGATGATCAAACTGCTTCAATCATTCGCGAATGATCACCGCCCGTAGAGCCGGTCGAGGGTTCGGGCCGTTTCGAGCAAGCCCGTCGTGCTTCCGCTGAACCGTTCACCGGCGCTCAGCTTCCTCACCCACTCGGCGGCTGCGCGCCCACCCCAATTGTCCGGCGGCGATGCCAGCGCCTCTGAACTCTGCCCCCGCATCAACTCGGCCGAAAAGTCGAAGAAGGAGCCGTTCTCGTTGCGCATTTGCGCGCCTGCGGCTGTGCCGTAGAAGCTCGCGCCGATGACCGCATCGCGGCCGGCACTGAGGTTCCATGAGCAGGCGATGCGCGCAGTGAGGCCATTGGCGAGCTTAAGCTCGGCGGTCGCATAATCTTCGACTTCTTGCCGTGTGGCCGGACGGCCGTCGCGGAGCAGAGTGCCGCGCGCGTCCAGCACCTCGGGAAAATCGAACAGCCACAGCACCAGGTCGACAAGGTGGACGCCAAGATCGATCAAGCACCCGCCGCCCGACAGCTTGGGATCCCAGAACCAGCCGCTCTGCGGACCGTAAGCGTTGTGGAAAGTCAGGTCGGCGGCGAACACCTTGCCGAGCTCGCCGGCACGCACCCGCTCGCGGATCGCCTGCATCGCGGCGGTGTGGCGGTATGACAGATCAACGCCGAGGAGCTTGTCGGCCAGGCGTGCGGCGTCGAGCACCGCTTCGACTTCAGCCGAAGTGCGGCCGAGCGGCTTCTGGCAAAACACGGCCGCGCCCTGCCGCAACGCCTGGACGCATTGATCGGCATGAAGCGCGCTCGGCGTCGCGATCACCACGCCGTCGGGTTCGCAGGCGAGCAGCTCTTCAAAAGAGCCGACGATCCGCGCGTCGGGCGCCGCTTCCAACGCTCCATGCGCCATTTCTTCATTGGGGTCGCACACCGCGACCGCTTTCGCCTGGCCGGTGGCGAGCATCGCTTCCATGCGGTTGCGGCCGATCCAGCCGGTGCCGAGAAAACCGAGCGTGACCATGTCAGGGAAGGACGACGGCTTTGACGAAATTGCCGGGCCGATCGCGCGTCGCGTTCAGCGCATCTCCAAGCTGGTCGAGCGAGTAGCGGTGAGTCACCACGTCATTGGGGTCTATGCGCCCGCTTTCGATTGCCTCGACGGCTTCGCGCATGCCCTGGCGCGACACGGCGGGGTCGCGCTCGTGGGCGTTGATCACATCGAAGCCGCGCCAGTTCCACAGCTGCATGTTCACCTGCCGCGGACCGTCCTGGTGATAGCCAGCGATGATCATCCGCCCGCCTTCCCGCGTCAGCTCGGCTGCGAGGTCGAGCGGCCATTGCTTGCCGACCGCTTCGATCACCCGGTCGCAGAAGGTGCCGCCCGTAAGCTCCTTCACTTGGCTGATGATCTGCCAATGATCATGCATCGGGATCGTCTCGGACGCACCCATGCGGGTCGCCAGGTCGAGCGATTCCTGGCGCCGCGAGATGGCGATCACCCGCGCCCCGGCATCGCTGGCAAGCTTGACGAGGATAGCGCCCAGGAAGCCGATGCCGAGGATTGCCACCGTCTGACCCGACTTGATGTCGCTGCGGCGGAAGATGTTGAACGCGCAGCCGAACGGCTCCAGCGGCACCGGGACGCCGTCGAGCGCGTCCGGCAGCTTCACGACGTCGGCGGCGTCGGCTAAGTCATATTGCGCATAAGCATGGCCGCTGAGCGCGCCGACCCGGTCGCCTTCCTTGAAGCCGGTGACACCCTCGCCGACTGCATCGACAACACCCCAGCCCTCGTGACCGAGCGCGCCCGGCTCGGTCGGGAACTGCATCCACTCGGGACCTTCCCAAGGAGTCAGGTTCGACGCGCAGACGCCGCAGCCTTCGAGCTTGATCCGCACTTGGCCCGGCCCGGGCTCGGGCAGCGGCGCGTCCTGGATCATGAACTTACCTGCGCCGGTCACCACCGCGGCGCGCATCATCGTTTCGCTCATGGTTGGGCTATTCGGCTGCCGTCGCGATGGCCGGCGCGTCGATATACATCGGCGCCGCGATCCGGTTTTGCTCGTCGGCAAACCATTCGATGGTGGCCTCAAGCCCCGTCTCGAGGTCGACCGTCGGTTCCCAGCCGAGCAATTCCTTGGCGCGGCTGATGTTCGGCTTGCGGCGGCGCGGATCGTCTTCCGGCAGCGCCTGATAGGTCACGCGTGAAGGCGAGCCGGTCATCGCAATGACGATGTCGACCAGCTGCTTGACGGTCAGCTCGTTGGGGTTGCCGAGGTTGACGGGCATGCCGACCGCCGTGTCGCTGTCCATGAGCCGGCAAAGCCCTTCGACCATGTCGCTGACAAAGCAGAAGCTCCGCGTCTGCGAGCCGTCGCCGTAGATCGTGATGTCGTCCCCGGACAGCGCCTGGCACACGACGTTAGACACGACGCGCCCGTCGTCGCAGCGCATCTTCGGGCCGTAGGTGTTGAAGATGCGGGCAACGCGCACGTTGGCGCGGCGAGCACGCAGGAAGTCGAACGCCAGCGTTTCGGCAGCCCGCTTGCCCTCGTCGTAACAGGCACGCGGCCCGGTGCAGCTGACCCAGCCGCGATAATCCTCCTGCTGCGGGTGCATTTCCGGGTCGCCGTAAACCTCGCTGGTGGAGGTCAGCAGCAGGCGCGCTCCCGTCTCCTCGGCCAGGCGCAGCAGGTTGCGCGTGCCGAGCACATTGGTGAGCATCGTATGCTCGGGGTCGGCCTGGTAGTGCGGCGGCGAAGCGGCGCAGGCCAGGTGGTAGATGTGGGTGAACTTGGTCCGCCCGCCACGCAGCCACTGCGGCAACGCGTCGATCACGTCATGTTCGACGAATTCGAACTGCGGGTCGCCTTCGAACAGCCGGACATTCTCGCTCCGGCCGGTCTGGAAATTATCGAGGCATAGGACGCGGGCGCCTTCATCCAGCAGACGCCGGCACAGGTTGGATCCGATGAAGCCCGCGCCCCCCGTCACAAGCGCAATCTTCTGGTTCTGGGGCTTCACTCTCCGCTCCCTTTTCACTGCGCTGCCGCTCTTGCGCTCGGCAGCCTCTAGGATTGAACGCTCCAGTTCAGAAGCGCGGTGTTCGGCCGTGTGGCCGGAAAGGATTCTCGCCCGTGCGGCATTGCCGATCGCAGAAGCGTCGGCGCTGGACGTGAGCATGTCGATGACGTCCTCACTGCCATCTGCAAGGATGATCTCGCGGCCGGGCTGAAACAGGCTGTCGATCCCGTCCCATGTGTCCGAGATCACCGGGGTCGCACAGGCCGCAGCTTCGAACAAGCGGACCGACGGCGACCAGCCGGCGGCGATCATGTCCTGGCGCGTGACGTTCAGCGTGAAGCGCGAGGCCGCGTAGAACGCCGCATGCTCGGCCGGCGGCAGATGGTCGATCCGCTCGACATTGGCGGGCCACTCGATGCTCTCGGGATATTGCGGGCCGGCGACGCAGAACTTCAGGTGCGGCAGCTTGCGCGCGGGCTCGATCAGCAGCTTCTCGAGCGTCGGCTGGCGATCGTCGCTGTAGGTGCCGAGATAGGTGAGGTCCCATTTCTTCGGCACGTCCAGCACCGGATAGGCGTCCGGGTCGACCGAGCAATAGAGCGCTCGTGCCATTGGCGACCCGAACTGCCGTTCCAAGCGGTTCAGCGTCGGCCCGCCAGTGAACGACAGATAGACGTCGTAACCGGGGATCACTTCGGGCGAGAGATATTCGAAGTCGCCGCGCTCGAGCTTGGCGAGCGTGACCGGCGTGTCGATGTCGTAAAAGCCAGTGACGCCGCGCGCGGTACGCTGGACATAGCGGGCGACATCGACGCCTTCGGGCACGTAGGAGCCGACCACGACGGCATCGGCGCCCCGGATCTCGTCGGCCCAATGCGCCAGCTCTTCCACCGAATGGTAGAATTCCAGGCGGCAATAGTCCGGCTCCGCAATGTCGCGGTTGTTCCGGTACCAGGGCAAGTCGCGCTCGAGGAACAGGATGTCATGACCGCGCGCCGCATAGGCCTTGAGCAGCGCGCGGAACGTGGTCGCATGGCCATTGCCCCACGACGACGAAAGGCTGAGGCCGAGGACGACGAGCTTCATGCCGCCACCTCTTCCAGGCGGCTGGCCATTTCCTTGCGGAAGAGTTCGTCGACCTGCTCGCCGCGGTGCGCATAAGTATGTTCGCTAAGCACCCGCTTCAGCGCGGCGTCGCCGATCGTGCGGGCTCGCTCCGGCGTCAGCGCCCGGACGTGGTCGGCGACGTCCTGGCCGTCGCGCGCGACCAGCACTTCCTCGTTCGGGATCAGGAACTGCTCGATGCCTTCCCATGCGTCGGTGATGAGGCAGGCGGCGGCTCCAGCGGCTTCGAACACCCGTGTCGCGGGCGAGAAGCCGATGTTGGCCATGCTGTCCCGAGCGACGTTCAGCACCGCGAGCGGCGTGCAGTTGAACGCATTATGCTCGTGCGTGAACACGTGGCCGAGGTGCCGGACATTTTCCGGCATCTGCTTGGACTCCCAACCGTTGCCGCCGATCAGGAAGCTGCGGTCGGCCAGCGCGGCAGCGGGCTTGAGGAAGAACTCCTCGACCCGCGCCTCGCGGTCGGGAAGCCTGTTGCCCAGGAACGACAGGTCCGCCGTGAAGCGCGGATCCGGGTCGACCGGGTGATGAGTCGTCGGATCGAGCGCATTGTAGACGGGAACGCAGCGCGCAGCCCCGAAGCCTTCATAGGCGTTCACGACGGGCGGACCGCCGCCATAGGTCAGCACCAGGTCGAGATCCGGCAGCGCCCGGCGAACCGCATGATCTTCCGCGCCGCGCATCTCGTCGAGAGTGGCGGCCGCGTCCACGTCCCAGAAGATCTTGAGCGCGCCGGGACGCGCATGCTGCACCACACCGGCGATCAGCTCGTCGTCGAAGACGCCGACGCCGCTCGCCTTGACGACGATGTCAGCCGCGCGCGCTTCGCCGAGCACGTAGCGGAGCCCTTCCTCGGTCGCGGGATAGACGACGGACCGCGCCCAGGGCTGCGGTTCCATGTCGCGGTGCTGCTGCCGCTCGTAAGCGTCGGGCTCGTAAAAGGTGATCTCGTAACCGCGGCTCGCCAGGTCGCGCAGCAGGCCGCGATAATAAGTCGCGGCGCCGTTCCACCAGGACGACAACAGGCTCGAACCGTAAAAGGCAATCTTCACGCAGCGCTCTCCAGAACCGGAGCGCGCAGACGCTCCACGATTGACAGCAATTCATCGACACGGTGCGCGCAGGTGTGGCGCGCAAGGATGGTCTCCAGCCCGTTCGTGACGAGGCTTTGGCGGAGCCCGGGGTCGTTCTTCAGATCATCGAGCGCGCGCCGCATCTCCGCACGGTCGCGAACCATCAGGAAGTCGGTGCCGACGCGGAACAGCTTTTCGCTGTCGCTCCACGGCGCCGACACCAACGGGATGCCGCAGGCCAGCGCCTCGAACACGCGGATGGTCGGGATGCCGGGCAGCACCTGGGTGTAGAAGCGGCGCGGGACATGAACCGTCGCCATGTGCCGGGCGAACACCTCAGGCGCCGCCGCATTGGCGATCCACCCGTGGTAGCGGGCACCATATTGCGCCAGCGTCTGCTTCGCTTCTGCGGGATAGCGGACGCCGTAGATGTCGAGTGGAAGCTGCGCTTCTTGCGCGGGCCTAAGCAGGAAATCGACGATCTCCTGGCTGCGCTCGCCGTCGCCCCAATTGCCGATCCAGACCAGGCCCTCGCGATCGCTCTCCTGGGCCGGCGGGTGGAAGCGCCGCGTGTCAGCCGCCTCATGCCAGACAAACACGCGGTCGCGCCAACCCCACCGCTCGTAGACGTCGGCAAGAGTCGCTCCGAACGCGAGCACGCCGTCGTAAGCGTGAAGGTCGTACGCGCGCATTTCCTCTGGTGCCGAAACGGCGCGGTGATGGGTGTCGTGAAACAGCAAGGTGAATCGTCCGCCGCGCGCCCGAAGACGGCCGACGGCGGCGACCAGCTCCGGATCGTTCCATTCGTGGACGATGACGAGGTCTGCGCCCGAAGCATGGGCGGCGCCCTCTTCCGGCCGGCTATAGGTGCGCGAGCTGAGTTCGGGATAGTTGCTGCGATAGGGCGCCAGCGCTTCCGGGCCATGATCGTCGAGGAGGTTGGTGAGGCTCCACGGCGCTTCGGGTTCGAGCACGCGCACGTCATGGCCGCGCTCGATTAGCTCGCTGAGCACGCCGCGTAGGAAGTGCGCATTGCCGTGGTTCCAGCACGAGCGCAGCGAATGGGTGAAATAGACGATCCTCATGCCGCACCTGCGATGAGCTGGGTTTCAGACACCGCGACGCGCTCGTAGATCGCCGCCATCCCCCGCGCAGTCGCTTCCGCCGTGTACTGACGGGCACGGTCGCAAGCTGCCTCGCCCATGCGGTTGCGCTGCGCTGTCTCGCCGAGCAGGCTATTGATCGTCTCGGCGAACGCGCGATCGTCACGCGGCTCGACGAACATGGCAACGCCGTCCCAAAGCTCCCGATGCGTCGGAATGTCGGACAGGACCAGCGCACATCCGGCCTGCGCCGCTTCCAGCACCGATAGTCCGAACGGTTCGTACAATGCCGCCGACGCGAACACCGGCCGCGCCGCCCGCAATCCGTTCAGGCGCGTCTCGCTGAGATGACCGAGCATCGTGAGATCGGCGAGCGCGATGGTGGCGCCGTTCGGTCCCTGCGCGGAACCGGCGGCCTGGAACGGGGCAGCGATCCGCGCTGCCGCGCGGTCGAGCGTCGCCACGTCCTTGCCTTCGTCCCACAGCCGCCCGGCGGTGAGCACGAATTCGCCCTGCGGCAGCGCCCGCACGGCACGCGCGGTGCGCCCGTTGTGAACGGCAATCACCGGCTCTTCGAGGTCATAGGTGCGCTGCGTCGCGGCGGCGAAGGCGCGGCTCGGGGCCACGACCGCCGCTGCCCGGCGCAGCCCGCGCGCAACCAGTTCGGTGCGCCACGCGAAATCTTCGGGAAGATCGGTCCCCCGCACTGCTTCCCACCAGGTGGCGACGCAGCTGTGCTGGACGGCGACGCACGGCACGCCGAACGGCGCCTCCGCATTCAGTGCGGCGCTGCACGTCTGGACGACGTCGGCATGTTCGCGCGCGGCAATCCGCGCCAGCTCTTCCCCGGCACGGCCGATCGCCTGCGGGTCGCTTTCGATCCACTCGAGCGGAAGTCCGGTGTCGATCAGCTTGATGCCCGCCGCGGCGTCCCGCTGGTCAGCGCTGGGCGACGGCCCCATCACCGCAAGGATCGTATCGATTCCCAGCGGCTTCAGCGCCCGGGCAAGCTCGAGACTGTAATTCCACACGCCTCCGACCGCGTCGGTGACGAGGAGGAGGCGCAGTCCGCTCATTCGGCGGCGCTCGCCACTTGCGCGTGGCTGTCGATTGGAATGCCGCGCTCCTGCGCCAGCCATTCGGCCAGGCGCGCCACGCCGTCGCGCCAGCCGACCGGCTTGCCGAGTTCCAGCGCCGAGCGCGCGGCTGCCGTATTGGCGACGAACCAGCGCTGATCGCCCTGGCGCCAATCCTCGAACCGGACATCGACGTCGCGGCCGATCACGTGCGGGATCTCGTCCATCAGCTGAAGCAGGCTGATCGCATTGCCGGGCCCGCCGCCGAGGTTGAACACGCGGCCGCGCACGTCGTCGATACGCTCCAGCGCCGCGACATAAGCATCGACCGCGTTCGAGACATCGAGGATGTCGCGCACCTGCTTGCCGTCGCCATAGAGCGTGACCGGCTTGCCTTCGAGCGCGCGGATCAGGAAGTGGGCGACCCAACCCTGGTCCTCCGTGCCCATCTGCCGCTGCCCGTAAATGCAGCTCATCCGGAACACGACGGTCGGAATGTCGAAGCTGCGGCAATAATCGAGGACATATTGATCGGCCGCGCCTTTTGAGCAGCCGTAAGGCGTATGAAAATCGAGCGGCCGGCTTTCATCAATACCTGTTTCCTGCAGCGCGCCTTCCGGCTCGTAGCGGTCGCGGTCGCAGGTGAACGGCAGGTCGGCGAAGTCGCCGTAGACCTTGTTGGTCGACGCGAAGATCACCGGCACCCGATCGCTGCGCGTCCGGACCGCGTCGAGCACATTGATCGTGCCGCGGATGTTGATGTCGAAATCCTCGCGCGGGTCGACCAGGCTGGTCGTCACCGCGACCTGCGCCGCCATGTGGAACACCGCCTGCACGTCGCTGGCCGCACGGACGACCTCGTCCTCGTCGCGGACGTCGCCGACGATGCTCGTGACCTTGGCGCCGTGGCGTTCTTTCAGCCAGGCGAGGTTACGCTCGACGCCCGGCCGCGACAGTGCATCGTAGATCCGCACTTCGTGGCCGGCACTCGCGAGCCGGTCGGCGATATTGCAACCGATGAACCCGGCGCCGCCGGTGACGAGGATCGGCCTACTGTCGCTCCCCAGCATCAGGCGACGAGGCCCTTGGCCTCGAGTTCCGCCCGCGCTTCGTCCACGCGGTCCTCGGCTTCCTGGTCCGCCACCCATTCGGCGAGTTCGGCCAGGCCTTCGTCAAAGTCCTTTTCGGCACGGAAGCCGAGCTTCTCGGCGGCCTTGCTGCCGTCGCAGAAGCAGTGGCGGATGTCGCCGATCCGGGTCTTGCCGACGATATCCGGTTCGATGTCGTTGCGGCCCAGCGCACGGGCGATCGAATGGGCGACATCGGTGACCGTCCGCTCGACGCCCGATCCGATGTTGAACACTTCGCCGTTCGCTTGCGGATGCACCAGCGCTTCGTTGAACGCGCGGGCGACGTCGCCGACATAGACGAAGTCCCGGCGCTGCTCGCCGTCCTCGAAGATCAGCGGCCGCTGGCCGTTCGCAAGCCGCGACGAGAAGATAGCAAGCACGCCCGTGTAGGGGTTCGAGAGCGCCTGGCCCGGACCGTAGACGTTGAACAGGCGGAGGCAGGTGCCCTCCATCCCGTAGGCCTGGGTCATGATCAGCGTCTGCCGCTCCTGCACATATTTGCCGAGCGCGTAGATCGACGCGAGGCTCGGCCGCTTCCATTCGGGGGTCGCGACCGGCTTCAGCGGACGGCCTTGGCCGTCGACCGGGTCCCAGCTCTGCGTATCGGATGTGCGCGGCTTGCGCTCGGCGTCCTGGACCAGCTTGCCGTCCGCGTCCTCGTACAGGCCTTCGCCGTAGATGCTCATCGACGACGCCGTGACGACGCGCCGTACGGGGTTGGCGATCAGCTTTTCGAGCAGCACCGCGGTGCCGACCTCGTTCACGGACGTGTAGCGCTCGACCTCGTACATTGACTGGCCAACGCCGACTTCGGCGGCGAGATGGATGATGCTGTCGACGCCCTTCAGCGCCCGTTCGACGACGTCGCCGTTGCGCACGTCGCCGACAATCAGTTCCGCTTCGTCGGAAAGGTCGGCCGGGCGCTCGCGGTCGCCGTGGACCTGTTCGATGAGGCTATCGAGAACCCGAACTTCGTTGCCCCGCTCGAGCAACTCACGGACCACGGCCCTGCCGATGAAGCCTGCTCCGCCAGTTACGAGTACCCGTTCCCCCACGCTCTTCTCCTAATTTTGTTATCAGCCGCAATTCAGCGGCTTCCGGGATCTTCTTCATCAACCGCTTGGGCAGCGGGTTTGTTCCCGCCCCGGTTCGTTCCGTGTATCAACCGACCGAGGAGTTGGGCCGAGTCGCGGCTTTGCTACGTTCAAGAAGAAGTTGAAGCTCGGCGGCATAACGGTCACCCGCCGCATCCATCCGCTCCTGCTCGACGCCGCTCGAAACCATCGCGGACGCGAGCCGCGCCTGCCCGACCCGGAATGCGAGATAGGCAAGACGATAGAAGTCGAGCAGCTGCGAATCGACCGACCGGAACGCTTGTTCCTCGGCGGCTTCGATCAGCCTTGCCGCCTCGCTTTCGCTCAGACCGAACTCGACGATCGCGCCGGCGACGTCCCACGCAAAGTCCTGGCAGCCGATCAGGTCATGCGCGCGATGATGATCCAGCGCATCCACCTTGAGCAGGCGCCCGTCAGGCGTCCTCAGCCATTCGTGCGGCTGGAGCTTGTTGTCGGTGCAGACGCGCACCACGCGCCTTTCGAGTTCCGCCGGTTCGAAGCGGTCGGTCGCGGCCTCGAACCTATCGCCGAACTCCAAGGATAGGTTCCGGCGCACCATCGTCAGCAGGAGCTCGATACTTGCGCCGCTCTCCCGCATCGCCGGGAGCAGCCGAGCGCGGGTGCCGATGTAGCGTGCGATTTCGCCGATCGGCTTTTCTCCGCGTGCCAGGGGCGCTCCCTCGCAACAGCGTTCGATGAGGAAGCCGTGCACAAGTCCAACGGGCTCGGCGTTCAGGCGATCGACGTGCAGCGCCCGGGCAATGGCGAGCTTTGCCTCCCCGATCGCGCCGAGGCCGGCGAACTTGATCAAGAAGCGCTCCCCGTTGGCGGCGACGAGGAACTTGCGCCGCTCCCATGGGCCACCGCCGGTGATCTCACGCGCGGGGCCGTCCAGGGGTCCGACCAGGCTCGCCGCCCATTCGCCGGCCAGCTCGCCAAGCCTGTCGCCATGGTCGGCCACCTGCCGCTGCGTGCTGCGCCACCAGCGTCGCCGCTCGTCCGTCGCTGCCGCGCCCGGCGACCCCGCATGGCTGGGAAGCAGCGCAACCCGCTCGTCGCTTACCCCGCGCTCCCGCAACCAGCGGGCGACGGCGGCGAAGGAGCTGCCCGACTGCCCCGGCCCCTCGTCGACGATCACATAGTGCGCCTCGCCGTCCAGCAACTCGCGGGCCAGGCACTCGTCGATGTCGATCTCACGCTCCGCCGGGTGCCCAAACGGCCTGACGCTGACCGGCGGCGGCGCACCCAGTGCTGCGGCGACGACGGCGGCTAAGCTGGTCCCGATGCTGCGCAACCCGATCACCCGCGGCGGCGCCGCAAGGTCGAGCCGCCGCGCCGCATCCGCATAAGCTTCCGGGTAGAGCGCGTAGAAGGCGAACCCCTCGGGCACGCGGATGGTGACCTCATCCGGCGCGCCGTTGCCGACGTCGAAGCGCGGCAGCGCCCCCACTTCCGTAAACCCGCTGTCCCAGGATCGGCACACGGCGCGGCCAAGCTGCAGCAATGCGGCCCCGAGGTCCTCGACCAGCGGGTGCTTGCGATCGCACTTTCGGGCCTCGGCAAACAAATGGTCGGCGATGCCCTGCTGCAGCTGCCCGGCGTCGATCAGCGCAGCGACCAGCGCGGCATGCCGCCCGATGCCCGCCGGCATGGCCGCCACTGCATCGAGGCGCGCGTTGATTTCCGCAGTCAGGCGGCGCGGGCCCGCGCGCTCTTCATGATCCCCGTAGACCAGCACCCGCGCGCTACTGCCCGGCGAGGTGACGGTAAGCGATGCAGCCGAACGTGTGGTAATCGGGCGCCTGCTTGCCGCGCGAGGCGAGCCAGCGCGCCCAGCCCTCATATTGCGAGCGGCTCGGCGACACGCGCCAGCGCCTGTCCTTGGCATGGTTGAGCGCGTCGAGCGGCTCCCATCCGCGGTCGACCAGCACGCACAGCGCCAGCAGGGCCGAGCGGCCGATCCCGTGCTGGCAGTGGATCAGCACCTTGATGCCCGCGTCCGTGTGCGCGCGCGTGAAGCGGACGCCTTCGTCGAGCATTTCGACCGTCACTGGTTCCAGGTCCGGGGTCGGCAGGTGCAGGAAGCGGATTCCCGCGGCGTCAAGCCGCTCCTCATCGTCCCGGTCTTCCTTGCGCAGGTCGACGACAGCGCCGATGCCGTGCTCCCGCGCGAGATGGTCGGCGCGTTCCATCGGGAAGCAGCCGCCGAGCGCCACATCGTCCGTCAGCCAGCTGACATCGGCTTCCCAAGGCGCCTCTTGCGCGGCCGCACCCCCTACCGCCTTTTGTCCATCCGCCATCGTTCCGGCTGAACAACAGGAGAGCTTTGTTGTTCCCCCAAAGGAACAAACCTGTGCGCTGAACGGTTGCGCCTCACATGAACGGGTCATTCCAACCCCGAACCGATCTGCCCGGCAGGACGTTTGGTGGTTGAGAGAACCCACTGATCAGGGGGCTGGATGAACGTCGCTGAGCGAAGGATCGAACCTGTTGCCGACCGCGATCTGAAGCGGCGCATCGACGAGCTCGCGCCCTGGTTCCACAACATGAACCTGCACGGCGTGTGGACCGCGCCCGATCATTTCCTGGGCGACTATCCGGGATCGAAGTTCAAGAGGTTCGCACCGCACCTGCCGGAGGATATGTCTGGCAAGAGCGTGCTCGACATCGGCTGCAACGCCGGTTTCTACTCGATCGAGATGAAGCGGCGCGGTGCCAGCCGCGTGTTCGGTATCGACAGCGATGACCGCTATCTCGCCCAGGCCCGGCTCGCGACCGAGACGCTCGGCTTCGCCGACATCGAATTTGCGAAGATGGACGTCTACGAAGTCGGCGCGATCGGCGAGAAGTTCGACTTCGTCATTTTCATGGGGGTTCTCTACCACCTCCGTCACCCCTTGCTCGCGCTCGACCTCATTCGCGAGCACGTCGCCAAGGATTTGATGCTGTTCCAGTCGATGCAGCGCGGATCGAAGCAGGTTCTGGAGCTGAAAGAGGATTACGAGTTCACCGACACCGAGATGTTCTTCGAATCCGGCTATCCCAAGCTGCACTTCATCGAGCGGCAATATTCCCACGACTGGACCAATTGGTGGGCGCCGAACCGCGCCTGCACCGAGGCGATGCTTCGCGCATCGGGCTTCTCCATCGACAGCCGCATCGAAGAGGAAGTCTATCTCTGCCGCGTCGCGGACCGGCCATACGCGCAGTACGGTCCAGCGGCCGTCTATCCGGCCAAGGGGAATGCCGCATGATCGAAGCGGCGATGATCTGGAACGAGCCGAACAACAAGTCGCACTGGGACCCGGAGATCGACCCCGAGTGGCGGATGTTCGCGGATCATGTGATCGCGGCCGGCAAAGCGATCCGCAGCGTCAATCCGGCAATGACGCGGGTGCTTGGCGGCATGTCGCCGATCGACACCCACTGGCTGCGGCGGATGGAACGGCACGGCGCGCTCGACGCGGTCGACGTGGTCGCCGTTCATGGTTTCCCGCTCGATTGGAACCTGTGGCCGCTCAGCGCCTGGCCCGACAAGATCGCGGAGATCAAGGCCGTCACCGACAAGCCCGTGTGGGTCACCGAAGTGGGCGTCAGCAGCTTCGGCGCCGAAGAGGTGCAGGCATTCGGGATCGAGCGCACGATCGAGCTCCTGAAGGCCGCGGGCGTCCCGCGCGTCTTCTGGTATTCGCTGTTCGACCTGCCGCAGAGCTGGGGCGCGGAAACCCGCCACCGCGAGGCGGAGGGTTCGTCTTATTACCGCCATTTCTACCTCGGCCTGATCCGCGAGGACGGCACGCCCAAGCCGGCGCTCGACATCTATGCCAAGCACGCCGCCGACATCGGTCTGATGCAGTGGTTCCACTTTCACGACCCGCGGCTCGACGAAGCGGTCGCGACGATGAAGCGGCTGGGCACGCGGCGCATCCGCACCGGGCTCAGCTGGGCGGACAGCTTCCGCCCCAATGCGGTCGATTGGTTCGACCGGATGATGGGCGCGCTCGAAGATTTCGACGTGACCGTCACCTTCTGCTTCACGCCCGAGCATCTCGGCATCGCCCCGCACCACACCAGTCCCGCCAGGGACCCGCAGGCATTTGCGGACTTCTGCGCGTGGATGATCGACCGCTACGCGCCAGCCAACAGCAACAGCAGGGTCGCCGCGCCGCAACTGCCTGAGGGGGTCGAGGTTCAAGCCCCGGAGCTTTCGCCCTTGCACTTCAACCGCGACGAACGCCTCGCCGCCGAACGGAACGCCGCATGAGCCTTCACGACCCGAAACGTACCGACATCAACGTCGCCCTGGTCGGCGTCGGCAATTGCGCCAGCTCGCTGGTGCAGGGCATCGCCCATTATTCGAACGGCGGCGCCAACGAGCAGATCGGTTTGTCTCACTGGGACCTCGGCGGATACCGGCCGAAGGATCTGAAGATAGTCGCGGCCTGGGACATCGACAGCCGCAAGGTCGGCAAGGACGTCGCCGACGCGATCTTCGCACCGCCCAATTGCACGGCGGTCTTCTGCGATCATGTCGGCGAGACGGGCGCCAAGGTGCGCATGGGCAAGGTGCTCGACGGTGTCGCCGACCATATGGCGAACTTCCACGAGGAGCGGACCTTCCTGCTTGCCGACGCGGAGCGCGAGCCGACCAAGGAAGAGGTCGTTGAAGTCCTGCGCGAGACCGACACGGACGTGCTGGTCAATTATCTCCCGGTGGGATCGCAGCAGGCGACCGAATTCTACGCCGAATGCGCGCTCGAAGCCCGCGTCGCGTTCGTCAATTGCATGCCGGTCTTCATCGGCAGCGACGAGACCTGGGCGAAGCGCTTCGAGGATGCCGGCGTCCCGATCATCGGCGACGACATCAAGGCCCAGCTCGGCGCCACTATCGTCCACCGCGTGCTCACCGATTTGTTCAAGAAGCGCGGCGTGAAGCTCGACCGCACCTATCAGCTCAACACCGGCGGCAATACCGACTTCCTCAACATGCTCGAACGCTCGCGCCTGGCGTCGAAGAAGGTCAGCAAGACCGAAGCCGTCCAGTCCGTCGCCCACCGCCGCCTCGACGACGAGAACATCCACGTCGGCCCAAGCGACTATGTCGCCTGGCAGAACGACAACAAGGTCTGCTTCCTGCGCATGGAAGGGCAGCTGTTCGGCGGCGTACCGATGAACCTGGAGATGCGCCTGTCGGTTGAGGATTCGCCCAACAGCGCCGGCGTCGCCATCGACATGATCCGCTGCGCCCGCGTCGCGCTCGACCGCGGCATGGCCGGACCGATCCACGCGCCGTCGACCGCCTTCTGCAAGCACCCGCCGCGTCAGGTGCCGGACGACGAAGCCTTCGCGGAGCTGGAGCGTTTCATTCGCGGAGCCTGACCAACAGGAGATGCGATCATGCCAGCTAAGTCCGGAGCGCAGCAGAAAGCCGCCGGCGCCGCTTTGTCCGCCAAGCGGGGCGACACGCCCAAGAGCAAACTCAAGGGCGCGTCAAAGTCGATGGCCGAATCGATGAGCGAGAAAGAACTCGAGAAAATGGCCTCGACCAAGCGCAAGGGCAAACCCGAGCACGTCAGCGGCGATTAATCGGGAGGCGGATACCGGCGGCGAAGATCGTGCGCCGGCGCCTATTCAGTTCATCAAGCGGAATGTGATGTGCTGGGTATAGTAGCTTGGTACCTTTGTGCCGTCGGATAGCTCGGCCGGCTCGAAACGCAGCCTCTCCATCGCCTTGGCGCACGTGATCTCATTGAATTCTTTTTCTCTGTAGTGCGTCAGACTTGTGCACTTTGTGGGCTTGCCGGTGGCATCGACGAGAAGCCGAATTGCAACTGTCGACTCCTCCCCTTGCACCGCCAGTTTCGTTGGGTAGTCGTCTGCACCGATCCAATTGCGTGATGCTGCGGCCCAAAGTGGCCGCACGATCTTCTCTTGCAGATCAGGATCAACCCCCCAATCCTTCAGTGAGTCGCGAGCGCACTGATCAAAAGCCTGTAGCGGTTCGCCCATGGAACCCGTTTCGAGAATGACATTGCGGCCTTTCCCCGGCTCAAATGAGATGGCGACCGTTTAGTTCGCAAACCTCTGCCTCTCAGCCTTCTTCGCAGCTTGCATTGGCAGCGGCTCGGCCGGCGGGCGAATGCCCGTTGCGGCGTAATAGCGCGCCGCCTGCTCGTCCCGCTCCATCGCCTCGGACGGCAGAAAATCAACATCTGACCATAGTGCTGCAGTCTGCCTGCGATCGGCTGTCATAGCGGTCGCGCCCGGTTTTAGCTTGTTGTCGACGGGCATCAGCTTCGCCCGCATCACCGGACCAGAACTTCGCATTGGCTCGCCGATCACGATCATTTCGATTGAGCCCGGTCCCTCGCTTTGGAACAAAAGCTTCGTCAGCTGCTTGCCCTCCCCGAAGGTGCGAATCAGTCGACAGCTCTGGTCGGCGTAGTCGACCACCCACGGACTGGACGGCTGCAGGCGCAGCGGCTCCGACGCGCCCAACAGCAATGGCGCGACGATCGACCCCGCTATCAAATTTCTTCGACGCACGACCGCACACTCCCCCTGTGAGCACCGAGCGAAGCTCAGGCTATCCCAGGGCGCGTCAGCCGTCCAGCGTCAGAGCTTCTCGGTCAGCTCCGGGATGATCTTGAACAGGTCGCCGACGAGGCCGATGTCCGCGACCTGAAAGATCGGCGCTTCTTCGTCCTTGTTGATGGCGATGATCGTCTTTGAATCCTTCATGCCCGCGAGGTGCTGGATCGCGCCGGAAATGCCGACCGCGATATAGACGTTGGGCGCGACGATCTTGCCGGTCTGGCCGACCTGATAATCGTTGGGCGCATAGCCGGCATCGACGGCGGCCCGCGATGCGCCGACGGCGGCGCCGAGCTTGTCGGCGAGCGGATCGATCAAGGCATGGAACTGCTCGCTACTGCCGAGCGCGCGGCCGCCGGAAACGATGACGCCGGCGCTGGTCAGTTCCGGCCGTTCACTTTCCGAAGCCTCGAGGGAGACGAACGTGCTGCCGCCGCTGTCCTGACCTGCATCGACCTGCTCCACCGAGGCGGAGCCGCCGTCGGCAGCAGCCTTATCGAAGCCCGTGGTGCGGACGGTGAGCACTTTCTTCGCGTCGCTCGACTTCACCGTCGCGATCGCGTTGCCGGCGTAGATCGGGCGCGTGAACGTGTCCGCGCTCTCGATGGTCAGCACGTCGCTGATCTGCATGACGTCGAGCAAGGCGGCGACGCGCGGCGCGATGTTCTTTCCGGTCGTGGTCGCAGGCGCGAGGAAAGCGTCGTAACCGTCCATCAGCTTGGCGACGACCGGCGCGGCGGCTTCGGGCAACTGATGCTCGAGCGCGGCGCTGCTCGCCGTAAGCACCTTGCCGACGCCCGCGATCTTTGCAGCGGCCTGCGCGACCGCATCGACATTGTTGCCGACGACAAGCGCGTGAACATCGCCCAGCTTGGCTGCGGCGGTGACGGTGGCGAGCGTCGCATCCTTGATGGCGCTGCCGTCATGTTCGACGAGAACGAGTACGCTCATGACTTGGTGATCCCCATGCCCTTCAGGCGCTCGACGAGTTCGTCGACGCTGCCCACCTTGATCCCGGCCTGGCGCTTGGCCGGCTCGGCGACGCTGACCGTCTGCAGCCGCCGCGCAATGTCGACGCCATAATCGTCCGGCGTCTTGGTCGCGAGCGGCTTCGACTTCGCCTTCATGATGTTCGGCAGCGAGGCGTAGCGCGGCTCGTTCAAGCGGAGGTCGGTGGTGACGACCGCCGGCAGGTTCAGCTTCACGGTTTCGAGGCCACCGTCGACTTCGCGCGTGACGGTGACATTGTCGTTCGCCGGCTCGACCTTCGACGCGAAGGTGCCCTGCGGCCAGCCGAGCAGAGCGGCGAGCATCTGCCCGGTCGCATTATTGTCGTCGTCGATGGCCTGCTTGCCGAGGATGATCATCTGCGGCTGCTCTTCGGCCGCGACCTTCGCGAGGATCTTGGCGACCGCGAGCGGTTCCACCTCTTCGTCCGTCTGGATGAGAATGGCGCGGTCGGCGCCCATCGCCAGCGCGGTACGCAAAGTCTCCTGCGCCTTGGCCGGGCCGATCGACACAGCGACGATCTCCGTCGCGACGCCTTTTTCCTTGAGCCGGATCGCCTCTTCGACGGCAATCTCGTCGAACGGGTTCATGCTCATCTTGACGTTGGCGAGATCGACGCCGGAGCCGTCCATCTTCACCCGCGGCTTCACGTTATAGTCGATCACCCTTTTGACGGCGACGAGTAGCTTCATTCGTTCACTCTCCAACCGTTCGCCCTGAGCCTGTCGAAGGGCTGTCCTTCACTTCAAGAAATGCAGGGCTTCGACAAGCTCAGCCCGAACGGAAACGATTATGCGGGTTCCACCTGCTTCACTTCGGCAACGATCTTCCTGGCGGCGTCGCCGAGGTCGTTGGCGGCGATGATCGGCAGGCCCGAGTTGGCGAGGATGTCCTTGCCCTGCTGCACGTTGGTCCCTTCGAGGCGGACGACCAGCGGGACGTTGAGCTGAACCTCCCGGGCGGCGGCGACGATGCCGTCGGCGATGATGTCGCAGCGCATGATCCCGCCGAAAATGTTCACCAATATGCCTTTGACGGCCGGGTCGCTGAGGATGATCTTGAACGCCGCAGTGACCTTCTCCTTGTTGGCGCCGCCGCCGACATCGAGGAAGTTGGCGGGCTCGGCGCCGTTCAGCTTGATGATGTCCATCGTCGCCATCGCCAGGCCTGCGCCATTGACCATGCAGCCGATCGACCCGTCGAGCTTGATGTACGAAAGGTCGTATTTCGACGCTTCGACCTCCATCGGGTCCTCTTCGGTGAGGTCGCGAAGCTCTTCGAGGTCGGGGTGGCGGAAGCCGGCATTGCTGTCGAACCCGACCTTGGCGTCGAGCACCATCAGCTGACCCTTGTCCGTGACCGCCAGCGGATTGATCTCGATCTGCGAGGCGTCGGTGCCGAGGAACGCATCATAGACCTCCGCGAGCACCCGAGCCGCCTGCTTGGCGAGGTCACCCGACAAGCCGAGCGCGCCGGCGACTGCGCGGCCGTGGTGCGGCATCAGCCCGGTCGCCGGATCGATGGTGATGGTCTCGATCTTCTCCGGCGTTTCGTGGGCGACATCCTCGATGTTCATCCCGCCTTCCGTCGACGCGACGACGGCGATCCGCCCAGTCTCCCGGTCGACCAGCAATGCGAGATAGAATTCCTTGTCGATGTCGACGCCGTCGGTGATGTAGAGGCGCTGGACTTCCTTGCCCTGCGGCCCGGTCTGCACCGTGACCAGGGTCTTGCCGAGCATCTCCTGCGCATGCTCGCGAACTTCGTCGACCGAGTGGGCGAGGCGGACGCCGCCCTTGGCCTGGTCGCCCAACTCCTTGAACTTGCCCTTGCCGCGGCCGCCGGCGTGGATCTGCGCCTTGACGACCCACAAGGGCCCGGGAAGCTTCGATGCCGCTTCGACCGCCTCGTCAACGCTCATTGCCGCATGGCCGGCCGGGACCGGCACGCCATATTTCGCGAGTAGCTCTTTCGCCTGATATTCGTGGATGTTCATGGCCGCGGGCCTTAATCAGGTAAGCGCCGTGATGCAAAGCGTGGACCGCCCCGTACGCAAGATCATCCATGTCGACATGGACGCCTTCTACGCGTCGGTGGAGCAGCGCGACGATCCGTCGCTGAAGGGCAAGCCGGTCGCCGTCGGCGGCGGCCATCGCGGAGTCGTCGCTGCCGCGAGCTACGAAGCGCGCAAGTTCGGCGTCCGTTCGGCCATGCCGTCGGTCACCGCCAAGCGCCGCTGCCCGGACCTGGTCTTCGTCAAGCCGCGCTTCGACGTCTATCGCGCCGTCTCGCACCAGATCCGCGCCATTTTCGCCGACTACACCGACCTCATCGAACCGTTGAGCCTCGACGAGGCCTATCTCGACGTGACGGAGGATCGGCGCGGGCTCGGCACCGCGCGCGCCATCGCCGAGGACATCCGCCGCCGCATTCGCGAGGAGACGGGCCTCACCGCCTCGGCGGGCGTGTCCTATTGCAAGTTCATCGCCAAGCTCGCCTCCGATCACCGCAAGCCCGACGGGCTGTGCGTGATCACGCCGGAAAAAGGACCGGAGTTCGTCGCCAGCCTGCCCGTCGCGCGCTTCCACGGCGTTGGCCCCGTCACCGCGAGCAAGATGGAGCGGCTGGGCATCGTCACCGGCGCCGACCTTCGCGAGTGGAGCCTGCCGGCGCTCGAAGCACAGTTCGGAAGCTCGGGCAGCTGGTACTATCGGATCTGCCGGGGGATCGATGAGCGGGAAGTGAAGCCCGACCGGCCGTACAAGTCAGTGAGCGCCGAACGCACCTTCGACGAGGACTTGTCCGATCCCAAGCGGCTGGCGGCCGAGCTGGAGCGCATCGCCGGCTATGCGTGGGACCGGGTGAAGCGCGCCGACGTCACCGGCCGGACCGTGACGCTCAAGGTCAAATATGGCGACTTCACCCTGATCACCCGGTCAAGAAGCTTTTCCACGCCGGTTCAGGATCTTACGGCTTTCACCGCTGCTGGACAGGCGCTGCTGGCCGCGCTTCATCCGCTGCCGAAAGGCATCAGGCTGCTTGGCCTTGGCCTTCATAATCTGTGTGAAGACGCGCAGAGCCAGCCGCTCCAGCTCGGACTCGCAATTTGAAGTCAGTTGTGATATAAAATCGTCACACGGGGCCGCCAGCGATTCAGCTGCGGCCCTAAATTCACGGCCCATCTTCAAGGGAAGCCAAGAACAGGCAGCAGAGCCACGGCCGCAAGGGTCGTTTTGGGGGACGATGCGAAACGTGTCGGCTCCGCTCGCCGCAACTGGAAAGGTACTCAATGGCTACTAAGGCGCTTAGCTTCGATGTCGGCGATTATGTTGTTTACCCCAAGCATGGCGTAGGCCGGGTCATCGAACTCCAAAGCACCGAAATCGCCGGGACCAGCCTGGAGCTCTACGTGCTCCGGTTCGAGAAGGAGAAGATGACCCTTCGGGTTCCCGTCGCCAAGGCGGACTCGGTCGGCATGCGCAAGCTGTCGTCGGACAAGACCATGAAGGATGCGCTCGAAACGCTGAAGGGCAAGCCGAAGGTCAAGCGCACCATGTGGTCGCGCCGGGCCCAGGAATATGAAGCCAAGATCAACTCGGGCGACCTGACCTCGATCGCCGAAGTGACCCGCGACCTGTTCCGTCCCGACGATGCGCCGGAGCAGAGCTATTCCGAGCGGCAGATCTTCGAAGCCGCTTCCTCGCGCCTGGCGCGCGAGCTGGCCGCGATGGAGCAGACCGACGAGAAGGCGGCGCTCGCCAAGATCCTCGAGATCCTGAACAAGGCGGCCGTCATTCATCACAAGGCGAAGGAAGACGCATAAGCGTCCGCTCCTGAGCTGAACATCAAAAGGCGGCGTCCCTCCGGGGGCGCCGCTTTTTTGTTGTGCAACATAGGTGGCGCGCGGGTCGTTACGCCTGCATGCCAGACGACCTCGCCCGCGAAAGCAAGTTCCAGTGGTGGGCGCGGTTCGGGTTCGTGGTCCGGGGAATCCTGTACATCGTCATCGCCTGGCTGGCGCTCGTCAGCGGCCGCACCGAGGACGTAACGGGCGCGCTCGAATATCTGCAGCGCGGGTTCGGCGCGACGCTGATGGTCGTGCTCGTCGTCGGCATGGCCGGCTACGGCCTGTGGCGGCTGAGCGATGCCGCGTTCGGCATGGACAGCGGCCGCCACAACGCCAAGTCGACGCGCAAGCGGATTGCCGCCGGTTTCAGCGGCGGCATCTACCTGTTCCTCGGCTATAAAGCAGCCCGGATCATGACGCAGGGCCGCTCGGACTCCGGTGATGCGCACAAGCATGCCGCCGATGCGCTGGAAATGCCCGCGGGGACCTTGGTCCTGATTGTCGCAGCCGCGGTGCTGATCGGTGCCGGCCTGGTCCAGCTGTACAAGGTGTGGAGTTGCTCCTTCCTCGACAATCTCGACACCAGGGCGCGCGAGAGCTGGGTCAGGTGGATGGGCCGCGCCGGCTATGCCGCGCGCGGGATCGTCTTCCTCACCGTCGGCTGGTTACTCGCCCGCTCGGCGCTCAACCACGATGCGGCCGGGGCCGGCGGGCTCGAGGAGGCGCTCGACGCGCTTCGCGGGCCGGTCGAATATGGGGTGGCCGGCGGCCTGCTGCTGTTCGGATTGTTCAGCATCGTCGAAGCGCGTTACCGCTCGATTCACAAGCCGCCGACGGATCACATCAAGAATAAGGTCGAAGAAGCGGTCGCTTCCTAGAGGCTGAGCTCGGCCACCTTCTCGCCCATCCCGCTTTCCGGTTTGCGGCCGAACAGCTTGTTGATCGCCGGCTTCAGGAAGCCTTCCACGTCGCTCAGCCAGACTTTGGCGTTCTCCACGTCGAACCGGATCAGAGTCAGCTTGGGGTCGTCCTTGCCTTCGTACCATTCGGCCACCATCGGGTTCCACAGCCGATCGATGGTCGCGCGGTCGTTGTCGATTGTCAGCGTGCCGCGCAGGCTGGCGAACAGGTCGTGGCCCTTGGCGGTGTAGGATGCGAGCGCTCGGCTCGACTGGCCCATCGCCTTGACGAGGTCGTGCGTGTTGTCGGTGAAGATCCACAGGATGCCGGCCTCGCGGTCCTGGTCTTCGAAGTTCGCCGTCATCGGCTGGGTCGCGCCGTCGCGCTCGCCTTCGACGCCGAGCATGATGAACGGGCTGCCCTTCAGCTCCTCCCAGAATTTCTCTTCGATTTCGCGGTCGTCCGCCATGATCACTCTCCACTTGGTTCCAAGTGGAAACGGGCGCGCGCGAGGCTGCGTTCCGGCTACGGCCTTAAGCCGGTAGGCTTACGGGACGATCGGCAGGTAGACCGCGCTGGCCGTCGCTCCACCGGTGAAGACGCTCTGCCGCGCGGCGCGGTAGTCGCTGCGCTTTGCGTAGAAGATGTTCGGTACGAAGGTCTGCGGGTTCCGGTCGTAGACGGGGAACAGGCTCGACTGCACCTGGACCATGATCTTGTGCCCCGGAAGGAACACATGATCGACGTTCGGAAGCTCGAAATTAAATTGTTCGGGCTTGCTGGGGCGGAGCGCTCTCGGCTTGGCGAAGCTGTCGACATAGCGGCCGCGGAAGATCTCGATGCCGATCGGCAGCTGGAAGCCGGACATGTCCCGCTTGGCACCTTGGCCGGCATCCTCAGGATTCTCGTTCGGATAGACGTCGATCAGCTTGACGACCCAGTCGCTGTCGGTGCCGCTGGTGGCGGCGAACAGCTGGACCTTGGGCGCCCCCATGATGTGCACCGGCTTGGTGAGCGGCGCGGTGGTGTAGCTGATCACGTCGGGGCGGCCGTCCGCGAAGCGCTGGTCCTGCACCAGCCAGCTGCGCCAGCCCTCGCCGGTGATCGGCCGCGGCAGGTACGGGACCGGGCTTGCCGGATCTGAAACATAATCGTCGCGCCCGGCCTGCGCGGGCTTTGCGAAGCTCGCCGTCATGCCCGCCCCCAGGAATAGGGGCGTCGGCGTGCCCATCGGCCAGCGCGGACTGCCTTCCCATTTGTCGATGCCGGTCGCGTAAGTGAGCACCGGCGGATGCTTGGGGTCGGCGCTTCCCTTCAGATGATGATCGAGCCAGGGCTTGAGATAGTCGCGGCGCCACTCGAGCGCGGTGTCGCCGGCGAAGGTCAGGTCGCCGAGGTCATAGCCATAATGGTTGGCGCCGGAATGCCGCCACGGGCCGATCACCAGGTGAAGAAGGCCGCTGCCTTCATATTTGTCCTTGAGCGCCTTGTAGACGGCCGGGGCGCCGTAGCTGTCCTCCTGGTCCCACTGCCCCACTTCGAGCATGGTCGGCACGGTCAGCGGCCGAGCGGCGAGCCATTGGTCCACCGCCTGCAGCCGCCAGAAATCGGTGTAGGCCGGGTTCTGGAACAGCTTCTGGACGAAAGGCACGTCCTCGAAGTCCCACTTGCGCGCATAATCGGCGATCGAGCCGGCTTCGAGGTAGCGGGTATAATCGTCGCCGGTATGAAGCGGGACTTGCGCGCCCGCGTCGGCCTTGCCGGTGCTCTGCCCCAGCGCGAAGTCGAGGCTGCTGGTGCGGAAGGCGCCGTTGTGGAACCAGTCGTCGCCCATCCAGCCGTCGACCATCGGGCTCTGCGGAACCGCGGCCTTGAGCGCGGGATGCGGATTGATCTCCGAAGCCAACGTCAGGAAGCCGAGGTAGGAAGAGCCGATCGTGCCGACACGGCCGTTCGACTCCGGCACATTCTTCACCAGCCAGTCGATGGCATCATAAGCATCGGTACTCTCGTCGATGCCCGTGTTGTTCAGCGGCCCCACGATCGGGCGGTTCATCACGAACTCGCCTTCGCTGTTGTGCAGCCCGCGAATGTCCTGCTGGACGATGATGTAACCGTCGTTGACGAACTCGCGGTACATGATCGGAAGCACGTCGACGAGCGACTGACTCGCCGTCCGATTGGTGCTGCCGCCGGCGTTGTAGGGCGTCCGCGACAGCAGGATCGGCCCGTTCCGCGTGCCCTTTTTCATGAAGATGACCGTGTAGAGCTTGGTCCCGTCGCGCATCGGCACCATTGCTTCGCGGCGGATGAAGTCCGCTTCCGGCCGAATGCTCTCGTACTTCGCATAGACGTCCGGCGTCATCGGCGTGACGCGCGCCTGCGGCTGGCCGGCGGCAAGCGCGAAGACGGGGAGGACGGAGGCGGCGAGGCGCAGCGGGAGCTTGGTCATTGCTGCTTGGTAGGAGCCGCGGAGGAGCGCGGCAAGCGTACCGCTAAATGCCTGTATGGACAGCAGAAGTTCTGGAACATATATCGAACGTGTGGCGCAGCTCGATACCCGTTCCAAGCTCGCGATTCTCGCCGATGCCGCGAAATATGACGCTTCGTGCGCGTCGTCGGGCACGAGCAAGCGCGACAGCCGCGGCGGCCAGGGCATGGGCTCGTCCGAAGGCATGGGCATCTGCCATGCCTATGCGCCGGACGGCCGCTGCATCTCGCTGCTGAAGATTCTGCTGACCAACAGCTGCATCTTCGACTGCGCCTATTGCATCAATCGCAAGAGCTCGAACGTCCGGCGCGCCCGCTTCACGGCTGAAGAGGTCGTTCAGCTCACCCTCGCTTTCTACAAGCGCAATTATATCGAGGGGCTGTTCCTCTCGTCCGGCATCATCCGCTCGTCGAACTATACGATGGAGCAGATCGTCGAGGTGGCGCGGTCCCTGCGCGAAGACCACGACTTCCGCGGCTACATCCATTTGAAGACGATCCCCGACGCCGATCCGGAGCTGGTGCGGCAGGCGGGGCTTTATGCCGACCGCGTATCGATCAACGTCGAGCTTCCGACCGAGCGCGGCCTTACCGACCTCGCGCCCGAAAAAAGTGCGCCGCAAATCGAGGGCGCGATGGCCGACATGAAGTCGAGCATCGCCGATGCGAAGGACGCCACGAAGCGCTTCAAGTCCGCCCCAAAGTTCGCGCCGGCAGGCCAGTCGACGCAGATGATCGTCGGCGCCGACAGTGCCAACGATCGCGACATTGTCGCGCGCGCAAGCACGCTCTACGACCGCTTCAGCCTGCGCCGCGTCTATTATTCGGCCTTCTCGCCGATCCCCGACGCGAGCGCCGTCCTCCCGCTCAAGCGTCCGCCGCTGATGCGCGAGCACCGGCTCTACCAGTCCGACTGGCTGATGCGCTTTTACGGCTTCAAGCCGGCGGAAGTGCAGTCCGCCACCGGCGACGACGGTATGCTGCCGCTCGACATCGACCCGAAGCTCGCCTGGGCGCTCAAGTTCCGCGACAGCTTCCCTGTCGACATCAACCGCGCCCCAAAGGAACTGCTGCTGCGCGTGCCGGGGCTCGGCACCGAGGCGGTCGACCGGATCGTCTCGTCGCGGCGCTGGCGCAAGCTTCGGCTCGACGATGTCGCGCGGCTCACCGTGTCGATCGCCAAGGTGCGGCCCTTCATCAGCACGCTCGATTGGGCGCCGACACTGCTCACCGACCGCGCCGACTTGCGCTCGCTGATTGCGCCGAAGCAGACGCAGCTGGAGCTGTTCGCGGCCTGACGTGCGGCGCGTCGGCCTCTCCCGTCCCGACGATTTCGAAGGCTGGCGTGACGCTGCGCGCGGCCTCGCCGACGCCGATGTGCCGGCGAGCGAGGTGGTCTGGCAGGTGCAGGGCGATGCCGGAGACCTGTTCGGCAGCGAGGCGCCGTCGCGCGAAGGCGCCAGTTTCGCCGTTCCGCGCGGGTTCGTCGAACTGGCCAAGGCCGCCATCTGCCATTCGGACCCCGAGCGGTTCGCCCTGCTCTACGCGCTCCTCCTCAGGATCAAGGCGGACCGCCACGTCATCGACGACGAGGCCGATCCATTGGTCCGGCGCCTTCAGGGTCTCGCCAAGGAGGTGCTGCGCGACGTGCACAAGATGCATGCCTTCGTCCGCTTCCGCGAAATCGACGACCGCTTCGTCGCCTTCTTCGAGCCGGACCATCATATCGTCCGCCGCGCCGCGCCTTTCTTCGTGAACCGCTTCACCAACATGTGCTGGTCGATCCTGACCCCGGAGCTGTCCGTGCACTGGGACGGCAAAAGCCTAGAGGAAGGCCCTGGCGCGACCCGCGCCGATGCGCCCGACGGGGATCCGCTCGAGGAGACCTGGCGGACCTATTATTCGAACATCTTCAACCCGGCGCGGCTGAAGGTCGGCGCGATGCTGAAGGAGATGCCGAAGAAATATTGGCGCAACATGCCCGAGACCTCGCTCGTTGCCCCGCTGATCGCCGGAGCGCGCGCACGGGAGCTGGAGATGATCGACCGTTCGGTGGCCAAGGAGGGCCTGGAGAACGCCGTGGCCGCGGAGCGCTCGGTGCAGCCCGGCGGCAACCTTCGCGCGGCGTGGGAAGCGCTGCTGAAGGACGCGCGCAATTGCACCCGGTGCGAGCTCTACAAATGCGGAACCCAGACAGTGTTCGGCGAAGGCCCGCTCGACGCGCCGATCATGTTCGTCGGCGAGCAACCGGGCGACAATGAAGACCTGGAAGGACGGCCGTTCGTCGGCCCTGCGGGTCAGCTGTTCGACGCCTCACTCGAGAAAGCCGGAATCGACCGCGCCACGGTATACGTCACCAATGCAGTCAAGCATTTCAAGTTCGAGCGGCGGGGCAAAAGGCGCATCCACAGCAAGCCCGATGCCGGCGAGATCGAAGCCTGCCGCTGGTGGCAGGAACAGGAGCGCGAGCTGATCCGTCCGCCGCTGACGGTAGCCTTGGGCGCAACCGCGGCGCGGTCGCTGATCGGCAAGGTAGTGACCATCAGCAAGGTGCGCGGGGAGCCGCTGCAGCTCGCCGACGGCGGCGAATGCTGGGTCACCGTGCACCCCAGCTTCCTGCTGCGCATGCCCGACCCCGAGCGCCGCGACGAGGAACGCGCGCGCTTCGTCGACGACCTCAAAAGGATCAAGAAGCGAGCGGCTGAGCTCGCGCGCTGATTGCGGGTGCCTGCCGTTGCCGCGTCAGCCGACGCTTGCGGAACCATAGCCATACGCCGGTGATGTAGAAGGTCGGCAGGCTCAAGCCCGCAAGCATGATCATCAGCCGCCCGAAGAGACCGAGGATCTCGCCGTTGTGGATCGAATATTGCGCATCGGCGAGGCGGTCGGCAGGCGGCTTGGCGAGCGCGTCCTGCACTTGCACCACCCTGCCGCTAGCAGCATCGACCGTGATGCTGGTCGCGCCCGACCAGGCGCGGACCTCGCCCGGCTGGCGCAAGCGGATGACGTAGAAGGGCTTGTCGGGCGCCGGCATTGCCAGGCGGACGAACTCCGCGTTCGGGAACAGCTTCTCGGCGCTGGCGAGCGCTTGTTGCGCCGGCACCGCCGCGCCCGCCGCTGGCGCGTCAGCCGGCGCCTTGTACGGCTGCTGCAGGGTGATGACCTTGCCCAGGCCGTGGCGGATCGATTCCGTGAAGATCATGTAGACCCCACCCATCGCGATCAGCACGTAGAGCAATCCGAACACGAGCCCCGCGACCCGGTGCCAGCTGTAGAATTTCTGCTGCAGCGTCTTCCAGCCGCGCGGGGAGAACAAAGCGCGCCAATTGCCGGGCCGCGGCCAGGCGATCCACAGGCCGAGCAGCGAGCTCGACAGCAGCAGGATGCCCGACGTGCCGATGATCGTCTCGCCCGTTTCGCCGGACACGAGCTTCTCGTGCAGCATGTAGATGAAGCGCGAGGTCGACCCGTCCTCGGGCTTGCCGGGCTGCGGAAGCCGTTCGCCGACGACGCGGCCCGTCGCCGCATCCATCAGCAGCATGCGCTGCGTGCCGGACGCATCCTTGTAGGTGGCGGTGCGCAGGTCGCGGCCGGAATCGAGGATGCCGAGCGCGGTTACCGGCTGGCCGGTCTGCTGCTCTGCCAACGCGATCAGCCGGTCGGCGGGGAGCGGCGGTCCGGGCGTGCCCCGCCATTCGGCGTGGGCGATGCGGTCGAGCTCGCGGTGGAAGACGAGCGTCGCACCGGTCAGCCCCTGCAGCGACCACAGCAGCCCGACGATCAGGCCGAGCCACAGGTGGACCTGGACTGCGATGCGCTTCCCGCGCCGCATCGGCCTAGCGGTCGAACCGTACGGTCAGCATCGCCGCGCGCGGCGCGCCGGGGACGTTGAGATTGCCGTTCGTGCCGTGGCCGGAGACGATGTAGCGGCGGTTGAGCAGGTTGGTGGCGTTGAGCTGCAGCCGCGCCGGGCCGACGCGGGTCCAGGCCATCGCGTCCGCCGTGAAGTATGACGGCAGGCGCACCGTATTCCCCGGATTGGCGAAGCGCTCGCCGACATAATTGCCGCCGAAGCCGAAGCCGTAGCGGTCGCCGAAGCTCTTGGTCAGCCACAGGTTTGCGCTGTGCTTGGGCGTGATCGTGGCCCTCTTGCCCTCGATCGGCTGACCGGAATCCACGCCGATCGACTTGATCACCTTGGCATCGAGGAAAGCGTAGCCGGCAACCGCGGCCCAACCGTCGCTCAGGTCCGCGGTGGCAGAAAGCTCGACGCCGTCGGTCCGCTGTGTACCGATCGGGATCAGCACCTTGGTGACCGGATCGGTGGTCTTGATACCCTCGCGCTGCAGGCGGAACACGGACACCGTCGCGCTCAGCTTCTTGTCGAAGAAGTCGTACTTGGCGCCGAGCTCGTAATTGGTCGTGCGCTCCGGCTCGATGTCCGTGTTGTTGGCCGCCAGCGGGAAGGATTCGCCCGACGGCTGGAAGGAGCGGCTCCACGACGCATAATAAGCTTGCCGGCTGTCCGGCTGCCACACCAGGCCTGCACGCGGGCTGACCTTGCGGTCGGTGCGCGAAAGCGTCGGCTGGGTCGCGATCCTCGGTTCGGTGCGCTGGCTGAAACGGTCCCAGCGGACGCCGACCAGCGCCTTCAGGTGATCGCCGATGCTGACGAGGTCCTGGGCATAGACGCCGGCCGTCCTGAAGTAGCCGACGTTGTTGGTCGACGGCGCCACCGTCACCAGCAGCGGCAGGACCGGAAGCATCGGGTTGAACAGGTCGACCGTGGCGATGTTGTTCTGCGTGGCGAAGAACTGGCCCTTCACCTGCCGGCCGAACTCGACCCCGGCCAGCAGTTGATGACGGGTCGACCCGAGCTCCACATCATGCGTCACCTCGGTCTGGTTGAACCAGCCATGCTCGTCGCGGTTGACGTTCGACCGGTTGAGCGAGGCCGTTTTCGCAACCTCATTGACCGAGCCGACCAGCGTGTTGTTCCGCCGCAGCTGGTAATCATAATAGCGGAAGGAATTGCGCAGCTGGGTGCCGGCCGCGATTTGGTAGGCGATTTGGCCGCCGGCCGACCACACTTTCGAGCGGCTGGTGTCGACATCGCGCGCGTTCGCGGCGCCATAATAGGTCGACGGGTCGACATCGACGGGCCGGCCCTGAAAAGCCGGGATGCCGAAGTCGGTGATCCGCTCGTCGTCGAGATAATCGGCCTGGAGGAGCAGGCTGAGGTTCGTCGCCGGCTTGAACAACAGCGACGGCGCGATGGCCTTGCGGTCGAGGAAGCCCTTGTCGCGATAGCTGTCCGCTTTCTCGACGGCGCCGGTCAGCCGGCCGGCGACCATGCCGCTGGCAACCCCGACGTCGAACTCGCCGCGGCGGTTCTCGAACGAGCCGAAGCTGCCGATCAGGGTCGCATGGGTATCGCGCGGGATCTTGCGAACGCGGTTGATCAGCCCGCCCGACGACCCGCGTCCATAAAGAACGGATGCAGGGCCCTTGATGATCTCCACCCGTTCGATGTTGGACAGGTCGCGGAAGTAAAGCGCGTCGTCGCGCATGCCGTCCACGAACTGATCGGCGATGGCGGTGAACCCGCGGATCGACACTTGGTCGCGCTGGCCGTCGCCCGACGAGAAGCCGACCCCGGGCACGTTCTTGAGCACGTCCTGGATCGACAGGGCACGCTGGTCCTCGATCACCTCGCGGGTGACGACATTGACGGTCTGCGGGATATCGCGAAGCGGCGCATCGATCTTGGTCGCGCTGCTCGCGCGGTCCCGCTTGTAACCCTTTTCGCGAACGCCGGTGACGATGATGTCGGGCTGGTCGGTGGCCTCGGTCTCCGCGCCGGCAGCAGGAGCGGCAGCTTCATCCACCTCGGCTGCGTAAGCTGGAGTGATGCCGCAGGCGAGCGCCGCAGCGAGTACGAAAGGCAGGCGGTCCATTGTTTCCCCTTAGGACGGTCGCCACGCTCTCTAGTGTTATTGATAGTCATTCGCAATAGCGGAACTTAGCTATTGCTCATTCGGCCGCGAGCAGGGTCTCCGCGCCTTGCAGATCGACCGAGACGAGCCGGCTCACGCCCTTCTCGATCATCGTCACGCCGTAGAGCCGGTGCATGCGGCTCATCGTCACCGCATTGTGGGTGACGATCAAATAGCGGGTGTCCGTCTCCTGCGTCATCTTGTCGAGCAGGTCGCAGAAGCGCTCGACATTGGCGTCGTCGAGCGGCGCATCGACTTCGTCGAGCACGCAGATCGGCGCCGGGTTGGTCAGGAACAAGGCAAAGATCAAAGCAATCGCGGTCAGCGCCTGCTCGCCGCCCGACAGCAAGGTCAGGGTCGACAGACGCTTGCCCGGCGGCTGGGCCATGATCTCGAGCCCGGCTTCCAGCGGGTCGTCGCTTTCCACCAGTTCGAGGTGGGCCTCGCCGCCGTTGAACAGGGTCGTGAACAGGCGGCGGAAGTGGGTGTCGACCTGCCGATAGGCGTCCAGCAGCCGGATCCGCCCTTCGCGGTTGAGATTGCCGATCGATCCGCGCAGGCGGTGGATCGCTTGCGTCAGTTCCTCGGCTTCCTCTGCGCCCTTTCCGCGCGCCTCGTCGAGCTCGGCAAGCTCCTGCTCCGCGACGAGATTGACCGGCCCGATCCGTTCGCGCTCGGCGCTCAGCCGCTCGAGCGTCGCCTGCTCCTCGTCGCCATTGCGCTGCTCCTCGGCATCGAAGCCGAGCTTTTCCGGCAGCCGGTGCGGCAGGCATTCGAACTTCTCGACGCTCGCCCGGGCGAACTCCTGGCTGCGCGCCTGCTGGGCTTCGGCACGCACGGCGGCGGCGGCCCGGCGCTCGCGCGTATCGGCGGAGCGTTCATTGGCCGCCGAGACCGCCTGCGCGGCGGCGACCACTTTCTCCTCCGCGCCGCGCTCGGCAGCCGCGGCCTCGCCGATGCGGACCTGGCTGCCGTCATTCTGGTGCTCGAGATCGGCGATCTTGGCGTCGAGTTCGCCGGGCTCCTTCGCCAGCTCGTCGCGCTCGCTCGCCTGCTGCTTCTGGCGCTCGCTGCCGAGCGCGAGCCGCTCCTCGGCATTCTCGCGCCGCTTGCGCCATTCGCTTTCCTCGCGCGCCGCGGCGGTCAGCCGCTCGCGGTCCGCGGCCGTCTCGCGCGCCCGCGTCGCCGCTTCGGCGCGCTTGTCCGCCACCGCCGACGCCGCCGTAGCGGCGCGGCTTCGCGCTGCCTCTACCTCGTGCTCAAGCGCCGCCGGGTCGGGCAGCGCGGCAAGCGCACGCTCCGCCGTCGCAACCGCGTCGCGCGATGCCGCGAGTACCGGGTCCAAATCCGCCTGCCTTTGCATGAGGCTATTGCGCTGCGCCTCGATCCGCTCGAGCGCGGCAGCCGCTGCGTCGGCAGCGCGAGCGGCATCCCGTGCGTCGCGTTCAGCGGCAAGCGCCGCATGGCGCGCCCGCTCGGCTGCGGCGCGGCATTGCTCCATTCTCTGCAGCGCGGCGTCGCGGCTCGCCGCTGCACCCTCCACCGTGGATTGCAGCGCCGGCAGCTCGCCCCCGAGCTGGGCGAGCCGGTTGGCGCGAAGCAGCCGCTCCGCCGCCGCCGCGCCGGCGCCTTTCGCGACAAAGCCGTCCCACCGACGAACGATCCCGTCGCGCGTGACCAGCCGCTGCCCGACGGCGAGCACTTGCCCCGCATCCTCCTCAACGACGGCGATCTGCCGCAAGCGGCGCATCAGCTCGGCCGGCGCGCGCACATGATCCGCGAGGCATTCGGTTCCCGACGGGAGCCCAGGGTCGCCCGCCTGAGCGTCGCTTCCGGCCCAGCGTCGCGGCGAATCCCCGCCGCCGACCGCCGCATCGGCATCCTCGCCAAGCGCTGCGGCGAGCGCGCGTTCGTAGCCCGGCTCCGCCGACAGGCTGGCGATCGCCGACCCGCCGCCATGTTCGAGCGCGGCGCCGAGCGCATCATGTTCGGACTTGGCGGCCGAAAATGCCGCACGCGCTCCTGCCAGCGCCGTCTCCGCTGCGTCACGCTGTTCGGCGGCGGCAGCGCGGCCCTCCTCCGCTTCGACGCGCGTCGCTTCCGCGGCACTCAGTGCTTCGGCGGCCGCCGCGCCCTTGGCTTCCGCTTGCTTGCGGGCCTCGGCCTGCTCGCTTCCGTCGCCGAGCGCCGCCAGCTGGTCGCGCAGCTTCGATTGTTCCTGCTCGCTCCGCGCCAGTTGCGCGCGCGCCGCTTCCAGCGCCGCTTCAGCCACACGCCGCTCGGCCCGCATCGCAGCCTGCCGGGCGAGCAGTTCGGCAAGCGCCGCTTCCGCTTCGCGCGACGCGGCTTCCGCGGCGGTCAGCTCGGTCGCGATTCGCGCGGCCTGCCCTTCGGCATCCTCGAGCCGCCGGCCAAGTGCTTCGCGCTCTTGCTCCAGTGCCTCGATCGCGCGCGACGCATCGCTCCGCAGCGCTTCTTCGCGGGCGAGGTCGGCAGTGAGCGACGCGTCGAGCCGGTCGAGCTCGGCAAGGCGCCGCGTCACCGTGTCGCGCCGCGCACGCGCAGTGGCGAGCTGGTGCGCCAGCGCATGGCCCTGCTCGCGGAGCTCAGCGACGGCGGCACGCTTCGCGTTCAGCTCCTCGGCGGCCTTGTCGTGCGCAGCCTGCGCCTCGGCGATCGCCTCCTGGATCTTTTCGACCTCTTCGGCCGCGGCCTTGGCTTCCGCAGTCGCGCGCTCGGCAGCCGCCTCCGCCTCGGCCCAGCGCGCGTGAAGCAGCGTCGCTTCGACGACGCGGATCTGGTCGCTGAGCTTGCGGTAGCGTTCCGCGGCCCGGGCCTGGCGGCGAAGCTGCGCCGCGCGCTGTTCCTGTTCGGACAGGATCTCGTCGAGACGCGTGAGATTGGCCTCGGCGGCACGAAGCTTCTGTTCCGCATCCTTGCGCCGCGCGTGGAGCCCGGAAATGCCGGCCGCTTCCTCGAGCAGCTGCCGCCGCTCAGTCGGCTTGGCGGAGATGATCGAGCTGATCTTGCCCTGGCTGACCAAAGCCGGGGAATGGGCACCGGTCGCCGCATCCGCGAACAGCAGCGACACGTCCTTGGCGCGGGCGTCGCGGCCGTCGATCCGGTAGGCCGATCCGGCGCCGCGCTCGATGCGGCGGGTGACTTCGCTTTCGCCAACGCCGCGCTCCTCGCCGACGGTGTCGACTTCCAGCAGGATCGAGACTTCAGCGAAGTCGCGCGGCGGACGGCTGGCGGTGCCGGCGAAGATGACGTCGTCCATGCCGCCGCCCCGCAGCGACTTGGGGCTCGATTCGCCCATCGTCCAGCGGATGGCTTCCAGAAGGTTGGACTTGCCGCAGCCGTTCGGGCCAACGACACCCGTAAGCCCCGGCTCGATCCGAAGCTCCGCTGGTTCGACGAAGCTCTTGAAGCCGCTCAGCTTGAGCCGCCGGATCCTCAACTTTTCCTCCCCCCGCCCCGGGCGCTAGCCGCGCCCGCCGAGCGCGTTCTTGAGCTGCGGCTCCAGGTCTTCCCACGTCGCCGCGCCGCTGACCTTGCCGTTGATGACGAACGTCGGCGTCCGGTTGATCCCGAATTCAGAGGCCTTTTCGACAACGGCGAGCAACCGCTCGACGCGCTTGGGATCGGACAGGCACTGGCGTGCGCGCACGGGCGAAACGCCGAAGCGCGCAGCGATCTGGGCGAAGCCGCCGAGCTGCGCGTAGCGAAGGACGCGCTGCTGGTCGGTCATCGCCTCGAGCTCGGCCCCACGGCTCTGGCTCGCGTCCTGCACGCGCTTCTGCCACTGCGGCTGCGTCGCATAGACGCGGTCCGCGAAGGCGAAGAACTGCCCCGTCGGCGCGCAATGGGCGAGCACCGCCATCGACACGTCCGGCCCGTTGATCAGCAGGTTGCGATATTCGTAGCTGACCTTGCCCGAGCGCACGTAGCGCTGGACCAGCGGATCGAACCCGGTCTCGTGAAAATGGCGGCAGTGGGGGCAGGCGAGCGAAGCATATTCGATCAGCTTCACGCGCGCCGCGGGATTGCCCATGCGCACCCCGCCGGCGCCGGTGACGGCCACCGTCCGCGACCAATCGCGAGCGGCGGCTGCCTTAGACGGAGCCGCAACCGCCGCCGTGCCCATCGGCACCAACGCCAGTGCAGCTACAGCAACAGCGGCTGCCCTGATCATTTCAGCGCGGCATCCAGCTTCGGCTGAAGCGTCGCCCAGTTCGATGTTTCGGGAAGCAAGCTGCCGTTGAGGATGAACGACGGCGTGCCCTTGAACTCCGGATACTGGCTGTTGACGTTCGACGTGATCTCGACCTCGCGGTTGATCATCTGTTCGTTGCTCAGGCACTGGTTGCTCTTGGCCACCGGAACGCCGCGCGCGGCGGCCCAGTCCTGCAGCCCCATCAGCTTCGCCATTTCGACGAACACCTGGTTGGTCGGCAGGTTCTGGATCTGCGTCACCTTCTCCTGCGGCGCACCCTGGACGGCAGACAGCAGCTTTTCCTGGTCGGCATAAAGCGCCTGCGACAGCGGGAAGAAGGTCTTCGGGCCGTTGCAGCGGGCAACGAGGTTCGCCGCCATGTCGACCGCGCCGTGGATCAGGTACGGGCGGAATTCCCAGCTGACGTCGCCGCTCTTCACATATTTGTTGATGAGCGTCGGGACGCCTTCTTCCTCGAAGCGCTTGCAGACCGGGCAGAACAGGGAGCCGATCTCGACCAGCTTCACCTTGGCGTTGGGGTTGCCCATCATGATGCCGTCGGTCGTGGCGTTGGCGACATCGGCCCAGGTGCCGCCCGGCGGCGGGCTGGCCATGGTGATCTTCACGTCGCTTTCGGGCGCGGCCGAGCCGCTTGCCTGACCCTTGTCCTTGTTGCAGCCGGCAAGCGCCAGCGCGGCCGCGGCGCAGGCGAGGAAAACACGGGGGTTCATCAGTTCACTTCGCTCCCTTGATGACGGGAATGGGTTTGGCGCCCTCATCGAGCGCGGGCGGGCCACTGCTAGCGGCGATTCGCCCCGCAAGCGACTCCAGACATGCCCGAAGCTCCGGATCGGCGATCTCGCGAAGCCCCTGGCCGAGCTCCTTGGGCACGGGAGCGAGCTGCGGCCGGGCCGGCGGAGGCGCCGGGCTCGGCGCCTTGCCCTGGCGGAAGACGATGCGGTCGATCGCCGGATGGCCGAAGAAGCGGTTGACCCTCTCGATGATCATCGGCGCGAGATGCTGGACCAGCGGCGCATGCGCGCCTTCGACCAGCAGGGTCAGGACTCCGCCAGACTTCTTCCCCGCCGGGAAGCGGATCGATTCGGGCGACGAGACCTTGGAATAGCGCTCCCCGACGATTTCCGGCCAGCGGCTGACGATCGAGCTCTGGACGAAGCCGAAGCGGCGGAACGACGGATCGCCGATCGCGCCGACCAGCTCGCCCGCACTGCGCGGGCGGCAGCTGCGCTCCGCCTCCGGTTTGTCGCTCTTCCCCTTCGCCATGGCGGCGGAGCATGCCATAGCCGCCATGTGACCGCCAACGCCTCGACCCGCCTGATCCAACATTATGTGGATAAGTCGCGGGTGCTGCCATGGCGTTCGCCGCCGGGAGCGCCGCCGCCCGAGCCGTATCGCGTCTGGCTCAGCGAAGTCATGCTTCAGCAGACGACCGTGGCAACGGTGACCCCGCGATTCGCGCGCTTCATCGAGCGATGGCCAACGGTCGAGGCGCTAGCGGCCGCCGCCGATGAAGAGGTGCTGAGTGAGTGGGCGGGGCTCGGCTATTATGCCCGGGCCCGCAACTTGATCGCCTGCGCCCGCGAGGTCGTGCGGCGCGGCGGCTTCCCCACAACGGCTGCGGAACTTCGCACCTTGCCGGGGATCGGCGCCTATACGTCGGCCGCCATCGCGGCGATCGCGTTCGGCGAGGCTGCGCCGGCCGTCGATACCAATGTCGAGCGGGTGCTGGCGCGGGTCCACGGCCTTGCCGAGCCGAAGCGGAGCGAAATCGAGCAGCATCTGCTGCGGCTCATGGACGGGCAGCGCCCCGGCGACGTCGTCCAGGCGCAGATGGACCTGGGCGCCGGCCTGTGCCGGCCGCGGCAGCCGCGCTGCGGCGCCTGTCCGCTGCGCGAGGACTGCGCCGCCCTCGCAAGCGGCGAGCCCGAAGCGTTCCCCGCGCCGCGCAAACGCAAGGTCCGGCCTCACCGCTATGGCACCGCCTGGTGGATCGAGCGCGACGGTCATGTCTGGCTGGTCCGCCGCCCGGCCAAAGGCCTGCTCGGCGGCATGGCGGCCCTGCCCGGCACCGAGTGGACCGAAACGGCGCCGTCCGCCGGCCGGCCAGCCGCGAGCGTCCGCCATATCTTCACTCATTTCAGCCTCGACCTCGCGATCGAGCCGCGCTGCGCGCCCATCGGCGACGGCTGGTGGCAGCCGATCGGCATGCTTTCCGAGGCCGGGCTTCCGACCCTTTACGCCAGGGCGGCGCAGTTGATGAGCGAGGCGCGGCTGGCCGCTTGATGAAGCGCGGAACCGCCCCTAAGAAGCGGCACCAAATTCCACCGACCTTCTCCATCGCTGCAGGGAAAATATGGACGATCGCTTCAACACCATCGCCGGCTGGGTGCTGTTCGCGGGGATCGTCGCGCTCGGCTCGTCAATCGTCGCCGGCGAATATTTCCACAGCGGCCGTCCGGAAAAGATGGGTTATCCGATCGAGGGCGTGGTCGAGGAAGGCGAAGGCGGCGGCGCCGCCGAGCAGCCGATTGAATTCTACCTGGCCCAGGCCGATCCCGCCAAGGGCGAACAGGTCTTCAACAAGTGCACCGCCTGCCACAACGCCAACAAGGGCGGCGCCAACCAGCTTGGCCCGAACCTCTGGGGCGTGATTGGCGAAGAGATCGGCAAGGGCCACGGCTTCGCCTTTTCGCCCGCGCTGTCCGGCAAGGGCGGCACCTGGGACTGGAAGACGATGGACGCGTGGCTGAACAGCCCCAAGGCCTTCGCACCGGGCACCAAGATGACCTTTGCCGGCCTCAGCAACCCGCAGGATCGTGCGAACGTCATCGCCTTCCTGAACGCGCACAGCGATGCGCCGAAGCCGCTTCCTGCCGCACCGGCGGCGGGAGCGCCTGCAGCCGCGGATGCCGCGGCGCAGCCCGCTGCTGCCGGCAAGGCGCCCGGCGCCGGGACCAACGACGGCGCGCAAAAGGCCGAGACCGAGCCGACGCCGCCCGCCGCCGCCTCGGGCAAGCTTCCGCAGACCAGCGGCGGCGAAGGCGACGGCATGAAGAAGACCGGCGACACGAACCGCTAAGCGGCCCCCGCCTTATTCGGGCGGGGCGCTCTGCTGCCGCGCCGGGGCCGGATTTTCGGCATAGAAGCGTTTCACGAAGTCCCAGGCCTCGTGCGGATCCTCGCTCCAGTGGATGAGGTCGAGGTCGTGCGGCGCGATCACGCCTTCCTCGACCATCGCTTCCAGATTGACCACGCGGTTCCAATAATCGCGGCCGAACAGCAGGATCGGTAGCGGCCGCACCTTGCCCGTCTGCACCAGGGTCAGAAGCTCGAACATCTCGTCGAATGTCCCGAAGCCGCCCGGGAACACCGCGACCGCTCGCGCGCGCAGCAGGAAGTGCATCTTCCGAAGCGCAAAATAGTGGAACTGAAAGCTCAGGTCGGGGGTCAGATAGCGGTTCGGCATTTGCTCGTGCGCGAGCACGATGTTGAGGCCGATCGATTCGGCGCCCTCGTCATCGGCGCCGCGGTTGGCCGCCTCCATGATCGACGGACCGCCGCCCGAGCAGACCACGAAGTGGCGCTGCCCCTGTTCGTCCGCGCCGTAGCGGCTGGCGAGCCGCGCAAGCTCGCGCGCGACGTCATAATAATGCGACTTCGCCTTCAAGCTCTCGGCGATCGCCCGCTGCTGCGGATTGGTCGCGGCGGCGATCAGCGCGTCGGCCGCCGCGGGCTCCGGGATTCGCGCTGAGCCGTAGAAGACGAAGGTCGAGGCGATGTTCGCCTCGTTGAGCAGCAGCTCGGGCTTTAAGAGCTCGAGCTGGAAGCGGACAGGGCGCAGGTCCTCCCGAAGCAGGAAGTCGGTATCCTGGAAAGCCAGCTTGTAGGCCGAGCTTTCGGTCTGGGGAATCGACGGCACATGTTCGGCCGAAATGGCGTCGACCTTGGACGAGGGGAAAATGCGTTTGGGGGGTAGCGGCTGATCGTTCATGACCAGCCGCCTAGCCGCAAACCCGGGCAGCGTCACGCCACAGCGCGCTCGCTTCTGGCCGCTCCCCAGTCGATCCGACGCGTCGCGTACATGACCCCAGCAAGCGCCGCGAACAGCAGCAGCGATCCGATCAGCAAGGAATAGGCTTCGAGGCTGAGCAGGACGTAAAGCACGGCATAAAGGCCGAACAGCAACCCGCCGATCATCGCCGCCCGCCGCCAACTGCCCAGCACCGCGGCCGAATAAGCGGTATTGAGCCCGGCGATGGCGGCCGAAGCGATCAAATAAGCGGGCGTGAAGCCGATCACTTCGGCAAGCGCGAGCAGCAGCACGAAGAAGAGGATGAGCGCGGCGCCCATCAGCAGATATTCGACCGCCGACACGCGGGCGCCGCCGATCACGTCGAACATCAGCAGCGCAAGGAAGGTGAAGCCGATGAACAGGAAGCCATATTTGGTCGCGCGGTTGACCTGCGAATAGACGTCGACCGGCTGGATCAGGCTGATCGAGGCGGTCTGCACCGGGCCGATGTCCCCGGCCGGCCCCGTCGTCTCAACAGCCGGAGTAGTGCGCGACGGCGGCGGAATGCGCTCGGCAATGCCGGGCGCGCCGGCATCGCCGGTGCTGACGAGCGACCTTCCGAGCGCGAGGTTGCCGACCCGGTAGCCCGCCTCGAAGCCCTTGTCCGTCACCGACCGGCTCTGCGGCAGGAAGTCGCCGCCAAAACTCGGGCTCGGCCAGGACGACTTGACCAGCCAGCGCGTATCCCCGGCCTGCGGCGCGAGGCTGATCGCCGCATTGCCGCGGAGGCCGTAGCTGAAATTGACCGACAGCGGCTGCGCCTGAAGCCCCGTTGCATCGAGCCAGGCGAAGAAGCCGCGGCCGCCCCCGCTGCCGCTCCCCGGAAGCATGCTGAGCGCTTTGCCGGCCGCGGAGACCTTCGGGTTCTCGCCGAGGCCGCGCGGATCGCTGAGCGAGAAGCGGAGCTCGGCGCGGCTGAGGTCCATCCGCGCCAGATCGACGCCGCTGCGGGCAAGGTCCTGCGGCAGGCGGAAGCGCGCATGCCCGCTGACCGACGCCGCATAGACCACCGCCTCATAGATGGACCGCCGGCGGACGTCCGGGCGAAGGTCGGTCGCGACGTTCACCACTTCGGGCGCAAGCGTCAGCTCCTTGGCTACCTCGCTGGTCCGCGTCACGCTGGCGCCATTCTCGACGACCGTTTGACTCGCGGTGGTGCGGTACGGGATGACGAGAACGGGTCCGGCGATCGCCTGCGGCCCGCCCCAGCCTGCGGTGATCGAGCTTTGCGCCTGCTCCTGCTGCGACTGGCGGTCGTAAACGAGCAGCCAGACCGAAAAGAGCGGGATGGTGAGCACCAGTCCGACGATGATCGTCAGTGCGAGCTTGAACCCGGCGCTCCGCTCTCCATCAAATCTGATCACGATCCCATCTCCCGCTGGTGCGGGCAGCCTCATGGCATGCGGGGCCTGCGTCAATCATGAGCAAGCCATGAGCGATCAATGAAAAGAGCCCGGCCGTTTCCAGCCGGGCTCCCGATCCCTGCTCTTGCGAGCGGAGTTGCTTACTTCTTCTTCTGCGAAAGAAGCTGATCGTTGACGGCGCGGGCGAGGGCGCCCGAACCGGACGTCGCGTTGCACGCCGCATCGCCGGCCTTCTTCTGCGAAGCGAGGACGTTGGCGGTCACGCCGCAGACGTTGGCGGCGATGCCGACCGGCACCTGGACGGTGACGGGAACATTGAGGTTGTTCAGCGCCGCAATCTGGGTGTCGTTCAGGAAGTTGTTGAGGACCGACACGTCCCGGACGGTGACGTTGACCAGACCCTGGCTGAGGTCGACGTTCTGGGCAACGACCGGGCTGGCGGCGGTCGCGGCTGCAATGCTTGCAGCGATCATGAGTTTACGCATACATATTCTCCATCTCTGAGTTTGGTAGGCATGCGCCGCACAAGCAGCGCAAAGCACCCTCCTCTTGAGGGAACCCGCACCCAACGCATGAGCAGTGAAGATGCGCATGAACAACGGTTCAGACGCGGTGGGCTGCCATGTCGTGTCGACGAGCCGACATTTCCCGGAGGCACATCGATGACACTTGAAGGCGCCGGGCACTTCGCCACCTTGGAAGCATGATCGACATCCGCAAATTCGACACGCTCGGCCACGCCGATCACGGCTGGCTCAACGCCCGCCACCATTTCTCCTTCGCGAGCTATCACGACCCCAAGCGCGTGAGCTGGGGGCGCATTCGCGTTTGGAACGACGACCAGATCGCAGCCAAGAGCGGCTTTCCGCCCCATCCGCACCGCGACATGGAAATCGTCACCTATGTCCGCACGGGCGCAATCACTCACCAGGATTCGATGGGCAACAAGGGCCGTACTGGCGCTGGCGACGTGCAGGTGATGAGCGCCGGCACCGGTGTGGTGCATGCCGAATATAATCTCGAGGACGAGCGGACGACCTTGTTCCAGATTTGGATCGAGACTGACCGTCCGTCGGCGCCGCCGAGCTGGGGCGCGAAGCCCTTCCCGAAGGACAGCCGCGAAGGCGCGTTCCAGCTGCTTGCGAGCGGCGATCCCGACGATGGCGCGCTGACCATCAACGCCGACGCCCGGGTGCTCGGCGCGACCGTGAAGGCCGGGGAGAGCATCGCCATCGATGCGGCCCCGGACCGCCACCTCTATCTCGTGCCGAGCGGCCGGGTGCGGGTGAACGGCGTCGAGGCCGGCCCCCGCGATGGCGTCGCAATCACCGGCGAAGAGCATGTCCGCATCGAGGCCGACGATGACGCGGAGCTGGTGCTGGTCGACGCCCGCTGACCATATCGCCTCCGGTCGTCGGCAATTCCGGGCCTGTTCATCCCGGCCATGCTTGAAACCGCCGCCTGTCGAAGGCATGGGGCTGGCGCGCCGCAGGGAAGCGAGCGCGCCCAGCACATGAGAATCGGGACCGGATGAAGACGCTTTCGCGCGTGGGGCAAATTCTGGCTGCAGCAGTGCTTGCGCTCGCTCCGGCAATGGCTGGCGCGCAAGAAGCGCCCGCCACCAACACGCCTGCGCCCGAGACCGTCGGCCCGCGCGAGTTGCGCAACTTCAACCTGCCGGGGACTGTCACCCGCAGAGCCGATCAACCCGCAGCAACCGCCCAGCCGACGCAACCGCAGCCGCAGCCGGAGACCACCCAGCCTGCAACAGCTGCCCCCCGTCCGGTGCTTCGCAGCGAACGGCCCGCGCCGGCCCCTGAGCCGCGGCGGCAACAATCCGCCAGCGCGGCTCCGTCGACCGCGACCCCTACTCCCTCGACCGCTCTGCCGAGCTTTACCACCCCGCCCGTCAGCGGACGAGGGACGGTCGAAGCGCCCACGCCGTCATTCACCGAGGGCGCCGCGCCGAGCCCGGCGCGCCCAACTCACGATAGCGGCGGCGGTTTGGGCCTTCTCCCCTGGCTGCTCGCGGCCGTCGCGCTCGGCGCCGGTGGCGCCTTCCTGTTCCACCGGAGCAGATCACGCGAGGCGCTCGCCGGCGGGCCGGAAATGGATGCGTTCGTCGCACCCGAACTCGAACCGAGCCGCGGACCCCCCGCCGCGCTCAAGCCTGCGCCGCTTTCTCCTGCACCGCCACCTCCCGCTTTGGAGCCCCGGGGCGCCGATCCGGCAAAGTCCACCGGCGTCGTTTCAACGCGCCTGCGTCCCTGGATCGACGTGGCTTTCCGCCCGCTTCGCTGCGTTCTGGACGATCAGCGCGCCACGATCGAGGTTGCCGTCGAACTATCGAACTCGGGGAGCATGCCTGCTCGCGACATCGCTGTGGACATCACCGCTTTCAACGCCGGCCCGTCACAGGACGAGCAGATCGGCGCTTTCATCGGCAGCCCGCGCGACCAGGGGGAGCGGATCGATCTGCTTCCGCCGCTCGAGCGAACGGCTCTTCAGCTCCAGTTGGCGATTCCGCGCGATATGCTCCAGCCGTACGACCTCGGCGGCCAGCAAGTGTTCGTGCCGCTGGTCGCCTTCACCGTGCTCTACCGCTGGAGCTCAGGCGAGGGTCAGACCTCCGCCAGCTTCCTGCTCGGCCGCGAAGGCGAGGGCGACAAGCTGCGGCCGTTCCGGCTCGACGCTGGCCCGCGCATTTTTCGCGGCCTTCATGCGCGGCAATTGCAGCTGGCCGCGCGCCGCTAGCTATTCGGCAGCCGCCGGATGGTCGCGGCCGAGAAGGCGCACCAGTTGCGCCAGGAAAATCAGCACGCCGGCAAGCCACAGGATCGATGCGACGATGGCCAGCCCGGGCGACGCGCTGAGGACCGCAAGACCGATGCCGATCGGCAGCAGCACCGAAGCGGTTCCTGAAAGGACGAGGTGAAGGGGTGCGAGCCGCGTTGCCGAGAGCTGCGGGTAAGCGCGATAGGTAAGGCCGAAGAGGCCGAGCGATGCCCACCCGGCGAGGTTCAGGTGCGCGTGCACCGGCGTCAGGCGGAAATCCTCGCTCGCGCCCATGACGATGCCGAGGCCGGCTCCGACGACCAGCAGGATCGTCGCAAGCAGCAGGAAATAGACGTCTACGCGTTTCATGGGCTCCCCTCCCGATATGTGGTTCAGCTTGCCATGCGGCGAAGCTGCCGCAAGCAAAAAATCTGTCTCAGAGCACTGCCGAATTATAGCTGTGCCAGGCCAGGATCGCGGCCGCGCCGCGATAGGGCCGCCAGCCCTCCGCAAGCTCGCGCAACTGCTTCTCGCTCGGCTTGCCGGACAACTCCAACAGCCGCCCAATCTCGATCTGCACGGCGAGGTCGCCCGCCGGCCACACATCCGGCCGCCCTTCCGCGAACAGCAAATAGATTTCCGCCGACCAGCGGCCGATCCCCTTGATCCGGGTCAGCAGCGCTATCGCTTCTTCGTCGTCCTCGGGCAGGGCATGAAGGTCGAGCTCGCCGCTGAGCACGAGCTGGGCAAGGCTCCGGGCATATCCTGCTTTCTGCCGCGAAATGCCCGCAAGCCGAAGGTCGTCGTCGCTCGCATCGAGAATCGCGGCGAGGTCCGGCGGCGCGCCGTAAGCGGCCTCCAGCTTCGACCACATCGACCGCGCGGCGGCGACGCTGACCTGCTGGCCGACGATCGTCCGCAGCAAGGTGTGAGCCCCCGGGTCGCTGCTCCGCGGCTCCGGAATGCCGTGCCGTTCGACGACGCGGGCGAAGGCCGGCTCGCGGGCGGCGAGCGCTTCGACATGATCGCGAATGCTGCTTGAAGTGCGGACCATCAGGCCACGGTCGCGGCGTAGAGCGCGACCGCGGCGGCGTTGGACACGTTGAGGCTCTCGATGGCGTCGGTGATCGGCAGCCGCGCCACCGCGTCGCAATGCTCCCGCGTATTCGGCCGCATTCCCGTCCCTTCGGCGCCGAGCACCAAAGCGACGCGCTGCGGCCCCAAGGCTTCGCGCAGGTCCGCGTTCGCGTCGCCGGCAAGCCCGATCCGCCAGAAGCCGGCTTCGCCGATCTCGTCGAGGGCGCGGGCCAGGTTCACCGTCCGCACCCACGGCACGCGCTCGAGAGCGCCGGACGAAGCTTTCGCGATGACCCCGCTCTCCGGCGGCGAATGGCGGTCTTGGGTAACGATGGCGATCGCGCCGAATGCGGCGGCGGAACGCAGGATCGCGCCGACATTGTGGGGGTCGGTGACCTGGTCCAGCACGAGGATGATCGCGCGGTCAGGTGCTTCGGACAGGATGCCGTCGAGCCACACATCGTCCAGCGGCTCGACTTCGATCACGACGCCTTGGTGCGGCGCGTCGCCGGGCACGAGCCGGGCGAGGTCCGGCGCCTCCGCAAGGGTCAGCGGCACGTCCTTTGGAAATTGCATGAAGCCGGCGGTCTCCCGCGTCGCCCAGGCGCGCAGCACCTTGCGATCGGGATTGTCGAGCGCGGCGGCGACCGCGTGCTTGCCCCAGAAGCGCGGGCGGCTCGGCGTGCCGTGACTTTGGTGGGATCTCTTGCGGCGCGACATCGCTGCACCGCTTAGCTGCCTTGCGCCGCGAGTCTAGACGGCGGTCGCGGCAGAAAAGTTGGAGCTTGCCCGGCGGCGGCGATAGCCGCGCCATGTGGCGACGCCGAGGATGATGACGATCGGATAGCTCCAGAACACCATCGCCGCGGCATAGGCCTTGAAGAACAGGTCGACGTGCACCGCCTTGAGGAGATGGCCGAGGATCGCCGTCAGTTGCAGCCCCGCCATCCACAAAGGCCAGAACCGGTCCGAACGCAGCGCCACCCACAGGAAGCCGGCGAACACCAGCAGGTCGACCACCAGCACGTTCGTCTCGAAGCCATGGAACCGGCTGGCGAGTGGCGAGATGACGAGGTGGGTGGCGATCACGCCAAGTACGAGGACGGCACCCGCCACGCGTTCGTCACGGCGGCCCCACAGGAAGGCTGCCACCGCGACGCACGCGAGGAGGATGCGAAAGAGGATGGGCGCCATGTCGTCCCGGCCCACGCAGCACAGCAGGTGCCGTGCCGCAAGCTCTTCTCTAGGCGACGACGCGAAGGTCGGTCCGCGCGACCTTCGGCGGGCATTCCTCGTCGCCGATGGCGACCGTGCGAAGGCCCGGGACCTTGGTCTTGGCGTCCGCCAGCGCCGCATGGCATTCGACCATCGCGCCGCGGGTCGCGACCAGGCCGCTGACCGCCGAAGCGAGTTGTTCGAGCGAAGGATGGGCGGCGCCGAAGCCGACGCGGGCGACGGCATTGGCGCGCATGATGCGGGCCTGAAGCTCGGCGATCTCGGCCATTGCCGCGTCGATCGTGTCCTCGACCACGCGGACTTGGGTTGCGACCTCGAAAGCGGCGTCTTCGATCATCTGTTTGCGCATGACTGCTCCTTCTCCGGCGCGCGTGGCGCCCGGAGTTGCTGCGGTCTGGCGGTGATTGTCGGCTTAGTTGCCCAGAAGCCTTGCGAGGCTTTCCAGCCCGGCGAGATACATACCCGCCGAGAATGCCGCTCCGATCGCGATTGCCGCGACCCAGAACAGCCTCTGGCCGACACTCATCTCATTCCGCGGGTTGCTCCTGGTTGCGAACGGCGGTTGCAGGGAAGGCCGGAATGAAACGGCCCTCTGCTCGGTTTGGAAACCAGTTCCCCCGACCTCCCCTGCACGGTCAGCGTGCCGAATCTGATGACTGACCGCGGCTTCGGTTTGGCCGGATTGCGGATCGGCGGGAATGTGCGGCGCTTGATGTATCAACCGTTGATATGGGCCGCTGGTGCGGGCGACGAGCCGCGCCGCCTGCGCCCGGCGCTCGACGCCGAGAATCTGTAGCGACTGGCGGATGCGCTGATCGACGGTGTGCGGCGAAATGCCGAGCTCGACCGCGATTTCCTTGGAACTCATATGCTGGTCGACAAGGCGCAGGCAGTCCAGCTGGCCGGGCGTCAGCCGCGCCACACGGGCTGCAACATCGTCTGATCCGCCGTAAGGCATACCACCGCCAACCTCCGGCAAGCTATTCGTATCCTCTGATGAGGCTTGCACCGCGAACATCCAACGCAACTCCCGAGCAACGAGTCCGAAGTCCTTAAGCCAAAGTCTAGGGATTAGCCAGTTTTAGCAGTTTTCCGCGATTTCTACTTGCACTGCTGTCAGCTAAACCGGCGCGGCTCTCGCCAAATGCAACTTGCGTTACACTTCGGCTCGATCTTCTTGTCGCCCTTGTACCCCACGACCTGCGCTCTTGGCGTCGCGCACTTCGGCGATGCTGAAGAAACCGCCTCCCTTCAGAGCGCTTCGGCGGAAAAGCAGCGCTTCCGCGACGGCGATGCTGTGGTGGAGAGGGCTGGATTCGAACCAGCGTACGCTTGCGCGGGCAGATTTACAGTCTGCTGCCTTTAACCACTCGGCCACCTCTCCAGGTGCTCGGCAGGCGCGCCAAATGGCGGCGCGGGTCCGCTGTGTCAACGGAAGTGAAGCGCTGCAGTCGCCTCGTTCGGCCGAACGCCTCACGAGCGCTCCAAAACTTCGACATGCCCCCGGCATGACGGTTGTCGCCCCTCGCTGGCGCTCGGGCGCTCCAGCCCTACGCCAGTCCCCCGAACTGGCTAGGCTGGAGCGGGTGAAGGGAATCGAACCCTCGTCGTAAGCTTGGAAGGCTTCTGCTCTACCATTGAGCTACACCCGCTCTGCCGGCCGCCAATGCCACCACGGCGCCGATACCGTCAACAGACCCGGTTGACGGCAACAGAAAATCTCGCCTACTCAAGCCCTTGATGACGCACCTGAATGCCATCGCCGTTTCCCTGACCGTTCGCCGCTGGTGGCACGGATCGCGGACCCATGCGGCGCGATGGCGCGACTGATCGACTTAGCCAACACGATCATTCGACTGCCCGCCCGCCACCCGGCGGGCTTTTTTGTTTCAGGTGACCTTTTCATGACCATTGCCCTCCTCAAGACCGACCTTCCCGCCAACAGTCAGGACGGCGTCCCGGCCGACGTCCCCGTCCCCAATCCCCTGCCGCGCCTGCTCGCCGGCGAGGACCTGCCGACCGAGGATGCCGAGCATCTGTTCGAACGGCTCGTCCTCGGCCGCCTCGAGCCGGCCGAGATCGCCGGCATGCTCATCGCGCTTCGAATGAAGGGGGAGACGGCCGAGGAGATGATCGGCGCCGCCCATGCCTTGTCGGCCGCGGCGCTGCCGTTCGAGCGGCCCGATTATCTGTTCGCCGACTGCTGCGGCACCGGCGGCGATTCGTCGGGCATCATCAATGTTTCGACCGCAACCGCGTTCGTCGCCGCGGCCGCAGGGCTGCCGATCGCCAAGCACGGCAACCGAAGCGTCAGCTCGCGGTGCGGATCGGCGGACGTGCTTGAAGCGCTCGGGGCCAGGATCGAGCTTTCGCCCGAAAGCGCCCGCGCCGTGCTCGACGAGACCGGCTTCTGCTTCCTGTTCGCGCCGGCCTATCATCCAGGGATGAAGCATGCCGCCTTGGTGCGGCGGCAGCTTTCAGTCCGCACGGTGATGAACCTGCTCGGACCCTGCATCAATCCGGCGCGGCCGCCCGTCCAGCTGCTCGGCGTCGCCGACCCCAAAATGCTCCGCCGCATCTCCCAGACGCTGAACGCGCTCGGCGTGCGCGAAGCGCTGGTCGTCCACGGCTCCGGGCTCGACGAAATCGCGCTTCACGGCGACACCCGCGCGATCCAGCTCTCCGGCGGCGAGATGCGCGAGATCGAGATCCGCCCCGAGGACGCCGGCGTGGAGCGCGCGCCGCTCAGCGCCGTTGCCGGCGGCGACCCGGAAGAGAATGCCCAGCGGCTTCGCCAGCTGCTGGCCGGCCGCGGCAGCGGTGAGGAAAATGACATGACCATCCTCAATGCCGGCGCGCTCCTGCTCACCGCCGGGAAAGCCGCGAGCCTGCGTGACGGCGCGGTCCTCGCCCGCGACGCTTTGTTGTCCGGCGCTGCCGGCAAGGTGCTCGGCGCTTATGTGGAGGCGAGCCGTGGCTGAGGGCGTCCTCGGCCGCATCGAAGCGTCGAAGCGCGAGGAGCTGGAGCGGCGCTACAAAGGCGTTTCGCTCGACAGCCTCCGCGGCCGCGCCAAGCCGACGCGGCGCAGCCTCGCGGCCGCGCTCGCGCAGGACGGCGCCCGCTTCATCCTCGAAATCAAGAAGGGCTCGCCGTCAGCCGGAGCGATCCGGCCCAATGCCGACCCCGCGCAGCTCGCCCGCGGCTATGCCGGCGTCGCCGATGCGCTCAGCGTCTTGTGCGATGGCCCGTTCTTCGGCGGGTCGCTCAAGGACCTCGCCGCCGCGCGCGCGGAGTTCGACGGGCCCGTCCTCGCCAAGGATTTCTTCATCGACCTCCGCCAGGTCGCCGAGGCGCGGATCGCCGGGGCCGACGCGATCCTCGTCATGCTGTCGCTGCTCGACGGTCGCGCAGCGCGCGAGATGATCTCCGAAGCTCGGCGCTTCGGCATGGACGCGCTGGTCGAGGTTCATGACGAAGAGGAGATGCTGCGCGCGAAGGCGCTCGGCGCAAGCCTCATCGGCATCAACAACCGCGACCTGCGCGACCTTTCCATCGATCTCGCGACCACCGAGTGGCTCGCCCGCATGGCGCCGGACGCAGTGCTGGTGTCGGAGTCCGGCATCTCCACCCGGTCCGACGTCGACCGGCTCGCGCCTTTGGTCGACGGGTTCCTGATCGGGTCGGCGCTGATGCACGCCGCGGATCCGGCGCAGGCGGCGCGTCAGCTGGTGTTCGGCCGCACCAAGCTCTGCGGCCTCAACCGCTCCGGCGACCTGCGCGCCGCGGCTCCCGCGTCCTATGCCGGATTCGTCTTCGTGCCCGGCAGCCCCCGTCACGTCACGGCCGAGGAAGCGGCACCGCTCGCCGGCATGGCCCGACAGTCCGGCATGCTCCCGGTCGGCGTGTTCCGCGACGCGCCGCTCAGGACGCTCAGCGACATCGCCGTGCTGATGAACCTTCACGCGATCCAGCTGCACGGGCGCGAGGACAGTGATTATATTCGCCGGGTGCGGCGCGAAGTGCCGCCGAGCTGCGAAATCTGGACTGCTCTCAGCGTCGGACGCGAGCCGCTGAAGAGCCGCGGCGGCGACCGGCTGCTGTTCGACAATGGCGATGGCGGCAGCGGCCGCAGCTTCGACTGGAGCGCGATCGAAGGGCATCCGGAGCTTGGGCAGGGAATCGTCGCCGGCGGCATCGGCGCCGGGAACGCCCGCGGTGCGCAACGGCTCGGTGCATTTGCGATCGACGTCGGATCGTCGGTCGACCTGATGCCGGGCCGCAAGTCCGCGGATAAGATCGCCGCCTTGTTCGAGGCGCTTCGCCCGCCCGCGCGACGACGGCTCAGTGCATGCGCCTAGACGGCCGGTTCGGGCGCTTCGGCGGCTGCTATGTTCCCGAAATCCTCGTCCCCGCGCTCGAGCAGCTCGAGGCGGCGTTCCTCGACGCGCAGGACGATCCTGCGTTCGCGGTGGAACTCGGCTCCCTTTTGGCGAACTACGCAGGCCGTCCGACCCCACTCACGCAATGCCGCAACCTGCCGGACAATATCTATTTGAAGCGCGAGGACCTGCTCCACGGCGGCGCGCACAAGACCAATCAGGTGCTGGGACAGGGGCTGCTCGCCAAGCGCATGGGCAAGACGCGCCTGATCGCCGAGACCGGCGCCGGCCAGCACGGCGTCGCCACCGCGATCGTCGGCGCCCTCTTCGGGTTCGAGACAATCATCTACATGGGCGCGGAGGACGTCGAGCGGCAGCAGCTCAACGTCTTCCGCATGCAGTTGATGGGGGCGAAGGTCGTGCCGGTCGAGCGCGGCGGACGGACGCTCAAGGACGCCATCAACGAAGCGCTTGCTGATTGGTCGGCAACATTTGCCGATACGCATTATTTGCTTGGTACAGCAGCAGGCCCGCACCCCTTCCCGACCATCGTCCGCGAGTTCCAGCGGATCATCGGCAAGGAAGCGCGCGCGCAGATGATCGAGCAGGTCGGGCGCTTGCCCGATGCGGCCGTCGCCTGCGTCGGCGGCGGGTCCAACGCGATCGGCCTGTTCGCCGATTTCATCGACGATCCGGTGCGGCTGATCGGCGTCGAGGCCGCGGGCAAGGGGCTCGACGGCAGCGAACATGGCGCAACCCTGCTGCGCGGCACACGCGGGATCCTGCACGGCGCGGAAACGCTGGTGCTGCAGGACGAGGACGGGCAGGTCGCCGACACCTGGTCGGTGTCCGCCGGCCTCGACTATCCCGCCGTCGGCCCGGAGCACGCGCACCTGAAGGGAAGCGGCCGCGCCGATTATGTCGGCGTCACCGACGCCGAAGCGCTCGCGGCGTTTACCGCGCTCGCCAAGAACGAGGGCATATTGTGCGCGTTCGAATCCGCGCACGCCCTCGCTTATGCGCTGAAGCTTGCTCAAGCCGAGCCGGACAGCATCATTCTCGTCGGTCTCTCAGGGCGTGGCGACAAGGACGTCGGCCAGGCGCAGCAGCTGATCGGCCCCTCGGCATGAGCCGCTATGCCGCCATGTTCGATCGCTTGCGGGGTGAGGGTGCGTTCGGCGCCTTCCTCATGCTCGGCGACCCGGCCGCGCCGCCGCTCGACCTGCTGGTGGAAGCCGGCGCCGACATGATCGAGGTCGGCATTCCATTTTCCGACCCGGTCGCCGACGGCCCGGTGATCCAGGCTGCCGCGCAGCGCGCGCTTGGCGCCGGCGTCCGCGTCGGCGACTGCCTCGATCTCATCCGCGACTTCCGCGGCCGTCACCCGGACGTGCCGGTCGGCATCCTGACTTATGCAAACATCGTCGCCGCTCGCGCCGGCTTCATGCGCGGTGCGGCCGAAGCCGGCGCCGACAGCCTGCTGATCGCCGACGTTCCTTCGCTGGAGGCGGAGCCCTACACCCGGGAGATGGAGCAGGCCGGCATCGAACCGGTGCTGATCGCCGCCGCGAATACGCCGGACGCCGCGCTCCAGCGCATCGCCCGGCTGTCGAAAAGCTACACTTATTGCGTCAGCCGCGCCGGGATCACCGGCACTCACTCGAGCGGCGAGTTCGACCGCAGCCTGGTCGAGCGCCTGAACCGCGCCGGAGCGCCGCCGCCGGTCTTCGGCTTCGGCATCTCAAAGCCCGAGCACGTCCGCGCTGCCCTCGCTGCCGGAGCGCGAGGGGTCATCTGCGGATCGGCCATCGTCGATGCTGCCCACAGGCACGCCGACGTCGCGGCGCTCATCCGCTCGCTCAAGTCAGCGACAGGGAACGAGTCGTCGCCGCAATGATTTGAGTCTCCTCGCAAGAAGGGAGACTTTGTTCATGGCCGCGCGCGCGATCTGGCGAGGGCAAATCCGGCTGGCGCTGGTGTCGATTCCGGTCGAACTGTTCCCCGCGACCAAGAGCGGGGCGTCGATCCAGTTCCACCAGGTTCACGAGCCGTCCGGCAAGCGCATCAAATATGAAAAGGTCGTGCCCGGCATCGGCCCGGTCGACCGCGACGAGATCGTCAAAGGTTATGAGGTGTCGAAGGGCCATTACGTCCTGCTCGACCCCGAAGAGATCGAAAGCGTGAAGCTCGAAAGCCGCAAGACGCTCGACCTCGTCCAGTTCGTCGACGTGAACGAGATCGACGCCATGTATTACGAGAAGCCCTATTACGTCGTGCCCGCGGACGACCTCGCCGAAGAGGCGTTCGTGGTGCTTCGCGATGCGCTGCGCGCGTCGAAGAAGATCGGCGTCGGCCAGCTGGCGATGCGCGGGCAGGAACATGTGGTGGCGCTGAAGCCCTGCGGCCGGGGCATGCTTCTGGAAACGCTGCGCTACTCGGACGAAGTCCATCGCTCGCAGACCTACTTCCGCGAGATCGAAGACCGCGAGCCCGACGCCGACCTGCTCGACATGGCCTCGATGCTGATCGAGCGGAAAACCGGCAAGTTCGATCCCAGCGAGTTCCACAACCGCTATGTCGACGCGCTTCACGAGCTGATCGAGGAAAAGCAGCGCGCCAAGGGCGAAAAGGTGATCCAGGATCCCGACGCCGACGCGCCGCCGCCCAAGGGGTCGAACGTGGTCGACCTGATGGCGGCGCTGAAGCGCAGCCTCGGCAATGCCGACGAGGGCGACGGCAAGTCGGCCAACGAGAACAAAAGCGGCGCCAAGAAAACGAGCGCGGCCAAAAAGCCCGCCCCGCGCCACGCGCCCAAGAAAGCGCCCGCCAAGAAAGCCGCTTCGGGCGGACGGAAGCGCTGACATGCCTTCCTTATCCGCGCTCACCCTGAGCCTGTCGAAGGGCGAGCGCTCGCGTTTCGACAAGCTCAACGAGAGCGCGAGGGGCTAGCTCGTGCCGAGCAAAAAACTCGACATCGATACTTACAACGAGAAGCGCGACTTCTCGAAAACGAAGGAGCCCCGCGGGCGCAAGCTCAAGGGCTCGGGCGACAGCTTCGTCGTCCAGAAGCACGAAGCCTCGCGGCTGCACTGGGACTTTCGCCTCGAGATGGACGGCGTCCTCAAGAGCTGGGCCGTTCCCAAGGGCCCCAGCGTCGATCCGGGCGACAAGCGCCTCGCCATGCGGACCGAGGACCACCCGCTCGATTATGGCGACTTCGAAGGCATCATCCCGGCCGGCGAATATGGCGGCGGCACGGTGATGCTTTGGGATCATGGCCGGTGGATCCCCGACCCGCGCAAGGACCCCCGCAAGACGATCGAGGAAGGCCACCTCCACTTCACGCTCGAGGGCGAGCGGATGAAGGGCGAATGGGTGCTATTCCGCCTCAACCCGCGCCCCGGCGAGAAGGCCGAGCCGTGGATGCTCAAGAAGGTGACGGACGACCATGCCGATCCCGAGCACGGCACCGCGCTCGTCGACGAAGGCACCACCAGCGTCACCACCGGCCGGACCATGGCGGAGATCGCGGCCGGCGAGGACGTGTGGCGCTCCAACCGCGGCGGCCAGAAGGGCGGGCGCGGCAAGAAGAAGGCGGGCAAGGCGCCGCCCCCGTTTCAGGAGCCGCAGCTCGCCACGTTGGTCGACGATGTCCCCACGGGCAGCGACTGGCTCTACGAATATAAATATGACGGCTACCGGCTCCTGCTGTCCGTCGGCGACGGGGTCGCAACCGCCTGGACGCGCAACGGCAAGGACTGGAGCGACAAGTTCAAGGCGCTGACCAAGGCCGCCGCGAACCTGCCCGCCGGCTGCCTGCTCGACGGCGAAGCCGCCGCGCTCGACGAGAACGGCAAGCCGAGTTTCCAGCTGCTTCAGTCGACGCTCAAGGACCAAAAAGGCGCCAACCTCGTCTTCTACGCCTTCGACCTTTTGATCGACCGGGGCGAGGACATCCGCCACCTGCCCAATGTCGTACGCAAGGACCGGCTCGCGTCGCTTCTTGCCGGCGTCAATGCCCCGATCGTCTACGGCGACCATGTGATCGGCAGAGGCGAGGCGCTGCTCGAGCAGATCTGCAAGCAGGGCGGCGAAGGGATCATCGCGAAGAAAGCGAGCGCACCCTACAAGGGCACGCGCACCCGCTGCTGGCTCAAGATCAAATGCATCCAGCGCCAGGAATTCGTGATCGTCGGCTGGTCTGAAAGCGACAAGCGCATCGGCTTCCGCTCGCTGCTCCTCGCCGCCAAGGACAAGGGCAAGCTCACTTATGTCGGCAAGGTCGGCACGGGCTTTTCGGCCAAGCTGATCGACGAGATGATGGAGCGGATGCGCCCGCTGGAGGTCGACAAGGCGCCGGTCGAGGTGCCGCGCGCCGACCGCAAGGGCGCGCACTTCATCAAGCCCGAACTGGTCGCGGAGATCGCCTTCACCGAATTCACCGGCGACGGCATCCTTCGCCACCCGAGCTTCATCGGCCTTCGCGAGGACAAGCCCGCGTCACAGGTCGTCGTCGAAAAGCCGGCGCATCTGACCGCCGAGAAGAAGAAGCCCGGCGCGAAGAAGCCTAAGAAGCCCGCTGCCACGCCGGAGAGTCTCGGCATCGCCATCAGCAACCCTGAACGGATCATCTTCCCCGACGCGAACCTCACCAAGGGCGACCTCGCCAATTACTACATGGCGCTGCAGGACCTGATCATGGTCGACGCCGCGAAGCGGCCGATGACGCTGATCCGCTGCCCGCAGGGCCGGTCCAAGAAGTGCTTCTTCCAGAAGCACGACACCGGCTCGTTCGGCGAGCACGTCAAGCATGTGCCGATCAAGGAGCGGAAGGGGATCGTCCAGGACTATCTGTTCTTCGACGACATCCGCGGCCTGCTCGCCTGCGTGCAGATGGGCACGATCGAATTCCACGGCTGGGGCAGCCGCAGCGACGATGTCGAGCATCCCGACCGGCTGGTCTTCGACCTCGATCCCGACGAGGGGCTCGATTTCGCCAAGGTCAAGGAAGCGGCAGTCAAGCTGCGGGGCCTGCTGAAAGACTTGGGACTCGAAACCTTCCCGCTTCTGTCCGGCGGCAAGGGCCTGCACGTCGTTGCGCCGCTCGACCAGTCGGCGGACTGGCCGAAGGTGTCAGACTTCGCCGAGCGCTTCAGCCGCGCGATCGCGGAAGCGGAGCCGGACATGTTCACCGCCAACATCCGCAAGGTGCAGCGCAAGGGGCGCATCTTCCTCGATTGGCTGCGCAACCAGCGCGGATCGACCGCCGTCATGCCTTATTCGGCGCGCGCGCGCGAAGGCGCGCCGGTGTCGGCGCCGATCGCGTGGGGCGAGCTCGACAAATACCAGGGCGGCAATCACTTCACGATCCGCGACGCCGACGAGCTACTCGAGCGGGCGAACTCCAAGCTGCTCAAAGGCTGGGGCGAAGCCAAGCAGGCGCTGCCGAACGCCTAAGCAGCCGGCGCCGCGGGCCGCTGGTCGCGGAAGATCGACCAGCTCGCCAGGAACAGGCCGGCGACGAGCGGGCCGATGACGATGCCGCCGAAGCCGAACGCGGCGATGCCGCCGAGGGTCGTGATCAGGATCATCCAGTCGGGAATGCCGGTATCGCGGCCGACGAGGATCGGCCGCAGCAGGTTGTCCGCAAGCCCGATCACCATCGCGCCGGAGATGATCACGACCACCCCCTGCCAGATGCTCCCGGTCACCAGCAGATAGGCCGCCACGGGCACCCAGACGATCGCCGGACCCACGGCCGGAAGCAGCGACAGGATCGCCATCACCACGCCCAGCAGCAGCGCTGATGGAATACCGACGATCCAAAAAGTGATCGCCCCCAGAGCACCTTGCACCAGACCGACGACGACCGATCCCTTGATCGTCGCACGCACGATCGCGACGAAACGCGTGCTGAGATCCTGGGCGACGGCCTTGTCGAGCGGCAGTGCGTCCCTGACCGCCGGGCCGATCCGTCGCCCGTCGCGCAGCAGGAAGTAGGTGACGTAGAGGCCGACCGCGAAGGAAAGGACGAACGCGACCGCATTGCCGCCAAGGTTGACCGCGTGGCGCGCAAGCAGGCCGGCGCTCTGGCTGAGGAATTGCGACACGCGCGCCTGCAGCACGGCGAATTCGCCATATCCCGATTGGTCGAGAATGGCCTGAAGCCTCGCCGGCAGGCTGTCGTGGAGCTGGTCGAAATAGCCTTCCGCGCCGATCCGTTGCCCCTGGAACCCCAAATAGATCTGCATAAGCTGGTCGACCACCGCACTGCCGATCGCGAGCGCCGGGATGACGACGGCGATGGTGATGACCAGCAGCGTCAGGATCGCCGCCTGGTTCTCCCGCCCGCCGACCTTGCTCAACATCCATCGATACATCGGCTGGAACATGATCGCGGCGACCACCGCCCACAAAAGCGCCGAGGCGAACGGCGCCGCGACATAAAGAAAGGCGAGCGTGATCAACGCGAGGAACAGGATCAGCCCCCGCTGCTCGCCGCCGTCCGCGCTCTTGCTGCTCCGCATTGCTGTTCCCCCGACCTTAGCTCCGCTCACCTGAGCACAGGGAGCCGCGCGTTTCCACCGCTTGCGGCTTCACCGGCGGCGGCCTAGCCCTTGCGCATGCACAAGAGATCGGCTGCCGCCCTCGCCCCGCTCCTCTTCCTCCTCACTGCCGCTGCACCTGCCGAGCTGTCGCGATGGCGCGCGCAGGCCAGCCAAGTGACGATCACCCGGGACGATTGGGGCATCGCCCATGTGCATGGGAAGACGGACGCGGACGCGGTGTTCGGCGCGATCTACGCGCAGGCCGAAGACGATTTCCCGCGCATCGAGGCTAATTATCTGACCGCGCTTGGCCGTACCGCCGAAGCGGACGGCGAAAAGGCGATCTGGCAGGATTTGCGCGCCCGGCTCTACGTCAGCGAGCCGCAGCTCAAGGCCTATTATGCCAAGAGCCCACCAGCGATGCGGCGGCTGATGGACGCCTGGGCCGCAGGTCTGAACTATTATCTCGCGACGCACCCGCAGGTGAAACCGCGCGTGCTCAAGCGCTTCGAGCCGTGGATGGCGCTGAGCTTCACCGAAGGCAGCATCGGCGGCGACATCGAACGGATCGATCTCAAGCAGCTCGCCGACTTCTACGGCGCGCAACCTCAGATTGTATCCATCAAGAAGGTCGCGTCCGTTTACGACGACAACGAACCGCGCGGGTCCAACGGCATCGCCATTGCGCCGAAGATCACCGCGCCCGGTACCGGCGCGCTGCTCCTGATCAACCCGCACACCAGCTTCTATTTCCGGTCCGAGCTGCAGATGCGCAGCGACGAGGGCCTCGACGCATACGGCGCTTCAACCTGGGGCCAGTTCTTCATCTACCAGGGCTTCAACCGCCACGTCGGTTGGATGCACACGTCGAGCGGCGTCGATAATGTCGATGAATTCGCTTATCAGATCGACCGGCCGGAGCTCGGCTTGCGCTATCTCGTGGGCAACGACTGGCGCGCAATCAGCAAGCGACCGGTGACCATCCGCGTGCGCCAGCCCGACGGCAGGCTGAAGCCGCGGACCTTCACGACCTATCACACCCATCGCGGGCCGATCGTCCGAAGCGAGACGAGTTCGGCCTGCGCGCCCGAGCCGAAGACCATATCCATCGCCGGCGGAGCGGAAGACCGGCGAGTCTGCTGGATCGCCTTCGCCATGATGGACAAGCCAGTCGAGGCGCTTCAGCAAAGCTTCCTGCGCACCAAGGCGAAGGACCTGACGTCCTTCCTCGACCTCGCCGACCGCTTCAAGGCGAACAGCTCCAACAATACGCTCTTCGCCAGCAGCAAGGGCGAGATCGCTTTCCTCATCCCGCAATTCATGCCGAAGCGCGACAATCGTTTCGACTATACGAAGACGGTGAACGGCAGCGACCCGAGCACCGACTGGGGCCCGCTGCACAAGCTCGCCGAGCTGCCGAGCGTGATCAACCCGCCGACCGGTTGGGCGATGAACACCAATAACTGGCCCTATTCCGCGGCTGGCCCGTACAGCGCGCGCCAGGCCGATTACCCGCGCTACATGGACATGTTCGGCGAGAACCCGCGCGGCATTCATGCGACCAATCTGCTGACCGGAAGCAGCGGCTGGACTCTCGAAAAGCTCCGCGCCGCGGCCTTCGATCCCGACCAGCCGGGCTTCGCCCAACTTCTGCCCGGCCTGATCCAGGCCTGGGATGCCTTGCCTACCGCGGACCCGCGTAAGCAGCGCCTCGGCGGACCCGTGTCCGCGCTGCGCAGCTGGGACCATCGCTGGAGCGCCGCCTCGATCCCGAACACGGTCGCGAACTTTTGGGGCGAAGAGCTGTGGAAGCTTGCGACGACCAATGAGTGGGACGACGGCCTGCCCGTCTACGAACGGCTCAACCGCGTTGAGCCCGACGCAAAGCTCGGCGCGCTGGACAAAGCGGTCGCGCGACTCGTCCGCGATTTCGGCCGCTGGGATGTGCCCTGGGGTGAAGTGAATCGCTTCCAACGGATCTCGCCGGCGATCGACCATCCGTTCAGCGACGCCGGGCCGAGCATCCCCGTACCGTTCAGCTCGGCGCGGTGGGGCTCGCTCGCCTCCTTCGGCGCGTCACAGAAGCCCGGCACGAAGAAATGGTACGGCACCAGCGGCAACAGCTTCGTCGCCGCGGTCGAGTTCAAGCCGTCCGGCGTCCAGGCGATTGCCGTTACCGCCGGCGGGGAAAGCGGCGACCCCAAGTCGCCGCACTTCAACGACCAGGCGGGCCGCTACGCATCCGGCAATCTGCGGCCGGTCTATCTCACCCCGGACCAGCTGAAGGGCCATACGGAGCGAGTGTACCGCCCCGGCGAGTAATCAACGATCCGCGAACTTGTCCGTCGCGCGGATCAGGCCGTCGAGGATCCCCGGTTCGTTGAACAGGTGCCCGCCGTCGGGCACGATATTGAGCTCCACCTCCGGCCACGCCTGCTTGAGCTTCCACGCGGCCATCGGCGGCGTGCAGCAATCGTGCCGCCCCTGGACGATCACGCCCGGGATGCCGCGCAGCTTTTCGGCCGCGCCCCTCAGCAGCTGGCCTTCCTCCAGCCAGCCGCGGTGCGCCATATAATGGTTCTCGATCCGCGCCAGCGCGATCGCCAGATCGGGCGACGTGAACTGCTCGTGCGTCTCCGGGCTCGGCAGCAAGGTCACGGTTGATGCTTCCCACGCGCTCCACGCTTTCGCGGCGCGCAGCTGCTCGTCCTTGTCGTCGCCGGTCAGGCGCTTGCGATAGGCCTCGACCATATCGCCGGGCTCGCTTTCCGGGATCACGCTGACGAACTCGTCCCAGGCGTCCGGGTACAGGTTCGACGCGCCGCCCGGCTGGTAGAGCCAGTCGAGCTCGTAGGGATCGAACAGGAAGATGCCGCGGAGCACCAGCTCGGTGACACGATCGGGATGGGTCTGCGCATAAGCGAGCGACAGGGTCGATCCCCAGCTACCGCCGAACACCATCCATTTGTCGACCTTGGCGATCTGCGTGCGCAGCTTTTCGATATCGTCGACCAGGTCCCAGGTCGTATTCGCCTCGAGGCCGGCATGCGGCGTCGACTTGCCCGCCCCGCGCTGGTCGAACACCAGGATCTTGTACTTTTCCGGGTTGAACTGCCGCCGGTGCGCGGGGCTGGTGCCGCCGCCCGGTCCGCCGTGAAGGAACACCACCGGCTTGCCGCCCGGATTGCCGGAAAGCTCCCAATACAAAAGATGACCGTCGCCGACGTCGAGCATCCCCGTCTCGTATGGCTCGAACTCGGGATAGAGCGTGCGCCGGCCGGTCGTATCCATCAGAAGCTGAACTCCTCGTAGATGCGTGACAGATCGCCTGCCCACTCGCCTTGATATTTGGCGAGCAGCCGGTCCGCGGGCGTCATGCCGGTCGTGACGACATCGCGCAACGGATCGAGGAAGCCGCCTTCATTGTCGCCGGCGCTGTTGAGCTCAGCGCGCCGCGTCAGCCCGTCGGCGGCGACATCGAGCACACGGCCGGCAAAGGCGCGCAGGCTTTCGCCGTCGGGCGTCACCGCTTCGAGCGCCAGCCGCGGCACCTCGTGGCGAAGCTTCTCGCGCTCCTCGATCGTCCAATGCTTCACCAGCTCCCACGCGGCATCGAGCGCCTGGTCGTCATAGAGCAGCCCGACCCACAAAGCCGGAAGCGCGCAGATCCGGCTCCAGCGGCCGCCGTCGGCGCCGCGCATTTCGAGGAAGCTCTTGAGCCGCACTTCCGGGAAGGCGGTGGACAAATGGTCGGTCCAGTCCGTCAGCCGCGGCTTCTCGCCCGGCAGTTGCGGCAGCTTGCCGTCGATGAAAGCGCGAAAGCTTTCGCCGGCGACGTCGATGTACCGGCCGTCGCGGTAGACGAAGTACATCGGCACATCGAGCGCATAGTCGCAGTAGCGCTCGTACCCGAACCCGTCCTCGAACACGAACGGCAGCATGCCGGTGCGGTCGGCGTCCGTGTCTTCCCAGATATGGCTGCGGAAGCTCTTGAAGCCGTTCGGCTTGCCTTCGGTGAACGGCGAGTTGGCGAACAGCGCCGTCGCCACCGGCTGCAGCGCCAGGCCGACGCGGAATTTCTTCACCATGTCAGCCTCGCTCGAATAATCGAGGTTGGTCTGGATGGTGCAGGTGCGCAGCATCATGTCGAGCCCGAGGCTTCCGACCTTGGGCATGTAATTGAGCATGATCGCGTACCGGCCCTTGGGCATGATCGGCAGGTCGCTTCGTGCCTTGTCGGGCCACATGCCGAGGCCGAGGAACCCGAGCCCCAGCCGCTCGCCGATCGTCTTGCACTGGTCGAGGTGCCGAGCCGCTTCCGAGCAGGTCTGATGGAGGTTCTGAAGCGCTGCGCCGGACAGCTCGAACTGGCCCGCGGGTTCGAGGCTGATCGTGCCGTCGGGACCGGCCAGCGCAATAACATTGCCGTTCTCGATCACCGGCTCCCAGCCGAACTCCGTCAGCCCCATCAGCAGGTCGCGAATGCCGCCGGGCTCGTCATAAGCGGGCGCGCGATGGTCCTGCGTGCGATAGACGAATTTCTCGTGCTCGGTGCCGATCCGCCAATTCTCGCGGGGCTTTTCGCCGCCGGAGAAGGTCGCGAGCAAATCGGCGCGGCTTTCGATCGGGCGCGAATAGCTGTCGTCAGTGCGCGTAGTCATTGGCCGAGCGGCGTAGCGTCGCCTCCCGCTTCGCGCCAGCAGCTTTGCTTTATCGGCCTATAAGCGCCAGTCGCCGGCCACCGCCATGAAGGCGGCGAGCGCAGCCAAGGCGGCGGTCTCCGCCCGAAGGATTCGCGGGCCCAGCGACACCGCAACCGCGTTCGGCGCAGCGCGAACCAGCGCCCGCTCCTCGTCCGTGAACCCGCCTTCTGGGCCAGTCAGGATCAGGGCGGGTCCGGGTTTGAAGGCGCCCGCGGCCTCTTCGCCACCCGTCTCGTCGGCGAAGTAGAGCCTTCGCTCGGCGCACTGCTGAAGCAACTGCTTGAGACTGACCGGCTCAGCAATTTCCGGCACCCGCGTGCGGCCGCACTGCTCCGCCGCTTCGATGGCGATCCCCTGCAATCGGTCGAGCCGCACCCGCTCAGCGATGGTGCGCTGGGTGATGGCCGGGACCAGCCGCGCCGCGCCCAGCTCGGTCGCTTTCTCGACCAGCCAGTCGGTTTGCGTGCGCTTCACCGGCGCGAAGGCCAGCCATACGTCGGGGATCGTCTCCGGCTCGCGCGTCCGCTGCTCGACGGCGAGGGTCATGCGCTTCTTACCGGCATCGGCGACCGTGGCCAGCCATTCGCCCGAATGGCCATCGAACAACAGCACCTGCGCGCCCGTCCCGAGCCGCATCACATTGCCCAGATAGTTGGCCTGGTTCGCGTCGAGTTCGACGCGCGCGGCTTGCGACAGCGCATCGCGCACGAACAGGCGCGGCAGGCTTTTCGGCGGCCAGGCGGGCGTCGCGGGCATGGCGCCCGCTTAACCCGTGCGGCGCTGCTCGGCTATGCCGCGGCGTCAGCCGCGCCGGGCCGACGCTTCGAAGAGGTCCCGGTAATAGCGCGACGTGCGAAGGTGGATGAGCCGCTCCTGCTCGCTTCGAGCTTGCTCTGCCGACAAAAGCGCCTCCATCAGGCGTTGCCTGAAGTAACCACTATACATCAACGCACCTCCGCTGCTGCCATCGCTTCCTTTCGTTTGATGCGGCCCACTTACAGCGCTGGTTTCATTCGATCTTCTTAAGATTATTCCCGTTCCGGAATCATCGGCGGAATGTGAATCCGATCCGGAGAGAGTTCGGCTGCTTGAGCCGCACCGCGCGCGCTGGCACAGGCTTGGCATGACCGCGGCCAGCGACATCGTCCCGGACAGCGAGCGGCGCGGCTTCATCGGCGCGCTGCCGCCGCGGCTTCGGCCATTCGCGTCGCTGATGCGGATCGACCGCCCGATCGGCAGCTGGCTGCTCTACTGGCCGTGCGCGTGGAGCGTGGCGCTTGCCGGCGTCGGCGGCCGCTGGGACCTGTTCCTCTGGCTCGGCCTCGGTGCCTTCGCGATGCGCAGCGCCGGCTGCGTCTACAACGACATCGTCGACCGTGACCTTGATCGAAAGGTGGAGCGCACGCGCCTGCGGCCCCTGGCGAGCGGGCGCGTGTCGCTGCGCGCCGCGTGGCTGCTGATCGCGCTGCTATGCGCGATCGGGCTGCTCGTGCTCGTGCAGCTCAGCCCCACCGCCGCCCTCGTCGCGCTCGCCAGCATCGCGCCCGTCGCCGCTTACCCCTTCATGAAGCGAATCACCTGGTGGCCGCAGGCCTGGCTCGGCCTCGTCTTCTCATGGGGCGCGCTGGTCGGCTGGCCCGCGGTGACCGGCAGCCTCGGGTGGACGCCCTTTCTCCTGTGGCTCGGCAGCATCGCCTGGGTGGTCGGCTATGACACGCTCTACGCGATCCAGGACATCGAGGATGACGCACTGGTCGGCGTGAAATCCTCGGCCCGGCGCTTGGGAGACAAGGCCGCGCTCGGCGTCGGCGGCTTCTACGCGATCGCCCTGCTGCTGTGGGGCGCAGCGATCTGGAGCGTGCGGCCAGACTGGCTGGCGCTGGTCGCCTTGATCCCGGCCGCCCTCCATCTCGCGAACCAGGCGCTCCGGGCCGATCCGAAGGACGGCGCACTCGCCCTCCAGCTGTTCCGCTCCAACCGCAGCTGCGGCCTGCTGGTCGCGCTCGCGATGCTAGTCGTCGGGCTTTCAGCGCGCTAGTCGCGCTGGCGATGCGAACCCCCGACCAAGCCCGCGATATCGCCACCTCCCTCGTCGAGCGCGCGACCCGCGCCGGCGCCAGTGCCGCCGATGTGCTCTATGCCGCCGACCGCTCGTCCAGCGTCGAAGTTCGGCTCGGCGAGCTCGAGAATGTCGGCCGTTCCGAAGGCGAGGAAATCGGCCTGCGACTCTTCATCGGCCAGCGCTCCGCCACCGTCGCCTCGTCGGACCTGTCCGACGAGGCGCTCTCCGTACTGGTCGAGCGCTGCCTCGCCATGGCCGACCAGGCGCCCGAAGACCCTTTTGCCGGCCTCGCCCCGACCGAGTTGCTGGAGCTTGGCGATCCGCCGTTCCTCGACAGCGACGACCCGCGCGAGCCCGACCCGCCCGAACTCCGCGCCCGCGCGCTGGAGGCCGAGCAAGCGGCGCTCGCCGTCGCGGGCGTCACCAATTCGAGCGGCGCCGGAGCAAGCGCATCGGGAACGACGATCGCGCTCGCAACTTCGGGCGGCTTTGCCGGTGCCTACCGGACCAGCGGCCACGGCTGTTCGGCCGCGGTGATCGCCGGCGCAGGCGCGTCGATGCAGCGCGACCATGCCTGGCACAGCGCCCGCCATCTCGAAGACCTCGAACCTGCCGCCGAGATCGGCCGCCGCGCCGGGGAGCGCGCAGCCGCCAGGCTCAACCCGTCGCGCCCGAAGCCCGGCACGTACCCGGTGATCTTCGACAGCCGCGTCTCCGCCACTTTGCTCGGCCATCTATCCGGTGCGACCAACGGCGCGTCCGTCGCGCGCAAGACGAGCTTCCTGCGCGACAAGCTCGGCGAGCAGATCTTCGCGCGCGGCGTCTCAATCATCGACGATCCGCTGCGCCGGCGTGGCATGCGCTCGCGCCCGTTCGACGGCGAAGGCGTCCGCGTCGCTCGGCGAGCGCTGATCGATGACGGGATCCTGACCGGCTGGATGGCGGACAGCGCCTCGGCGCGCCAGCTCGGCATTGCGCCGACCGGCAATGCCTCGCGCGGCACCGGCGGCTCGCCGGGCGCGGCGCCGAGCAATTTCTACATGGACGCCGGCAGCCGCAGCCGCGCCGAATTGCTCGCGAGCGTTCCCGAAGCGGTCATGGTCATCGAGCTGATTGGCCAGGGCGTGAACGGCGTCACTGGCGATTATTCGCGCGGCGCCGCCGGCTTCATGGTCCGCGGCGGCGAGATTGCGGAGCCGGTGGCGGAGATCACCATCGCCGGCAATCTGCTGGACATGTTCGCAAGCCTCGAGCCCGCGTCCGACCTCCAATTCCGGCGCGGCATCGACGCCCCCACCATCCTCGTTCCTGAAATGGTGGTCGCCGCCGCTTAGGCCTCGGCCGCGATCCTCGGCACCCCAAGCCGCGGAATGTCGATCTTCGGGCAGCGGTCCATCACGACTTTCAACCCGGCGTTCTCGGCCAGCGCGGCTGCTTCCTCGTTGATGACGCCTAATTGCATCCACACCGCCTTGGCGCCGACGAAGATCGCCTGTTCGACCGCTTCGAGCGCCATCTCGGGACGGCGGAAGATGTCGACGATGTCGATCGGCACGCCGATCTGCGAAAGCTCGCGCCACACGAACTCGCCGTAAATATGCTCGCCGGTGATCTGCGGGTTTACCGGCAACACCCGATAGCCCCAATCCTGCAGGAACTTCATCACGCCGTTGGACGCGCGGTCCGGCCGGTCCGAAGCGCCGACGATGGCGATGGTGCGCGCATTGCGCAGCAAATCGGCAATATCCTCGTCACGCGTCAGCGGCATCTTCCCTCTCCTTTGCCGCCGTCAATGCGCGACCGCCTCCAGCAGTTTCGCGGCGATTGCATCGAACAGGTCGGACCCCTCCGCTGCCGGCGGGCGCCCGGCGTCGGACGCCTCGCGAATGTCGAGCGACAGCGGCAGGCGGCCGAGGAACGGCACGCCCATCTCGGCGGCCGCATGCTCCGCGCCGCCGCTTCCGAACGGGTGCGAGACCTCGCCGCAATGGGGGCAGGCGTAAGTGGCCATATTCTCGATCAGGCCGATCACCGGGACGCTGGTCTTGTTGAAGAGGTCGACCGCGCGCCGCGCGTCGATCAGCGACAGGTCCTGCGGCGTCGACACGATGACCGCGCCCGCCGGCCGCGACCGCTGGATCAGCGACAGCTGCACGTCGCCGGTCCCGGGCGGCATGTCTACGACCAGGATCTCGGCGTCGCCCCAATCTGCGTCGACGAGCTTCGCCAAAGCGCCCGTCGCCATCGGCCCGCGCCAGGCGAGCGCATGCCCCTGCGACACGAGCTGCCCGACCGACAGGAATTTGATGCCATGCGCGTCCACCGGGATCAGCTGCTCGCCCTCGGCCGTCGGCTTGGCGTAAGTACCGAGCAAAGTCGGCTGCGACGGTCCGTAAACGTCGGCGTCGATCAGCCCGACCTTCTTGCCCATCCGAGCGAGCGCGATGGCGACGTTCACCGACACGGTCGATTTGCCGACGCCGCCCTTGCCGCTGCCAATCGCGATCAATGTCCGCGACGGCTCTGCCGCCGTCATCGCGATCCTCGCGTCTTCGACACCGCTCCTTGCGAGCAGGGCCGACCGAAGCTCCTTCTCGACCGCCTCCCGCTCGCCGGCGCTCAGCCCCGTCGCCTCGACGATCAGCGTCGCGACGCCGCCGTTCAGCTTCCGGGAGCGGATCCGCTCGTCGTGCGGCAATTCTGCAAGCGGGTCATTATCGTCTGCCATCGGCAGCCACATAAGAAGGCCCGTACCGCTTGCCACTGTTTTTCGGGCAGGCCGCTCCCTATAATCACAGTTGATGAGCAATATTTTGGGGTGGGGCGGCCGTTTCCACGGCCTGTTCGCCGATAATAAGGGTCCCTGGGGCCCGAGCGGAAGCACCGGTGATGAGCCGAGTGGCAGTCACGACCATGGCAGCGGCCCGTGGGGCGGTCCTCCGCCGAGCGGCGGCCGGCCGGCCGGCTCCCGGCCCAACGTTCCCCAGCTCGATGAGCTTCTGCGCCGCAGCCGCGCTCGCTTCGGCGGCGGTGGTGGCGGTGGCGGCTTCCGCGGGCGTCCCGACGCTTCGCTGATCGCTTGGGGTGCGCTTGCGCTTTTCCTCCTGTGGCTGATCTTCAGCAGCTTCCACGTCATTTCGCCCGGCCAGCGCGGCGTCGTCAGCCGGCTTGGCCGCTACAGCTACACGCTCGGGCCCGGCGTCGGCATGACCCTGCCCTCTCCGATCGACCGCGTGACCAAGATCGACGTCGAGAACATCCGCACCGTCGACCTCGGCTCGTCGGGCGACGACGACCTGATCCTGACGGGCGACCAGAACCTCATCAACCTCGGCTATTCCGTTCGCTGGAACATCCGCACGCCGGAGCTTTATTTGTACCAGCTCGCGCAGCCCGACGAGACTATCCGCGAAGTCGCGGAAAGCGCCATGCGCTCGGTCATCAGCCAGGTGACGCTGAACGACGCCATGGGCGACCGCCGCGCAGAAATTGAAAATCAGGTTGCCGAGAAGATGCAGCAGATCCTCAATTCCTATCGCGCCGGCGTTCAGGTGCAGGGCATCGCCATCAAGCAGGCGGACCCGCCCGCCGCGGTCATCGAGGCCTTCAAGAAGGTCACGGCCGCACAGCAGCAGGCGCAGTCCTACATCAACAATGCCAACGCTTATTCGCTTCAGCTGCGCCAGAAGGCGCAGGGCGAGGCGACGGCGTTCGAGAAGGTCTACGAGCAGTACAAGCTGGCGCCGGAAGTCACCCGCCGCCGCATGTACTACGAAACGATGGAGCAGGTGCTTTCGAAGGTCGACAAGACGATCGTCGAGGCGCCCGGCGTCACCACTTATCTGCCGCTGCCGACGCTGAAGAACCAGCCGCAGGGGCAGTCGCAGGGAGGGTCGGCGCAATGATCGGCCTGATCCGCAGACGCCCGCTCGCCGCGGCGATTGTCGGCTTCCTCCTCCTGCTCCTTCTGGTCAGCAGTTTCCCGATCATTCCGGAAACGAAGCAGGCGGTCGTCGTCCGCTTCGGCAAGCCGGTTCGCATCTACAACCAGTACCAGCCGGGCCGGCCGATCGGCGCCGCAGGGGCGGGCATCAACTTCCGCCTGCCCTTCGCCGAGCAGCTGGTGTGGATCGACAAGCGAGTCCAGGACGTCGACATGCAGCGCCAGCAGGTGCTGTCGACCGACCAGCGCCGCCTCCAGGTCGATGCCTTCGCACGCTATCGCATCGTTGATCCGATGCTGATGTACATCCGCGCCGGCAACGAGCAGCAGCTGACCGAACAGCTCCGTCCGATCCTCGGCTCGGAAGTCCGTAACGAGCTTGGCCGCATCGACTTCGCCTCGCTGCTGACCCCGGAACGGCAGGGCATCATGGACAGCGTCCGCACGTCGCTGAACAAGATCGCGCGCCAATATGGCGTCGAGGTGCTCGACGTCCGGATCAAGCGCACCGACCTTCCCGACGGTGCGCCGCTCGACGCCGCGTTCGACCGCATGCGCACGGCGCGTGAACAGGAAGCGCGTTCGATCCTGGCCGAAGGTGCGAAGCAGGCGCAGATCATCCGCGCCCAGGCCGACGCCGACGCCGCGAAGACCTATGCGGCGAGCTTCGGCAAGGATCCGGAATTCTACAATTTCTACCGCGCGATGCAGTCGTACCAGACCACCTTCGTCGGCGATGGCGGCGACAAGCCGCCGCCCACCAACATCATCCTGTCGCCGCAGAACGAATATCTGAAGGAATTCACGGCCCCGGCGCGATGATCTTTCGCGTTCAATCACCGTTAAGCGGGTGGGGACATTTAGCGCGCCAGGGCCGATCCGGCCTTGCGTCGCCAGAAGATTGATGGAGTATCGATGAGCTCGAAGGAGTCAGGAAAAGTGCGCTATGCCTACGGGGTCGCCATGGCCCTGCTTCTCGGCGGAACGACGTTCTCGCTCGCGACCGGCCAGGCCGGCGCGCAGGTGGCGCAGAACGGTCCCGGCATCCAGGCGATGGCGCCGCGCCCAGGCGCGCCCATGTCCTTCGCGGATCTCGTCGCGCGGCTGAGCCCCGCAGTGGTCAATATCTCGACCAAGCAGCGCGTGCCCGTCCGCTCGCAATCGGCCGACCCGTTCGAACAATTCTTCCGCCAGTTCGACCCGACGCAGCCGCAGAACGATCCCCGCGGACGCGGCCAGAACGAGAACCAGCAGCAGCAGGGCCGCACCCGTGAAGCGGGCTCGCTCGGCTCCGGCTTCATCATTTCGCCCGACGGCTACATCGTCACCAACAACCATTTGATCCAGAGCGCCAGCGGCACGGGGACGGTCGACACGGTGACGGTCACCATGACCAACGGCCAGGAATATCGCGCCCGCATCGTCGGCCGCGACGAGACCTCGGACCTCGCCGTGCTCAAGATCGACGGCCGCAACTTGCCGTTCGTCCAGTGGGGCGACAGCACCCGCTCGCGCGTGGGCGACTGGGTCCTGGCGATCGGCAATCCCTACGGCCTCGGCGGCTCGGTGACGGCCGGCATCATTTCCGCGCTTCACCGCGGCATTACCGGGACCGGCCCGTACGACCGCTACATTCAGACCGACGCCGCCATCAACATGGGCAATAGCGGCGGTCCGATGTTCGACCTCAACGGCAATGTCATCGGCGTCAATTCGGCGCTGATCTCGCCGAACGGCGCATCCGTCGGCATCGGCCTGGCGATCCCGGCGGAAGCCGCGAAGCCGGTCATCGATTCGCTCGTTCGCGGCCAGCGCCCGCAGCGCGGCTACCTCGGCGTCGGCCTGCAGTCGGTCGACGAGGATCTGGCGCCCGCGATCGGCATCCAGAAGGATCGCGGCGAGCTCGTCCGCACGATCGTCCCCAACGGCCCCGCCGCGCGCGCCGGGCTTCAGCAGGGCGACGTGATCACCAAGGTCAATGGCGAGCAGGTCACGCCCGAGCAGACGGTTTCCTACCTCATTGCCAACAACAAGGTCGGCTCGCGCATCCCGCTCGAGATCATCCGCAATGGCCGGCCGATGACGCTGCAGGTCACGCTGGCGGACCGTCCGACGGAAGAAGCGCTCAACCGCATCGCCGGCGGCGAGCAGGGTTCGAGCGAGCAGGGCAATAGCGCGGTCAGCGCGCAGAAGACGCTCGGCCTTTCGCTCGCGCCGCTGACTCCGGAGCTTGCGCGTTCGGCCAACCTGCCGGCCACCGCGCGCGGCGTGATCATCACCGCGGTCGACCCGAACAGCGACGCCGCCGAACAGGGCCTCCGCCGCGGCGACCTCATCATGTCGGTGAACAACCAGCCGGTGACTGCGCCGGCCCAGGTCATTGCCGGCGTCGATGCCGCACGCAAGGCAGGCCGCTCGAGCGCGCTCCTGCTGATCAAGCGCGGCAACTCGCCGGAAGCCTTCGTCGCGATCGGCATCGGCACCCGCTAAGCCGCTCTTGCGCCTTCGCCGCCGCTAGGCAAAGTGCGGCGGCGGAGGTGAAGCAGTGACCGACAGCCGGATTTTCATCGGCGCCGAAGCCGGCGGAGCGAACCCGCAATCGCTGGAGCTCGGCCGCGCCAACCGCCATGGCTTGATCGCCGGCGCGACCGGCACCGGCAAGACCGTCACCCTCCAGGGCATCGTCGAGGGCTTCTCCGCCGCCGGCGTCCCGACCTTCGTCGCCGACGTTAAAGGCGACCTTGCCGGCCTCGCCATGCCGGGCTCGCCGACCGCCAAGACCCACGACATCTTCAAGGCCCGCGCCGAGGAGATCGGACAGGCCGGCTGGCAATATGCCGATTGCCCGGTCCAGCTTTGGGACCTGTTCGGGGAGCAGGGCCATGCCGTCCGCACCACCGTCACCGAAATGGGCCCGCTGCTGCTCGCGCGGCTGATGAACCTCAACGACGTGCAGGAAGGCGTGCTCAACATCGCCTTCCACGTCGCCGACAAGGAGCATCTGGCGCTCGTTGACCTCGACGATTTGCAGGCGATGCTGGTCAATGTCGGCGAGCGCGCGAACGAGCTGACGCTCGAATATGGCAATGTTTCGAAGCAGTCCGTCGGCGCCATCCAGCGTTCGCTGCTGCAGCTTCGCGCGCAGGGCGGCGACCATTTCTTCGGTGAGCCCGCGCTCGACCTCGCTGATTTCCTGACGGTCGACGACAGCGGCCGCGGCATCGTCAACATCCTTGCCGCCGACCGGCTGATGCAGAGCCCACGGCTCTATTCGACCTTCCTTCTGTGGCTGCTTTCGGAGCTGTTCGAGGACCTGCCGGAAGTCGGCGACGTCGCCGTGCCCAAGCTCTGCTTCTTCTTCGACGAAGCCCACCTCCTTTTCACCGACGCGCCGCCGGCGCTGCTCGAAAAGGTCGAGCAGGTCGTGCGGCTGATCCGCTCCAAGGGCGTCGGCGTCTACTTCATTACCCAGAACCCAATCGACATTCCTGACAAGGTCGCGGCGCAGCTCGGCAACCGCGTGCAGCACAAGCTCAACGCCTTCACCCCGCGCGACCAGCAAGCCGTCCGCGCCGCGGCCGACACCTTCCGCCCGAACCCGGCGATCGACGTGGAAAGCGCGATCACCGAGCTCCGCATTGGCGAAGCGCTCGTGTCCCTGCTTCAGCCCGACGGCGCGCCCGCCCCGGTTCAGCGGGTGCTGATCAAGGCGCCGTCGAGCCGCATCGGGCCGCTGTCCGCGCAGGAACGGCAGGTGCTGACCGCAAGCGACCTGGTCGGTGCGAAGTACGACACGCGCGTCGACAATGCATCGGCCAAGGAGCTGCTCGGCGCCAAGGCCGCGGAAGCCGCCGCCGCCGAGACTGCGGCAAAGGCGAAGACCGAAGCCGACAAGGCCGCGGCAGAGCAGGCCAAGCGCGACGCCCAGGCCGCCAAGGAACAGGCAAAGCTCGATGCCCAGCAGCGGCGCGAAGCCGCCAAGCCGTCGATGGCCGACAAGATGATCCAGTCGGCCGGCCGCGCTGCGGCGAGCTCGATCGGCCGGCAGCTCGGCAACCAGCTGCTTCGCGGCATTCTTGGGGGACTGCTGCGCGGCCGATGATGGCGGGGGTCATGAACGAGGATTCGCTTTGTGCGCGTGCAGCCGTAAAGAAGCTGCGGGAGAGGAGCATGTGTGGCTGACACTTGTGAGGTGATCGGACAGCTCGAGCGCGATTGGCGCGACGCCTTGTGCAGCAAGGACGTGGAGCGCCTGAGCGCGATGGTGCACCGGGATTTCGTGCTCATCGGCACCCGTTCGACCGGGCCGTTCATGATGCACCGCGACGATTGGATCGAAGCGATTCAGCGGCGCGAGGTCGACACGATCGAGTTCAACGTGCTCGACGCCACTGCGCTCGACAATGTGTTGATCGGCACCGTCCACGCGCGGTGGCGCCTGAAATATCTCGGCCGCATCATCGAAGACTGCGTGCTGCTGACCGACGTTTGGGTGCGGGAGGGCGACCGCTGGCTGGCGATCCGCCGCCATTCGACGCCGGCAGCGGGCGAATGCAACAATCTGAAGGGGGAGTAAGATGGCGAGCGAAGCTCCGCTGCGCACCGGCGACAATGTCAAGGAACTGACGCTGCGCGGCGTCATCCTCGGCGCCCTGCTGACAATCCTCTTCACCGCCGCGAACGTCTATCTCGGCCTTCGCGCCGGCCTCACCTTCGCCACCTCGATTCCCGCCGCCGTCATCTCGATGGCGGTGCTGAAGGCCTTCCGCGATTCAACGATCCAGGAAAACAATATCGTCCAGACCATCGCCTCGTCCGCGGGCACGCTGTCGGCGATCGTCTTCGTCCTCCCCGGTCTCGTCATGGTCGGCTGGTGGACCGGCTTCCCCTATTGGCTGTCGGTCGCCGTGATCGCCACCGGCGGCGTGCTCGGCGTCATGTATTCGGTGCCGCTGAGGCGCGCGCTCGTTACCGGCTCGACCCTTCCTTATCCGGAAGGCGTCGCGGCCGCCGAAGTGCTCAAGGTCGGCGGCGGCGTCGGCGGCGAGGAAGAAAACCGCCGCGGTCTTGCGGCGATCATCTTCGGCTCGCTGGTCGCCGCGGGCTATGTGCTGCTCGCCAAGATGCGCCTGTTCGCGGAGGAAGCGACCACCACCTTCAAGCTCGGCTCCGGCGCGACCACGCTCACCGCCGGCCTGTCCCTCGCTTACATCGGCGTCGGTCACCTGATCGGCATCACCGTCGGCCTGGCGATGCTGGTCGGCGTGGTCATCGGCTATCTCGTTCTGCTGCCGATCTTCACCGCCGGCGGCGCGCCCGCGGGGACGGAGCTCGCCGACTTCGTCGCGACCACCTTCCGTAGCCAGGTCCGGCTGGTCGGCGCCGGCGCGATCGGCGTCGCCGCCATCTGGACGCTGCTGAAAGTGCTCGGCCCGATCGTCAGCGGGCTCAAGGGCGCGCTTGCCGCCAACCGCACGCGCCGCGCCGGCGAAGGCGCGAGCCTCCCGATCACCGAACGCGACCTTCCGATCACCATCGTCGGCGGCACCATCCTGCTGTCGGTCATTCCGATCGCCGCGCTGCTCGCCGCCTTCGGCGATGCCGAGCCGATCTCCAGCGCGACCGGCACCACGCTTGCCGTCAGCGTCCTCTACATCCTCGTTGCGGGCGTCCTCATCGCCGCCGTCTGCGGCTACATGGCCGGCCTGATCGGCGCGTCGAACAGCCCGATTTCGGGCGTCGGCATCCTTGCCGTGCTGGGCATCTCGCTGCTGCTGGCCGCTTTGTTCCCGACCGCTTCGGGCGCGTCCACGCAGGCGCTCATCGCCTTCGCTTTGTTCGTGACCGCGCTCGTCTTCGGCGTCGCGACCATTTCGAACGACAATCTTCAGGACCTCAAGACCGGCCAGCTTGTCGGCGCGACCCCGTGGCGGCAGCAGCTCTCGCTGATCTTCGGCGTCCTGTTCGGCGCGCTCGTCATCCCGCCGGTCCTCGACCTGCTCAACGGCACCTTCGGCTTCCAGGGCGCGCCGGGCGCCGGCGAAGGTGCGCTCGCGGCCCCGCAGGCGGCCCTGATCTCGACCCTTGCTCAGGGCGTTCTCGGCGGCACGCTGCAATGGGACCTGCTCGGCCTTGGCGCGCTGATCGGCGTCGGCGTCATCGTCATTGACGAGCTGCTTCGGCGCACCAAGCGCGGCGCCCTCCCGGCGCTCGCCGTGGGCATGGGCATCTATCTGCCGTTCGCGGTCACCGGGCTCATCATCGTCGGCGCGGTGCTCGGCCACTTCTACAACCGCTGGGCGGAACGCCAGGCGAACCCCGCCTTCGCCGAGCGCCTGGGCGTCCTCACCGCGACCGGCCTGATCGTCGGCGACAGCCTGTTCAACGTCGCCTTCGCCGGTCTCGTCGCCGGTTCCGACGATCCGGAGGTGCTGGCAATGCTGGAGCCGCAATGGTGGCAGATGCCGCTCGGCCTGCTCGCCTTCGCGGCGGTGATCGCCTTGCTCTACGGCTGGACCCGCCGCCGGGCCGCCGAGCCGCTAGGCGCCTAAGACAGCGTTCCGGAGTTCGCGTGGGCCGAGCGGCTTCGCGCCGCCTTCGGCCTTGCGCACCAGCTCGACGATCCGCCGGTTGACGGGCGCGTCCACCTGTAGCCGCTCGGCCAGCCGCACCAGCTCGCCGTTCAAATAATCGACTTCGGTCTTGCGCCCGGCGGCGAGGTCATCGGCCATTGACGAGCGCGCCTTGGCGTCGATCTTCCACTTCTTCAGGAACACATTGTTGAACAGCCAGTCGGGCGCGCCGATCACCCGCGGCAGCATCGCCGGAGACACCGACCCCACGGCGGCGGGCTTGATGTCGGCGCGCTTGAGCAAGTGCAGTCCCTCGCGCACCGAGGCGGCGAACACGCGCCGGTAATCGCGCGCGCGAAGCTCCTCGATCAGGCTTCGCCCTGACAGCGCATTGACGGCGTTGTTGAGGTTGATGAGCAGCTTGCCCCAGGCGAGCTCCAGCATCTTGTCCGACAGCTTCAGCGCCGCCGGCCCGCTCACCCCGAGCTGGTCGGCAAGCGCGCGCGTTGCCTCCCGGCGATCGGCGAACAGATCGCCCGCGACGCCCTTGTGGAACTTGCCGCTCCCAAGCGCCGCGACATTGTACGGCACCATCCCGCGCGCGATCTCCAGCCGCCCGCAAAGCCCCTGCTCCAGCACCTCGACATTGCTGACGCCGTTCTGGAAGCTGATGACCGTGGCCCCCTTGCGGGCATGTTTGGCGATCTGCTGCGCCGCCTCGGCGGTATCGCCGCTCTTGACGCACAGCGCGATCACGTCGGCTTCGCCAAGCGCTTCGGGGCCGCAGCGATAGTCGACCTCGCCCGGCGGCAAATGCACCCGCCAGCCGCTATAGTCGGTCAGCGTTAGCCCATGTTCGTCGACTTCTCGCGCCAGCTTGCGGCGGCCGATGTACGTGACGTCGAGCCCGGCGGCCTGCCAGGCCCCGCCGACGAAGCAGCCGATCGATCCGGCGCCGAGGACGACGATCTTCTGCCCCCCGGCCATCTTTTATCCCCGGCCGCGGTAGGGCTGCACGCCTTGGTCGGGCAGCCACAATCCTTCGGGCGGCGCACCCGACTGCCAGAAGACGTCGATCGGCATGCCGCCGCGCGGGTACCAATAGCCGCCGATGCGCAGCCACTGCGGCTTCATCTCGTCGAACAGCCGCTGGCCGATGCCGACCGTCACATCCTCGTGGAAGCCGCAATGATTGCGGAACGAGCCGAGGAACAGCTTCAGGCTCTTCGATTCGACGATCGTCTCGCCGGGAGCATAGTCGATGACGATATGCGCGAAGTCCGGCTGGCCGGTCACCGGGCAGACCGAGGTGAACTCCGGCGCCGCAAAGCGGACGAGGTAGAGCGATCCCGGGCGCGGGTTCGGCACATAATCGAGCACCGCTTCCTCGGGCGAAGCGGGAAGCGCGCTGGTCTGGCCAAGATGGCGTGTCTCCATGGCGGCGCTGACTAGCAGCACTCGCCGGCCAAGCCTATTCTCGCGGCCATGGACTCGCTGGTCTCGACCGAATGGCTCGCCGAGCACATGGGCGAAGTGACGGTCGTCGACGCGAGCTGGCATATGCCGGCAACCGGCCGCAACGGCCGCGCGGAATTTGCGCAGGCGCATATCCCCGGCGCGCGCTTCCTCGACATCGACGAAGTTCGCGACACCATACATCCGGCGCCCCACATGCTGCCGGACGAGGCGAGCTTCGCAACGGCAATGGGGCGGCTCGGCATCGGCAGCGACAGCGCCATCGTCGTCTACGACAATTCGCCGCTACGAACGGCCGCCCGCGGCTGGTTCATGCTCCGCCACTTCGGCGCACGCGAGGTGGCGATCCTCGACGGCGGGTTCCAGAAGTGGGTGGCCGAAGGCCGCGAGACCGAATGCGGCGAACCGCATGCTGGCGATGCCCGCTTCGAAGCTCATGAGCGCGACGAGCTCGTCACCAAGCAGCAATTGCTAACCGGCTCCTATCCGCAGCTGCTCGACGCGCGCGGCAAGGCGCGGTTCGAAGGCAGCGAGGCCGATCCGCGCCCGGGCGTCGCCGCCGGTCACATCCCAGGCGCGCGCAACCTGCCCTACGCGGCGCTCTATAATGAGGATGGCACGTTCAAGCCCGTGGACGAACTACGCCGCTTGTTCGACGACGCGGGAGTCGATCCCGGTCAGCCCTTCACCGCGACCTGCGGATCGGGCGTAACGGCGAACAGCCTGATCTTCGCCGCGCACCTGCTCGGCAACGACGATAACCGGCTTTACGACGGCAGTTGGAGTGAGTGGGGCGCCGACCCGGCGACGCCCAAAGCAACCGGTCCGGCTAGCTAAGCACGATCCCCGCGACGTCGCGCAGCTCCCGGCGGATTTCCTCAACCAGCGCCTGGCTTGCGGCGCGGTTTGGTTCGCGCCCCTCCTGCCGCTCGGCGAGCAGGGCTTCGACTCCGGCTGCCGCGGTCCCGACCAGCCGGCCCGACAGCCGGTCGAAGCAGCGCTGCCGCGCCTCGCCGGCATCGTCCCACGCCGCGGCGATCGCCTCGTCCTCCGAATGGTCCGAAGCGGGCCCGGCGCCGAACGGCTCCACCAGCCGCAGCGCGTGGCGAACGCTCGCCAGCCGCGACACCGCCTCGGCATAGGCCAGCGGCACATCCTCGGGACTCGACTGCGGAAAAAGGTGAAGCATTGCCCCGGGTTAAGCGAACAGGGCTAATGAATGGTTATCGGGCCCCCACAAAGTACCACTTTGTGGGGTGAACTTTACGCCCCGCTCTTCGCGTCGATGTCGCGCAGGATCCAGCCGCGCTGCGGGATCGTCTCGATGAACTCCGCCCCGCCCGACGCATTGCGAAGCTTCTTGCGCAGCTTGGAAATGAAGACGTCGATGATCTTCGGCTGCGGCTGGTCGTCGGCGCGGCGGTACAGATGCTTCAGAAGCATCGCCCGCGTGACGACATTGTTGCGCGCATAAGCGAGCAGCTCGAGCACGCGATATTCCATCTCGGTGATGCCGATCGGATGGCCGTCGATCCGGATCAGCCTTTGCACCTGGTCCACCGCCAGGCGGCCGCCGCACAGCGATTCCGGCATTTCGCCGCCGCTCGACTTCAGCGACTGAAGCAGCTTGGACGCCGCTTCCTCGCTATCCTCCGGCGAGACGGCGCGCGGGCTTCCGATCAGCGCCTGCTGGAGGTCGGCGAGCAGCTTGTGCGCTTCCTCGACCAGCCGGGTGCCCTCGTCGAACCTGCGCCGCGAACGGTCGAGCATGGATTCGATCTCGACCAGCCGGCCGGAAAGGTTCTGTTCCGCCATGTCTTTTATGGCCTCGGAGCCGCGCCGCTCAGCGGCCGGCCTGCGCGGAGGCGACGCTGCTGTTCGTCGCCGGCGCCGCCAGGATCGCGCGGGTCGTCTGGCCCTTGTCGACGATCCGCGTGTCGGGGTCGGCAACGGTCGAGCGGATGCCGATCGGCGCGTCGGCGCGTCCGGCCTGCTCGAGCAGGCTCATTTCGGCTGCCGAGCGCGGCGCCGGGCCGCCGAACAAGGTGTCGATCGCCTGCTGCTGCGCTTCGCCGGCGCTCAGGCCCTGGGTGCCGGCCACCGGCGGCGCCAGGCTGAAGTCGGGCGGGATGATCAGCGGCGAATTGCGGCCGATCAGCGACTCGTCCGCGGCGGCGCGCCGGCCTGCGCAGCCGCTCGCCGTCACGGCGGCAACCACGAGAACGGCGGTCAGGGCTTTACGCATGTTCGATGGTCTCCTTGGGCGTCTCGCCCTCTTCATTGTCTTTACGGGCGAGGAACGCGCGCAGCAACAGGATGACGACGCCGATGCTGATCGCCGCATCGGCGACGTTGAACACCAGGAACGGGCGGAAGTCCCCGAAGTGGAGGTCCGCGAAGTCCACCACATAGCCGAAGCGGACGCGGTCGAGAATATTGCCGAGCGCGCCGCCCAGCACCATGCCGAGCGCCAGCTGGTCGGTGCGGTTCTTCTCGCGGCCGATCCACACCGCGACGCCGATCGCGATGGCGCCGGTCAGCGCCACCAGCATCCAGCGCCCGGTCGAGCTGCTCGCGTTCAGCAGCCCCAGCGAGATCCCGTTATTCTCGGTGTAGGTCAGGTTGAAGAAGGGCGTCAGCACCATCTGGTCGCCGAGCCGCTTCACGCCGAGCGGCCCCGTCACCAGCCACTTCACCAGCTGGTCGACCCCAAAGACGATCAGCGCGACGCCATAGCCGCGGCCATATCTACCCATTCACCACATCCTCGCAGCGGCCGCACAAATCGCCATCCTCGTCCACCTCCGGCAGATAGCGCCAGCAACGCCCGCACTTGTGCTGGTCGGTCTTGGCGACCTTGATCTCTTCGCCCTGGCGAACTGTCGAGGTGATGAACAGCTCGGCGAGGAAGGCCGCGTCGCCGGCGGCCGGCACCGTCACTTCGGCTTCCAGGCTCGACCCCAGCACCTTCTCGCGGCGCAGCGGCTCGATGGCTTCGGTGACCCGCTCGCGAAGCGCGCGAAGCTCGCTCCACTTCGCCTCGTCCGCTTCAACAGCCGGAAGCTCCGGCCACTCGAGCAAGTGCACCGACCCTCCATCGGGATAGCGCGTCCCCCAGACTTCTTCGCTGGTGAACACCAGCACCGGCGCCGCCCAGCGCACCAGCGCGTGGAACAGATGGTCCAGCACCGTCCGGTACGCCCGCCGCCGCTCGTGCTCCTTGCCGCTCAGCGCATTGACGTCGCAGTAGAGGCTGTCCTTGCGGATATCGAAATAGAAGGCGCTCAAATCCTCGTTGCAGAAGTCGGTCAGCGCCCGGACATAATCGTTGAAGTCGTAAGCCTCGATCGACCGCCGCAGCCGCGCATCCAGCTTGGACGCGAGGTGGAGCATGTAGCGGTCAAGCTCCGGGAAGCTCGCGACGTCGTCCAGCCGGTCCGCCTCGCCGAAGTCGGCGAGCGCGCCGAGCAAATAGCGGAAGGTGTTCCGAAGCTTGCGATACTGGTCGGCGACGCCGGCCAGGATCTCCTTGCCGATCCGGTGGTCCTCGGTGAAGTCGACGCTCAGCGCCCACAGGCGCAGGATGTCCGCGCCATATTCCTTCATCAGGTCGAGCGGGCTGATCGTGTTGCCGAGGCTCTTGGACATCTTCATGCCCTTGGCGTCCATCGTGAAGCCATGGGTCAGCAGCGTGTCATAGGGCGCCCGCCCGCGCGTGCCGCTGCTTTCCAGAAGCGACGACTGGAACCAGCCGCGGTGCTGGTCCGACCCTTCGACATAGATGTCCGCGGGCCAGCTTTCTTCCGGCCAGCGCCCGCTCTCCAGCGTGAACACATGGGTGCAGCCGCTGTCGAACCAGACGTCGAGGATGTCGGTGACCATCTCGTAATCGTCGGGATTGTGGGCGCCAAGGAAGCGGGAAGCATTCTCCGCATCCCACGCATCGACCCCGCCCGCGCGGATCGCATCGACAATGCGCCGGTTGACCTCTGCATCGACCAGCAGCTCGCCGCTCTTCTTGTGCACGAACAAGGCGATCGGCACGCCCCAGGCGCGCTGGCGGCTGATCACCCAGTCGGGGCGGCCTTCGACCATTGAGGCGAGCCGGTTGCGCCCCTTCTCCGGCACGAACCGGGTGTCGGCAATCGCCTGCATCGCCAGCTGGCGAAGCGTCGGCGTCCGCTCGATCGCGCCGCCTTCATTGTCCCAGCGCTGCTCAGCGAGGCTCTCGCAATGCTCTACCGGCAGCGGCCGGTCCATGGCGATGAACCATTGCGGCGTGCAGCGGTAGATGACCTTGGCCTTCGACCGCCACGAATGCGGGTAGCTGTGCCGGAACTCGCCCGCGGCCAGCAAAGCGCCGGCCTCGCGCAAGTCCGAACAGATCGGCCCGTCCGGCGCGTTGAACTTGTTGTTGATGACGCTGCCCTGCCCGCCGAGCCAGGCCCAGTCGGCGCGGTACATGCCGCCCGCATCGACAGCGAAAACGGGATCGATGCCGTTGGCGCGGCAAAGCTCGAAATCGTCCTCGCCATGGTCGGGCGCCATGTGGACGAGGCCGGTGCCTTGGTCGGTGGTCACGAAATCGCCGGGCAGGAACGGCCGCGGCTTGGCGAAGAAGCCGCCGAGCTTGTGCATCGGGTGACGGGCGACGGTGCCGGCAAGGTCGGAGCCCTTGCCCTCCCAGTCGGTCGCTTCGGAATGCACACCGACCCGCTTGCAAAACTCGTCGGCAAGCTCAGCTGCTACCAGAATGTGGCTGGCCGGGACCCGGAACTCGCCGGAAAAGGCATTCACGTGGAGCAGGACGTAATCGACGTCCCGCCCATAAGCGATCGCCTGGTTGACCGGGATCGTCCACGGCGTCGTCGTCCAGATCACCGCATGAGCGCCGACCAGCTCTTCGATCGGGCTCTCGACGATCTCAAACGCGACATCGATCTGCGTGGACGTAATGTCCTCATATTCGATCTCGGCTTCCGCCAGCGCGGTCTTCTCGACCGGCGACCACATCACCGGCTTCGCTCCGCGGTAGAGCTGGCCGCTCTCGGCGAACTTGAACAATTCCGAAACGATCGTCGCCTCGGCATCGAACGCCATGGTCAGATACGGCTTGTCCCAGTCCGCACTGACGCCGAGCCGCTTCAACTGCTCGCGCTGCACTCCGACCCAATGCTGCGCATAAGCGCGGCACTCGGCCCGGAATTCCTTCAGCGGCACCTCGTCCTTGTTCAGCTTCTTCTTGCGGTACTGCTCCTCGATCTTCCACTCGATCGGCAGCCCGTGGCAGTCCCAGCCGGGCACGAACGGCGCGTCCTTGCCCAGCAGGGTCTGGGTGCGCACGACCATGTCCTTGATCGTCTTGTTCAGCGCATGGCCGATGTGGATGTCGCCGTTTGCGTAGGGCGGGCCGTCGTGGAAGATGAACTTCTCCCGCCCGGCGCGCGCCTCGCGCAGCTGCTTGTAGAGGCCCTGTTCCTCCCACCGCGCAAGGATCGCCGGCTCCTTCTGCGGCAGGCCGGCCTTCATCGGGAAGTCGGTCTTGGGCAGGAAGACGGTCGGGCGCCAATCCTGCTTCTCGGAAACGTCGGGTCTATCGGGCGCGTCAGCCATTGCCGCGCGGCTCTAGCGGGCGGTGTGCCGAATGCAAACCGCCCGCCATCCCCTCACTTGGCGATGCGCTTGCCGTGCAGTTCGCGCGCGCCGCGGTGGAGGGTGAAGCTGTCGACCTTGCCGTCCACGGGGTGGAAGACGACGCGCATCTTGTTGCCGTCGAGCATGAAATCGGTCGCGGAGACGGCGCGCAGCGGCATCGGCTGCTGCCCCTTGGCCTGCATGACCAGCGATCCATTCTCCACCCGGACGCTGACCGCCAACGTCTCGGTCTGATACTCGCCGGCATAGGACTCGAGGACGGCGAGCGGCACCCGCACCTCGGCATCCGCGGTCAGAGCGCCGGTGCGGACGAACCGCTGCGGCTCGACGTCCTGCATCCCGTAAAGGTCGAGCTGCTGCTTTCCAGCGGCGTCGCGGACCAATTTGATCCAGGTCAGGCCATCGTCCGCCGAGTAAAAGGTATCGCCGCCGGCAGGCACCAGCTTCAGCTCGGCATCGCCCCGCCCGAGCAGATAGTCGCCGTTGCGCGCGAAGAACCGCATGTCCGGCCCGCGCTCTCCTTTATAGACGCCGAATGCCGGCTCGACCGTCTTGATGTCGATCTCGGCCGCCCTGAACGTCGGGATCGGCGACCCAAGCGCCAGCGCCCCGAGCCGCCGCATCACGACGCTCGCGTCACTCGGCAGGTCGTCGCTGTTGGCGAACACCGCGACGAACAGCTTGTCCTCGGGGAAATAGACGCTCGCCGTATCGATGCCGCGCCCGGCGCCGCCATGATCGAGCGCTCGGTGACCCATCAGCTTGCGGAGATGGAGCCCGAAACCATAAGGCCGGGTCGACCCATTGTTGAGCTTCGCCGGGCTGGTCATTTCCCGATAGACCGCGGCCTTCACGACCTTGCCGCCGTGCAGCGCCTCCGCCCATTTCGCCATGTCGGCGACGCTCGCGACCAGCCCGCCGGACGCGCCGGCGATGCTCATGTTGATCGGCTCGACCGGCTGCATGCTGTCGCCGCGCATCGCATAGCGACGCGCCAGCCTGCCCTTCGCGGCGCTCGCATAGCTTAGCGTCGTCAGGCCGAGCGGCTTTGCGATCCGCTCGTCGATCGCCTCGAACCAGCTCTTGCCCGTGACCTTCTCGACGATTGCGCCGAGGATCGCATAGCCGCCATTATTATATTCCCACTGCGCGCCCGGTTCTGCGCGCGATCCCAGGCTCTTCGTGAGCGCCATCAGCTCCGCCGTCCCGAGTTGGCGATCGCTGTTCTTTTGAATCCACCCCGGGATCTTGCTGTAATCGCGAATGCCCGACGTGTGGTTGAGCAGCTGCCGAACCGTCGCTTTCGCGCCCGGCTGCGGCCAGTCGGGGAAATATTTGGACAATGGGTCGTCGAGCGACACCTTTCCTTCGTCCACTAGCTGGAGGATCACCGCCGCCGTGAACTGCTTGGCGATCGACCCGAGCTGGAACACGGTGTTGGGCCCGATCGCGCGCCGCCCCTCGACATCCGCAAAGCCACGCGCGCCGGTGTAAACGACCTTGCCGTTCCGTGTGATGATCGCCGCCGCACCCGGACCGTTCGCCGGATAAGCGGCTTTCAAGATCGCATCGGCGTCGCCCTTCAACGTCGCCGGTGCCTTTGCAGCGGGCGCCGCTGCTGCAGGCGCAAGGGCCAGCGGCGCGGCCGAGGCGGCCAGTGCGATGGCGAAGATCGAAGCTGCGGACTTGTTCATTCCTGTTCCCTCCAGATGAGCTGGAGAGGGGAATGGCCGCACTTCCGCTGAGCGGCATGAGCGCTCAATGAGGAATGTCTGAAATCCTCCTCAGGCGGGGAGCGCCAGCTGCTCCCGGGCCTTGGCCTCATCGTTCCGCATCTCGGCGACCAGGGCTTCGACACTGTCGAACTTGCGCTCCTCGCGGATGAAGGCGTGAAGGGCGACTTCGATCTTGCGGCCGTAAAGATCGCCGTCGAAGTCGAACAGATGCGCTTCGAGGAGCTCGGTCGGCGGGTCGAAGGTCGGCCGCACGCCGAGGCTGGCGACGCCCGGTCGCTCGCTGCCGTCGTCCAGCCGCACGCGGACTGCGTAGATGCCGTATTTCGGCCGCTGGTAATCGCCGAGGCGCAGGTTGGCGGTCGGGTAGCCGAGCTCGCGCCCGCGCGCGTCGCCCCGTTCCACGACGCCTTCGATGGCGAAGTCGCGGCTCAGCATGCGGGTTGCGCCTCCCGTGTCACCGGCCACGAGCGCCTCGCGGATGCGGCCCGAGGAAATGCGCTCGCCTTCAAGCAGAACCTGCGGAACGGCCTCGGCACCGATTGCGTGCATCAACCCGATCCGCGCCAGCAGCGCCGCATCGCCGCTGCGGCCCTTGCCGAAGCTGAAATCGTCACCGGTGATCACGCCGGCCGCGCCGATCTGCCGGCCAAGCACGTCGGCGACGAACGCCTCGGCGTCCAGGGACGCGAGCGCGGCATTGAACTCGAACACCAGCATCGCGTCGGCGCCGGCATGGGCGAACAGCGCCTCGCGCTGGTCCAGGCTGGTGAGCCGGAACGGCGGCAGGTCGCGCTTGAAGAAGGCAACGGGGTGCGGGTCGAAGGTGGCGACGATCGCCGGCCGCCGCTCGTGAAAGGCGCGCGCGATGGCGCGGCTGACCACGGCCTGGTGGCCGAGGTGGAAGCCGTCGAAATTGCCGAGCGCGACGATGCTCCCCTTGAGCTCCTCGGGGATGCCGCCGGCGAGGGTTAGCCGCTGCATGGTGCGGCGCGTCTATCGGCGCTTGGCCGAGGCTGCAAATTGACTGGCAAAATAGGGTTTGCCGCGGCAAGGAATGTGAGCGGACGGGGCGGCGAAACCGACAAAGCCGACACACCGCCCCCTGCCGCCTTGACTCTCACCGGCGGCAAACTTATCTCCACTTCATCCCGTCACACCGGTTTCCGGCGGCGCACTCGTGCGCGCGTCGGTTTTTTCGTTGAGACGGTTTTTAGCGACGAGATGGAGCGACAGGCGCTCCGTGGAGCTGAAAGAAGGGTAATCAATGGCTCGTATTGCCGGGGTCAACATCCCCACTAACAAGCGCGTCGAAATCGCGCTGACCTACATCCACGGTATCGGCCGCACGACGGCCAAGGACATCATCGCCAAGCTCGGCATCGCGCCGGAGCGGCGGGTCCAGGACCTGACCGACCAGGAAGTCCTGCACATCCGCGAAGCGATCGACCAGAACCACACGGTCGAAGGCGACCTTCGCCGTGAGACGGCGATGAATATCAAGCGCCTGATGGACCTCGCCTGCTACCGCGGGCTTCGCCACCGCAAGGGCCTTCCGGTCCGCGGCCAGCGCACGCACACCAACGCGCGCACCCGCAAGGGCAAGGCCAAGCCGATCGCGGGCAAGAAGAAGTAAGCTTCTTTTCGCAGGTTCAATTGCCGCCCGCGACACTCCGCTGGGCGGCCGGATGATAGGAATTCAATATGGCTCAGGCACCGCAGCGTCTCCGCAGAAGGGAACGCAAGAACATCACCGCCGGCGTCGCCCACGTGAACGCCAGCTTCAACAACACGATGATCACCATCACCGACGCGCAGGGCAATGCCATCGCCTGGAGCTCGGCGGGCATGATGGGCTTCAAGGGCAGCCGCAAGTCGACTCCTTATGCCGCCCAGGTCGCCGCCGAAGACGCCGGCCGCAAGGCCGCCGACCACGGCGTTCGCACCCTCGAAGTCGAAGTGAAGGGCCCGGGCTCGGGCCGCGAAAGCGCGCTTCGTGCACTTCAGGCGGTCGGCTTCACGATCACCTCGATCCGGGACGTCACGCCGATCCCGCACAACGGCGTGCGGCCATCGAAGCGCCGCCGCGTCTAACGGTTTCGCCTGAAGTGGTACTTCGGGCGAAGCTGGTAAAATGAATTGTAACAAGGGGTTGAACCGACCCCGCTCTGCCAAGGGATGAACATGGCCGTCAACGCAAAGAACTGGCAGGAACTGAAGAAGCCCAACGCGCTGGAGAAGAAGCAGGCCGGTGGCGACAGCCGCCGCCGCGCAGTCTTCGTCGCCGAACCGCTCGAGCGCGGCTTCGGCATGACTCTCGGCAACTCGCTGCGCCGGGTGCTGCTGAGCTCGCTCCAGGGCGCCGCCGTCACCTCGATCAAGATCGACGGCGTGCTCCACGAATTCTCCTCGCTCGCCGGCGTCCGTGAGGACGTCACCGACATCGTGCTCAACGTGAAGCAGGTGGCGCTGAAGATGGAAGGCGAAGGCCCCAAGCGCCTCCACCTGTCCGCGACCGGCCCGACCGAAGTCACCGCTGGCATGATCGCGACCAGCGGCGACATCGAAGTGACCAATCCCGACCTGGTGATCTGCCATCTCGACGAAGGCGCGACGCTCAACATGGAGCTGACCGCCGACATCGGTAAGGGCTACCAGCCGGCCGCCGCCAACCGCCCGGTCGACGCGCCGATCGGCCTGATCCCGGTCGACGCGCTGTACAGCCCGGTTCGCCAGGTCGCCTACAAGGTCGAAAACACCCGCGTCGGCCAGGAGCTCGACTACGACAAGCTGACGCTGACCATCGAGACGGACGGCACGGTGACCCCGGAAGATGCGCTCGCTTATGCGGCGCGGATCCTTCAGGACCAGCTGCAGCTGTTCGTCCACTTCGACGACAGCCAGGTCCGCATGCCGAGCTCGCCGATGATCGGGCAGGCCGTGCCGATGGCGGCGCAGGACACGCCAACCGACACCAACCAGCTCAACCGCTACCTGCTCAAGAAGGTGGACGAGCTGGAGCTGTCGGTGCGCAGCGCCAATTGCCTGAAGAACGACAACATCATCTACATCGGCGACCTGGTCCAGAAGACCGAGGCCGAGATGCTCCGCACGCCGAACTTCGGCCGCAAGAGCCTCAACGAGATCAAGGAAGTCCTTGCCTCGATGGGCCTGCGCCTCGGCATGGACATCCCCGGCTGGCCGCCGGAGAACATCGAGGAAATGGCCAAGAAGCTCGAGCAGGAAATGCTCGGCTAACCAGCCGCTCCAGTCGATGCGAAACAAGGAAGGGCCGCTCGGAAACGGGCGGCCCTTTTCGTTCGTGGCGGGCGTGGTAGGCAGCACCAGGAAGGAGCGAGGCCATGGCGGAAAGCAAGTTCGAACGGCATCGCCAGCCGTGGCGGCAGGACGAGATCCAGAAGCTTCACCTGCTCGCGGGCAAGGGCATGGCGCTGAAAGCCATCGCCAAGGCGCTCACCCGCAGCGAGGAATCGGTCAGGGACCGAGCCAAGCAGGACAAGCTGAAGATCGCCAAGCTGCGCTAGCCGCGCAACGCGATTAGAACTTCAGCCTCGCCGAAACGACGCCGCGAGCGCGGTACGGCTGCGTGTCGCCACCGTTGGTGTCGTAATATCGGGCGTCGAGGACGAGGTTCTTGCTCGCCGTCCAGGCGAAGCCCGCGTTCCACGCCGTATAATCCGCGCCGCCGCTGCGTTCCCGCCGGCCGATCGCGGCGCTGAAGGACAGCGGCTTTGCGATCGCGTAGCTGGCGCCGCCTTCGACGAAGAGCGTGCGGCGAGTGCTGCCCACGTCGTCCGGGCTCCACACCGCCGACAGCTTCGGCGTCAGGCGCCCGAGCTTGCGCGACGCGGACCCGGCGACTTCGAGTGCCGTCTTGTCCGATCCCGGAGCCGGATCGATGGCGCGCTTCATTGCCGCGCTGACGTTCAGGTCGAAGCCCGCAGCCTTGGTCCGGACGCCGACCAGCGCCGCCGCCTCTCCTTCCGCCGACGAGGAAGTGACGTTCTTCGCATAGCTGCCGACGTAGAGGCTGCCGAACGCCAGCTCGCCCCGGGCGAGGAATTGCGGACCCTTGGTCTGGGCGAGCCCTTTGGAAATGCCGCGGCTGGCGACGACCAGCTCCAGCGACGGATCGGCTTTGGTCTGAGCCTGCGCGGTCCCGATTGTCCCCAACGAGGCGCCGCAAACCAACGCGGCAATGATCGTCCGTTTCATGTTCACCTGTCCGTTGCTGTTCTGCGGCATCTTTAGAGCCGTCCGCACGGCGCGGCCGTGACAAGTTTGCTGCAATTGCATGACATCAAGCGTCCGCGTCGAGTGCGTAGCCAGCCGAACGGACGGTGCGGATGAGGTCGGATCCGCCGCTGTTGTTAAGCGCCTTGCGCAAGCGGCGAATGTGGACGTCGACGGTGCGCGCGTCGATGTCCGGGTCGTGCGACCAGACGCTGTCGAGCAGCCGTTCGCGGGAGAAGACTCGGCCCGGATTTTCGAGCAGCTTCTTCAGCAGCCGGAATTCGGTCGGGCCGAGCTGCACCGCCTTGCCGGCCCGGCGCACACGGTGCGCGGCGATGTCCATCTCGATATCGGCATAAGCAAGCTGCTCGGCGGCAAGCGCGGGGCGGACCCGGCGCAGCACCGCGCTCACCCGGGCAAGCAGCTCGCGCGGGCTGAACGGCTTGGTGATATAATCGTCGGCCCCGACCTCCAGCCCGCGGATGCGGTCGCTTTCCTCGCCGCGCGCCGTCAGCATGATGATCGGCACGTTGGCGCTCGCTTCCTTGCGGCGCAGGCGGCGGCACACTTCTAGGCCGGAAATGCCCTCGATCATCCAGTCGAGGATGATGACGTCCGGATGGTCCTCCTCCGCAAGCATCAGCGCTTCTTCGCCGTCGCCGGTGCGGCGGACATCGAAATCCTCGCGCTCGAAATGCCAGATGAGAAGCTCGGCGAGCGCCTTGTCGTCCTCAATCAGCAAAAGCTTCTTGCGGCTCATGCCAGCCTTACTCCCCGTCGTCCTCGGCAAGCCTTTCGCCGGTCGCCGAATAATAAACCATCTCGGCGATGTTGGTCGCGTGATCGCCGATCCGCTCCAAGTTCTTTGCAACGAACAGCAGGGTTGTCGACGCGCTGATCGTCTGCGGATTTTCCATCATGTAGGTCAGCAAGGTGCGGAACAGGCTTTCGTAGAAATCATCGAGCGCGTCGTCGCGGGCGCAAACGCTGCGCGCCAGCTCCGGATCTCGCTCGCTGAACGCGCGCAGCACATCTCGGACCATGCTCGACGCAAGCTTCGCCATTTCGGGAAGCAGCGACATCGGTTCGAGCTCGCCCTTCTTCGGCAGGCGGCGGACGCGGCGGGCGATGTTCTTGGCATAGTCGCCGATCCGCTCGACGACGCCGGCGATCTTCAACGCCGCGACGGCTTCGCGAAGGTCGTCCGCCATCGGCGCTCGAAGGGCGATGAGCTGGACGATCCGGCGCTCGGCCTCGAGCTCCAGCTCGTCGAGCTGGACGTCGGCCTGGACCAGCTCGGCGGCAGCGGCCTCGTCATGCTCGACAAGGCAGCGCATCGCTTCCTCGATCGCGGCTTCTGCGAACGACCCCATGTCGGTGATGAGCTCGCGCAGCTCCTTAAGGTCCTGGTCGAACGCTTTGAGCGTATGGGCCTGCTGTTGCATCATCAACGCTCCGCTCAGCCGAAACGGCCGGTGATATAATCCTGCGTCCGCTGGACGTGAGGATTGGTGAAGATTTGCGAGGTGTCGCCGAACTCGATCAGCTCGCCCAGATGGAAGAAAGCTGTCCTCTGCGACACGCGCGCGGCCTGCTGCATGTTGTGGGTGACGATGACGATCGTGAACTTCTCGCGAAGCTGGTGGATCAGCTCCTCGATCTTGGCCGTCGAGATCGGGTCGAGCGCCGAGGTCGCTTCGTCGAGCAGCAGAATTTCCGGGCGCACCGCGATGGTTCGGGCAATGCACAGCCGCTGCTGCTGGCCGCCCGAAAGCCCCAGCGCGCTCTGGTTCAGCTTGTCCTTGACCTCGTCCCACAGCGCCGCCTGGCGAAGCGCATCTTCGACCCGGTCGTTCATTTCCGACTTCGACAGCCGCTCGTAATAGCTGAGCGCGAAGGCGACGTTGGCGCGGATCGACGACGGGAATGGCGTCGGCTTCTGGAACACCATGCCCACCAGCCGGCGCAGGTCCGACAGCGGATATTTTCGATGCAACACGTTGCGCCCGTCGATGACGATTTCGCCCGACGCGCGCTGTTCCGGATACATTTCGTAGATGCGGTTGATGCTGCGCAGCAGGGTCGACTTGCCGCAGCCCGACGGGCCGATGATCGCCGTCACATTCTTGGCAGGCACGCTCATCGTCACTTGCGCGAGCGCGCGGGACTTTCCGTAATGGAAATCGAGGTTGCGGATCTCGATCGCGCCCCGCGCCGGCGAAGGTGCGCCGGTCGCCTGCGGACGCACGGCTGTCGTCATGTCGTTCACGTCTATCGGCCTTTCCGTGCGATCAGCCGCACGACGATGTTGAGCACCAGCACGAAGGCGGTGAGGACGAAAGCGGCGGCCCAGGCGAGCGTGTGCCACTCGTCGTAGGGACTCATCGCATATTGGAAGATCACCACCGGCAGGTTAGCCAGCGGCTCGTTGAGGTTGGCGCTCCAGAACTGGTTGTTGAGCGCTGTGAAGAGCAAGGGCGCGGTCTCGCCGGCGATGCGGGCGACGCCCAACAGGATGCCGGTGGTGATGGCGCTGAGCGCCGCCTTGTAGAGGATCTGGCGAGTCACCCGCCAGCGCGGTAGTCCCAGCGCGAAGCCGGCCTCGCGCATCGTGTCGGGGATCAGGCGCAGTGCTTCCTCGGTCGTGCGGGTGACGATCGGGAGAAGGATGATCGCCAGCGCGACCGCGCCTGCGTAGCCAGAGAAATGGCCGGAGGTGCGGACGATCAGTTCGTAGACGAACAGGCCGATGACAATCGACGGGGCGCTCAAGAGGATGTCGTTGACGAAGCTCGCGACCTTGGCGACGCGGGTATAGCGGCCGTGCTCGGCAAGATAGGTGCCCGCCGCGATGCCGATCGGCGTGCCGATGACGAGCGCGAGCAGGATCATGACCGCGCTGCCGTAGAGCGCGTTGAGGATGCCGCCGCTTTCGCCAGGCGGCGGGGTCATTTCCCGGAACAAGGTCGGGCTGAGCGCCGCCGCGCCTTCGGCGAGCGTCGTCCACAAAATCCAGAACAGCCACATCAGCCCGAATGCGGTTGCGAGGGTCGCGAAGGCGAAGGCGGTCACGTCGGCGGCGCGGCGTCGCACCGGCACGGCCATCAGCTTGTCCTCCCCATCTGTCGGTTGAGGCGGAGAAGCAGCAGCTTGGCGATAGACAGGACAACGAAAGTGACAGCGAACAGCAGCAGGCCGAGCGCGATCAGCGACGAGCGGTAAAGCTCGCTATCGGCTTCGGTGAATTCATTGGCGATCGATGCGGCGATCGAATTGCTCGGCATCAGCAGCGATATCGACAGATCGTGCGCGTTGCCGAGGACAAAGGTGACGGCCATCGTCTCGCCAAGCGCGCGGCCGAGGCCGAGGAAGACTGCGCCGATGATCGCTGACCGCGTGTAGGGCAAGGTCACGCGGCTGAGGATCTCCCATCGCGTCGAGCCGAGCGCGACGGCCGATTCCTTGAGCGGCGCGGGAACGGCGCTGAACACTTCACGCGCGACCGACGCGATGAACGGAATGACCATGATGCCGAGCACGATCCCGGCGGTCAGCATGCCGATGCCGATCGGCGGCCCCGAGAAAAGCGCGCCGATCACCGCCTTTTCGCCGAGATGCTCGACAAGCCACGGCTGGACATGGTTGGCCATGAAGGGCGCGAAAACGAACAGGCCCCACATGCCGTAGATGATGCTGGGGATGGCGGCGAGAAGCTCGATGGCAATCGCAATCGGCCCGCGGGTCCAGCGCGGGGCGATGTCGGTCAGGAACAGGGCGATGCCGATGCTGACCGGGACGGCGATGACCAGCGCGATCGCCGAGGTCACGAGCGTTCCGTAGATCGGCACCAGCGCACCGAAATCGCCATTCACCGCATCCCATTCGGTGCTGGTGATGAAGCCGAGGCCGAACGTCTCGAAGGCCAGCCGCCCGCCCCACGCCATCGACAAAGCCACGCCGGCGAGCAGCAACAGCACGAACCAGGCGGCGCCGGCCGTGACCAGGTGGAAAACCCGATCCGCGCCAGCGCCGCTCTTTTTCATGCCGACATTCGAGGCGGCGGCCGAGTTCACTTCAGCTTTTGAGCGAGATAGCCTTGGATCTGCTTCACGAGCTCGGCCGGAAGCGGGACATAGTCGAGCTTCCTGGCCTGCTCCTGCCCGTTTTCGAGCGCATGCTTGAAGAAGGCGAGGACCGCGTCGGACTTCGCCTTGTCCTTGGGCTGCTTGCGCACCAGCACGAAGGTCGTCGCCGCGATCGGGTAAGCGTTCGCGCCCGGCGCGTTGGTCATCACCAGGTTGAAGTCTTTGGCGTTCTTCCAGTCGGCGGTCGCCGCGGCGGCGGCGAAGCTGTCGGCGCTCGGCGCGATGAAATTGCCGGCCGCATTCTGGACCTGCGCGAAGTTCATGCCGTTCTGCTTTACATAAGCATATTCGACATAGCCGATGGAGTTGGGCAGCTGCTTCACATAGCCGGCGACGCCTTCATTGCCCTTGCCGCCGACGCCGGTCGGGAACTTGACGCTCTTGCCCTCGCCGATCTCCGCCTTCCAGCTGGGGCTGACCTGGCTGAGATAGTGGGTGAAGTTGAAGGTCGTGCCTGAACCGTCGGAGCGGCGGACGACGGCGATCGCCGCGTCTGGTAGGTTCACGCCCGGATTGGCCTTCACGATCGAGGGATCGTTCCACTTCTTGACCTTGCCGGCGAAGATGTCGGCGAGCAGCGGCCCGGTGAGGCGCAGCTTGCCATTGTCGATCCCGCTGATGTTGACGACGGGAACGATGCCGCCGACGACGACGGGGAATTGCGCGAGGTTGCTTGCGGCAAGTTCGGCACTGTCGAGCGGCTGGTCGGTCGCGCCGAATTCGACAGTGCCGGCCTTCACCTGCGAAATGCCGCCGCCCGAGCCGATCGACTGGTAATTGACCGCGGTGCCCGACTGCTTCTGGTAATCGGACGCCCAGGCGGCGAGCACCGGATAAACGAAGGTCGAGCCGGCGCCGGTGATCTGGGCACCGGTCGCGCTGCCGCTGGCATTCTGCTCTTTCGGATCATTTCCGCTGCTGCAGGCGGCGAGCAGCAGGGCAGCGCTCGTCGCGGCAAAAATCTTTCTCACGTCATTCCTCCGTCACCTGTTTGACGGGCGAGCTAGACGTGGTCCGCGTTCGTACCGTGACTCTTCGATTACAAGATTATGACAGCGTCCCCGCGATCGGCAGAAGCACATGGACGCTCGTGCCCTCGCCGACCGTGCTGTCGATCATCAGCCGCCCGCGGTGGCGTTCGACGATATGCTTGACGATCGACAGGCCAAGGCCGGTGCCGCCCAGGGATCGGCTGCGGCTGGTGTCGACGCGGTAGAAGCGTTCCGTCACCCGCTTGATATGCTCGGGTGCAATTCCGTCGCCCTGGTCGGACACGACAAGATGCACGAGCGGACCGTCGCATTCGGCGGTGACGGTCACCGGGGTTCCGGGCTCGCCATAGCGGAGCGCATTGGTGACGAGATTGTCGAGCAGCTGGAGGATCTGGCTGCCGTCGGCGGCGATCGGCGGCAGGTCGGATGCCACCTTGCGGACCAGCTCCGAATTGCGCTCGCTCGCCATCCGCCGCGCGCTTTCGATCGCATGATCGATCAGCGGCACCAGGTCGATGGCGTCGGTCGGCGCGGTGAACTTCTCCGCTTCGATCCGAGAGAGGGAGATCAGGTCTTCGACGACCCGCTGCATCCGGCGCGCCTCGTCGTGGACGACCGAGAGGAAGCGTTCGCGGGTCGCGGTGTCGATCGACTCCGCCTGCTCTCGCAGCGTCTCGGTATAGCCGATGAGGGTCGAGAGCGGCGTCCTCAGTTCGTGGCTCGCATTGGCCACGAAGTCGACCCGCATCTGCTCGGCGGCGCGCGCCTCGCTTCGGTCGAGGAAGCGGATTAGCCGCGTCGAATCGGCAAGCTCGGCCGTGCGCATCAGCCAGTGACGGCGGCTGCCGTCGAGTCCGGTCAGTTCGACGCCTTCGAGTCCGCCGCCGCTGCCGCGCTCCAGCGCTTCGCGCGCGGCCGGGTGCGTGACGACCTTGTCCAACTTGGCGCCGGCGATCCCATCCCCGAGCAGCGCGCGGGCCGGCTCATTGGCGGCGATGACGCGCCCGTCGCGCTCAAGGAGGGCGGCTTCGCTCAGCCCATCGAGCAGGGTTGCATCGTCCGCCATGCTCATTCCTCGGTGCGGATCAGCACCGTTTCGCCGATCAGGAGGAACAGCAGGAAGGGCGCCCAGGCGGCGACCATCGGGGAATAAACGCCGGCATTGCCCATCGCGAGCGCGAAATTGTCGGCGACGAAATAAGCGAAGCCGAGCGCCATGCCCATCACTGCGCGAAGCAGCACATGGCCCGAGCGGGCGAGGCCGAAGGCGGCGATCGCCGCGAGCAGCGGCATCAGCACGGTCGACAGCGGGCCCGACAATTTGTGCGCGAGTCCGGCGCGCGCTTCGTCCGCCGGACGCCCCGCCGCCTCCAACTGCGCGATGCGCTGCTTCAATGTCCAATAATCGAGTTCGCCCGGTTCCACCCTGGCGAGCGTGAACTGGGCGGGCTGAACCCCCGGCAAGGCCTCGAGCCGCGGCAGGCGCCGAACCACGTTCTGGCCGGCATCGTAGATCGTGACCTTCTCGAGCAGCCAGCCGTCGTGGGCCGCGTCGCGCCGCGCGCTCTCGGCAGTGATCGTGCGCTGCAGCACGCTGCCGGTGCGATCGTAGATGCTGACGCCCTGCAGCCGCATGCCCTCTCCCCGGCCGGCCACGATCCCGGCCTGAACGAGGTCGTCGCCGTCGAGCAGCCAGACATTGCTGTTGATGCCGCTGGCGGGCGGCACCGGCTTGTAGTCGTTGTTCGACCAGGCGTTGACGTGACGGGTGCTGTTGACGACCACCCCTTCGTTGAACGCGAACAAGGCGCCGGCGACGAGGACGCTTGCAAGGACGAGCGGCGCCAGGATCTGGTGCGCGGACAGGCCCGCCGCCTTCATCGCCACCACTTCGCTGTTCTGGTTGAGCCCGACGAACGCGATCAGCGTCCCCAGCAGAACGCAGAAGGGCAGGAAGCGCGATACCAGCACGGGGATGCGAAGCGCGACATAGTGCCACAAGTCGGCGTCGCTGTTGCCGGGAACGGCGAGGATCTTGCCGGCTTCGCCGAGCAGGTCGAGCGTCATCAGCACCAGGATCAGCGCGAACAGCACGGCGATGCTGCGCGTCAGGAACAGCCGCACCATGTACAGCGCGAGCCGCCGCGACCGGAACAGGCCGAAGTTGATCATGCTTCCTGCCGCCGTTTGGTAAGTGATCGGAAGAAGGCGCCGATGCGCGAGAAGAAGCGCTCGAGCGCGCCGATCGGCTGCCCGCCAGGCCGATGCGCGAGCACATGATACATCCAGCCGATCATTGCGCTGAAGATCACGAACGGCACCCACAAGGCGATGATCGGATCGACGCGGCCGTTGGCGCCGGCCTGCTGCCCGTATTGGTTCACCTTGTGATAGGCGACGACGATCAGGATGCCGATGAAGATGCCGAGGCCGGACGAGCTTCGCTTCGGCGGTACCGCGAGCGCGAGCGCCAGCAGCGGGAGCATGACCATCATCAGCACCTCGACGATGCGGAAATTGAAGTTCGCCTGCGCTTCGAGCCTCTGGTCGCGGTCCCTGGCGCCGCCGCCATAGCCGATGCGCCACAACTCGTGCAGGTAGAGCTCGTCGGCATCGCTGCCGCCGCGGCCCCGGAACTGGTCGATCATCGGGAGGGTGACGGGCAGATCGTAGCTTTCGAAGGCGAGCGTGCGCGGCGTCGAGAATTTGGGAGAATTCTGGACGAGGCGCCCTTCCGACAGCCGGAACAGGATCTTGTCCGGGTCGTCCGTCGCCAGGAAGCGCCCGTGGAGCGCGGTCGCGGCCACCCGCATCCCCTTATTGTCTTCGGTCGCGACGAAAATGCCGTGGAGCTGCGTTCCCTTGTTCTCGCTCTTGTCGATGCGGAGAGTCAGGCGGCGGCCGAGCTGGTTGAACTCGCCGACCTTGATCGACGCGCCGAGGGCGCCGGATTTCAGGTCGAAGCGCAGGCTTTCGTAGCGATATTCGCTGAACGGCTGGAGGTAGCCGACAATGCCGAGGTTAATGAGCGCGAGCGGGATCGCATAAGCATAAGGCACCCGAAGCAGCCGGCCGTAGCCGGCGCCGATGCCGCGCAGCGCGTCGAGCTCCGACGACAAGGCCAGCTTGCGGAACGCCAGCAGGATGCCGAGCATCAGACCGATCGGGATGCCGAGCGACAGATATTCGGGCAGCAGGTTGGCGAGCATCCGCCAGACGACGCTGACCGGGCCGCCTGCGTCGACCACATATTGGAACAGCCGCAGCATCTTATCGAGGATCAGCAGCATCGCCGCGAGCACGAGCGAGCCGATCAGCGGCACCGCGATGGAGCGCGCAAGATAGCGGTCGATGAGGCCGATACTGGGCAATTTGGTCGTCCGAACACCATCATTTGGCCGCAAAGCAGGGCCAGAGTGCATATCGATGAGGTGCGTCCGGACCCCCCGGCCACCCCGATCGAAGCGAAGCGTATAGCGGACCCGGCGGTGAATACATGTTGAAAGTATCGCCAGTGCTGGAAGCGGAAGGTGGAGGCGGCGCCATGGCCGCAGCCGCGCCTTGCCGTGCCGCGCGCGGCGACCGCACCCGCATCGCCTTGCTGTCGAACCCCAAATCTACCGGCAATCTCGCGCAATTGCCCGCCATCCGCGCTTATTGCGATTCGCACCCCGACATCTTCCACTACGAGGTCGAGCAGGCGAGCCAGATCGGCGACGCAATGCGGATCATCGCCCGCGTGCGCCCCAAGGTGCTGGTCATCAACGGCGGCGACGGCACCGTCCAGGCGGCGCTGACCGAGCTTCACAATGGCGGCCACTTCGGCGCTTCGCCGCCGCCCGTGGCGGTGCTTCCGAGCGGCAAGACCAACCTGATCGCGCTGGACCTCGGCGCGCGCGGCGACCCGATCCAGACGCTCGAGCGGCTGATCGAGTTGGCCCGCAGCGAGCACCTTGAGCGCTACACCGTCGCTCGCGAGCTGATCGCCTTGCGGCGCTCGGCCTCCGACAAGCCGGTGATCGGCATGTTTCTGGGCGGTGCGGGCCTGGCCGACACGATGCTCTACTGCCGCGAGAAGATCTATCCGCTCGGCCTTCCGAACGGCATCGCCCACGCGATCACCGCCGTCGCCGCCGCGGCCAAGCAGCTGTTCGGGATCAAGGCCAGCTTCCTACCGCCCGATTCGAGCCCGCTGAACGTCTCGCTGTCGCAGCAGGCGACCCTGACCGGGCGCTTTTCCGTCCTCGCGATCACCACGCTCGAACGGCTGCTGCTGTCGACCGACATGGGCGCACACCGGGAAGGCATGCTGAAGCTGCTGGCGATCGAAGCCCGGCCCAAGTCGCTGCTTCGGGCGATCGGCGCGCGCATCCTCGGCAAGCTCGGCCGTTCCGAGCTGGAAGGCGTGCACATCAAGGAAGCGGACGAGATCACGATTGAAGGCGAAAGCTCCGAACTGATCCTCGACGGCGAAAGCTTCCGCGCCGAACTCGGCCGCCCGATCCGCCTGCGGACCGCCGAGCCGCTGTCGTTCGTCAAGCTGGCGGCTTAACCCCGACAACATGGCCGACCTGCGCGCCCTCGTCGCCGAGGAGCTTAGCCGGCCTGTGGACCCGCGCGTGACCGCGATGGCGGCGGCGATCGCGGCGAAGCATGGCGCCGCCAGTCGGGCGGTGCTGTTCTACGGATCGTGCCTGCGCCAGCAGCAGCTCGAGGGGCTGATGCTGGATTTCTACCTGATCGTTTCCGACTATCGCGCCGCTTATGCAAAAGGCTGGCTCGCGGCCGCCAACCGCCTGATCCCGCCGAACGTCTTCTATTTCGAGCATCAGGGCCTGCGCGCCAAATATGCGGTGCTGAGCGAAGCGGACTTCGCACATGAATGTTCGCCGCTAGCCTGGACCGTGTCCACCGCCGCTCGGTTCGCGCAGCCATCCCGGCTGGTGTGGACCGCGGGCCACCAGGCGCGGGTGCAAGTGACGGACATTGTCGCGACCGCAGCGCCGACGCTGCTCGGCTGGACGCTATCGGTTGCGCCGCAGGAATCCGGGCTGGACCTTTGGAAACGGGCTTTCCGGCAGACATTTGCCGCCGAGCTGCGCGCCGAGCGGGAGGATCGTTCGGCGCTGATCGTCGATGCCGATCCTGAACGCTACGAGCGGTTCGCGCAGGCCGCCGGCTTGCTGATGAACCATCTCGGCCGGGACGGCCCCGCCTGGTGGCGGGCCAAGCAGCGCAAGGGCAAGCTCTACTCGATCCCGCGGCTCGCAAAGGCGAGCCTGACTTTCGCGGGGGGCGCCGATTACATCGCGTGGAAGATCAACCGCCACGCCGGCACCGACATCCAGCTCAAACCCTGGCAGCAGCGGCATCCGCTGCTCGCCGCGGTTACGCTCCTGCCGAAGCTGCTGAGGTCGGGCGCGATTCGCTAGTGTGGCGCGAAAGCGCGGTCGCAACCGCGCTGGCCAGCGCACCGACGGTGAACGGCTTCCTCAGCATTTCGTGACCGCGCAGGTCGTCGCTTTCGCCTTCGCCGACATATCCGGTCACGAACAGCACGGCGAAGTCGCGCGGCGAGGTCTGCTTCAAGTGCCGGATCAGCTCCGGACCGGTCATTTCCGGCATGATCACGTCGCTGATCACTAGGTCGAACTCCTGGGCGGCGAATAGCTCGATGGCTTCGGCGCCGCTGCCGCAGGCGACCGGTTCGTAATCCAAATCCTCGAGCGCCCCAACGGTGGCGGTGCGGACCCTGGGATCGTCTTCGACCAGCAGGATGCGGGCGCCGGCGACGTGCGGATCGCGGTCCTCGCGGCGCTGGACGGCGGGATGGACCCGCACTTCGGCAGCCGCCTGCGCGGTGCGTGGCAAATAGATGGAGACGGTCGTGCCTCGGCCGACTTCGCTTTCGATCCCGACCTCTCCGCCCGACTGGTGCGCAAAGCCGAAGATCTGGCTGAGGCCCAGGCCCGTGCCCTTGCCGACGGGCTTGGTGGTGAAGAAGGGCTCGAACGCGCGCTCGAGCACGTCCGGCGGCATGCCGCAGCCGGTGTCCGTGACGCTGATCTTCACATAATCGCCGGCCTGAACGTCGCCGACCTGGTTGGCGGCGAGCGTCACATTCTCGCTCGAAATCCGCATCAGCCCCTCGCCGTTCATCGCGTCGCGGGCGTTGACGGCCAGGTTGACGATCGCATTCTCCAGCTGGTGCGGATCGACGTAGATCGGCCAGGCGTCGCGCTCCAGGTCGACTTCGATGCGGATCCGCTCCCCGAGCGTGCGGTCGAGAAGGTCCGACATGCCCGCGATCAGCCCGGCCGAGTCGACCCGTTCGGGCAGCAGCGGCTCCGAGCGCGCGAAGGACAGCAGCCGCCGGGTCAGCGCCGCGGCGCGGGTCGCCCCTTCCATCGCATTGTTGAGGTGGATCATAACCTCGCGGCGCGGACCGTTGAGCCGGCGCAGCGCGAGGTCGATGCCGCCGACGACCACCGCCAGCATATTGTTGAAGTCGTGGGCGATGCCGCCGGTCAGCTGGCCGACGGCCTCCATCTTCTGAACCTGGCGCAGCTGGGCTTCCGCCGCCTCGCGCTCCATCGCCTCGGCACGAAGCGCCTGGTTGGCTTCCCAAAGCTCCTGCGTGCGGTCGCGCACCGCCAGCTCGAGCATTTCGGCGCGCTCGGCCTCATCCTGCGCGAGCTTGCGCGCCGACGCGTTCTGGCGGAGCGCCTGGACCGCGACGACGCCGAGGAAAACCGCGCCCAAGCCGACGATGATGCCCAGCCAGCTGAGATAATCGGTGAGCTTGTCCGCCTCCGCCGAGAAGACCTGGCTCTGCTCCTGCCGCGCCCGAAGCGCCTCGCGCTCGGCGCGGATGATCTCCTCGAGCTTGTTGTCGAGCCGGGTGCCCGAGCCGGTTGCAGCGGCCGAGTAGAAATAGCCGATCCCGGCGTCCCCCTGCTTGGCGAGCGCCGCCCGCGCCGCCAGCGCGAGTTCCTCGCCGCGGATCCGGTACAGGCGCTTCAGCTCGCCCACGCGCGTGCGCTGCTGCGGGTTGTTCTTGATCAGCTGGTCGAGCCGGTCGATCTGCGAGCCCGCGAGGCGCCAGTCGCTGGCATAGATATTGCCGCTGGTCTTCACATCCTCGTCGAGGACGAAGCGGGCGAGCGCCGCTTCCGACTGGGCGACGCTGGAACTGACGTTGCGGACGATCAGCGCCACGTCATAGGCGCGGCGCTCGGCATCGAGCGCCCGCTGGCGGTCGTCATTGGCGAATTTGACCAGGAACACCATGACGACGAGGACCAAAGCGGCAGCCAGGCCCGCCGCCGCTGCACCGCCGCGACGCCAGTCGAACCGGATCTCGTCCTCGTCCCCGTCCCCTAACATGTTGCCAATCTACGCCCGTTAACCATTTCGGGGAAGCGGGTGCTTGGCGGAGTTTTTCAGCTGATACAGCCGGTGGCACGCCCTGCCGCAGCGAACATGCCCAGGATCTCCTCGACCTGCTCCTTGGTGTGCAGCGCGCATAGCGAGCAGCGCAGCAGGGTCATGTTGGCGGGCGTGGCCGGCGGCCGGGCAAGATTGACGTACAGCCCTTCGTTGAGCAGCGCTTCCCACATGGCGGCCCCGGTCTCGAGGTCGGGCATGATGACCGCGACGATCGCCGACTGAGCTTCCTCGGTGCCGAGCTTGAAGCCGAGCTCGCGGAGGCCGGCATGGAGCCGCTTGGAGCTTACCCAAAGATGCGCGCGCTTGTCGGCGCTGTGCATCAGCTTGCGGATCGACGTCGCCGCCGTGGCGACCACCGAAGGCGGCAAGGACGCGGTGAAGACATACGGGCGGCAGACCAGCCGAAGTATTTCGAACTTCGGGTGATTGGATACGCAAAAGCCGCCGACGGTGCCGACCGACTTCGAAAAGGTGCCGATGATGAAATCCACATCGTCGATCACGCCCTGGGCCTCGGCCACGCCGCGGCCATGCTCGCCGATGAAACCCATGGAATGGGCCTCGTCGACGAGGACCATCGCGCCATTTTCCTTGCAGACGCGCACCATATCGGTGAGCGGCGCGACGTCACCGAGCATCGAATAGACGCCTTCGAGCACGACCAGCTTGCCGGCCTCGGGCGGCAAGCGCTTCAGGCGCTTCTCCAGCGCCTCGATATCGTTGTGGCGGAAGGGTACGATCTGGGCGTTGCCGAGCGCGCAGCCGTCGTAGATTGACGCATGGCTGTCGATGTCGAGGATGATGTAGTCATCCTTGCCCGCAAGCGTCGAAATGATGCCGAGGTTCGCCTGGTAGCCGGTCGAAAAGACCATGGCGTGGTCCATGGCGTAGAAGTCTTTCAGCGCCTGCTCGACCGCCTTGTGGCCGACATAGGTGCCGTTGAGGACGCGGCTTCCCGTCGTCCCCGACCCGAAATCCTCGAGCGCCTGCTTGCCCGCGGCGATCACGTCCGGGTCGAACGTCATCCCCATATAATTATAGGTGCCGAGAAGGATCGTGCGCTTGCCGTTGCAGATGGCGACGGTCGGGCTTTCAACCCGCTCCATCACCAGGTTGAACGGGTCGGTGACGCCGCTTTTCAGCAGCCCTTCCCGCATCTCGATCAGCGGGTCGAACTTGGCGAAGAGGTCGTTCAACGCGCGCACCCGTTCGGGCTGAGCTTGTCGAAGCCCTGTCCTGCACCTTCGCCAGAAAAGAAAATCAGCCCTTCGACAGGCTCAGGGCGAACGGCGCGGAAGGTCATTGCGTCAGCTTCTGGAGCGCGTCGATGAGCTGGCCGACGGTCTCGATCTCCGCCTGCATGTTCATGCTGATGATGACGTCGAATTCGTCTTCGACATTGGCGACGAAGTCCAGCACGGTCAGGCTGTCCCATTCGAGGTCCTGGGCGAAGCGGGTGCCGTCGCTGATCTCGACCCCCTTCTTGTTGAAGGGTTCGATGAGTTCGAGGGTCTTGGCCCTGATCTGGTCGCGGTCTGCCATGGCGGTTCGTTAGTCTCCGTACCCGCCCTTCGCAACGATATGGGGCCGCAATGCGGCGCGAGCGCGGCTAGAGCCACTCCTTTGAGCGATACCAGTCGGCGGTTTGCTTCAGCCCCTCATGCGTTTCGATCTCGGGCTTCCACAGTTCCGGCGGGGCGGCGCGCTTCGGCTCGATCACCCAGTTGCGGTGCGAGAAATAAGCCGCGCGGTCGGCGGTCAGCTTGGCTTTTTCGCCCCTCACCAGCTGATCGACGCGTGCGGCTGCGCGCAGCAGGATGCCCGGCGAGGAGATCACCGCGGCATTCTTGCCCACCGCCGCGGCCAGCGCCTTGGCAAATTCTCGATGGCTCCAGCCGCTCGGCCGCCCATCGTCGGCCTCGATAAGGATGTTGGCCGGGGCGTTCGGGCCCGCGGCGGCGATCAGCAGCCGGGCGAGGTCGTCGGCATGGATTACGGAAATACGGCCCTTGGGCGGCATCAGCATGAGCCCCAGCTTGGCCATTCGGAACAGCTCAAGCGTCTCCTTGTCGCCAGGCCCGTAGACGGCGGGCGGGCGGACGATGGTCCAGTCGAGGCCCGAGCTGTGGACCAGCTCCTCCGCCCTCGCCTTCGAGCCGCCGTAGAGCGACAGCTTCGGCTCGCGCGCCGCTAGCGACGAGACGTGGACGAAGCGGCGGACTCCGCCCGCAGTCGCCGCGGCAAGCATCGCCAGCGTGCCTTCGACATTGCCCTTGTCGAAGCCGGCGGCGTTCGGCGCGTTGATCGTGCCCGCGACGTGGATGACCGCGTCGGCGCCCTCCACTAGGGCATGAAGTGCGTTGCGGCTTTCGAGATCGCCGCGGATCCATTGCACCTGCGCCCGCTCCGGCTGCTCGCGGCGTGTCAGCGCCTGCACCTCGTGACCGGCGGCGGTGGCGACGTCGAGCAGGTGGGAGCCGACGAAGCCGGTCGCGCCGGTGACGGCGAGCTTCATAGCGGCGACCACGGCCTTTCAGCGGGCGCATCGCCTTGCGGCTCGCCGGCAGGCGTCCCAAGGCGTTCGATCAGCGCGTCGAGCAGCGGCTCCATGCCTTCGTCAATTGGCGCGGAAATGGGGAAAATCGGCGAGCCACTCTCGGCGCGCAATGCAGCGATAAGCTCCTCGCGCTGCTCTTGGTCGAGAAGGTCGGCCTTGGTGATGGCGATCAGCTCGTCCTTCTCCGTAAGCCCGGCGCCATAAGCGCCGAGTTCGTCGCGGACGATCCGCCAGGCCTCCAGCGGGTCATCGCCCGCGCCGTCGATCAAGTGGAGGAGCACGCGGGTGCGCTCCACATGGCCCAGGAAGCGGTCGCCGATCCCTGCCCCGTCCGCCGCGCCTTCGATCAGCCCGGGGATGTCGGCAAGCACGAACTCGCGCCCCTTGTGGCGAACGACACCAAGCTGCGGGCGCAGCGTCGTGAACGGATAGTCGCCGACCTTCGCCGAGGCGTTGGTGACCGAATTGAGGAAGGTCGACTTGCCGGCATTCGGCAGGCCCAGCAGGCCTACGTCGGCAAGCAGCTTCAGCCGCAGCCACACCCACATTTCCTCACCCTCGATCCCGGTCTGGTGCTGGCGAGGTGCGCGGTTGGTCGAGGTCTTGTAGCTGGCGTTGCCGCGGCCGCCCATGCCGCCCTGGAGGAAGGTCAGGCGCTGCCCGACCTCGGTAAGATCGGCCAGCAGGGTCCGATCCTCGTCGTCGGCAAGGATCTGGGTGCCGACCGGAACCTTGATAACGAGGTCGTCGCCGCCCGCTCCCGTGCGGTTCGAGCCGGAACCGCCCTTGCCGCGCGGCGCCCGGAAATGCTGGGTGTAGCGGAAGTCGATCAACGTATTGAGGCCCGGCACCGCTTCGAAGACGATGTCGCCGCCCTTGCCGCCGTCCCCACCGTCCGGCCCGCCGAACTCGATGAACTTCTCGCGGCGGAAGCTGACCGCGCCCGGGCCGCCGGCGCCGGAGCGGATGAAGATTTTGGCCTGGTCGAGGAAATGCATTGGCGGCGGGTTACGCGATGCGGCGGATGAGGGGAAGCTAACGCCCTAAGCGGCCGGCAGGTCCTGCGGATGGTGCGGTACCAGGACCAGGGTCCGCCCCTCGACCCGCCAGCTTTCGAGCTTGGACAGGAAATTCATCCCGAGAACGTCCATTTCGCCGAGGCCCGGCGCGGTGACGATCCGCAGGTTGCGGGCGACAATGTTGCCGACGCGAAGCTCGTCGTGGCGCCGGTACGCGCCGGCGCGGCCCCGTTCGCGGTGCGCAGGATCACCGGCGGAATGCCCGCCTTGGCGTCCACGCGCGCCGCGGTCGCCGTCTCCGGCGACAGCGCCGTGACCGTCGCGCCGCTATCGATCAGCATCCGCCGCGGAACCCCGTTAATCGTCGCAGTCACCCAGAAGTGGCCGTCCGACGCCATCTTCACCTTCAGTTCCTTGCCGGACACCATCTGGTCGTCGAGGCCGAGCTTTCCGGTCCAGCGCGCCAGCCCCGGCTGGTATGGTGCCTGCTGGAGCAGGATGAAGATCAGGAAGGCGAGCAGGCCGGCCGAAATGGCGAAGCGGATGAAGCGCCCGACATAAGGGATCCGCTGAAGAAGCATGATGAGGACCGCCGCCGCGACGGCATAGAGCGCCAGCTGCTGCCAATGGGGGAAGCTTGTTTCCATGCCCTCGAATACTCGTGATCGCGCAAGCGAACGTGCAGGCCGGATGTGGCGTTCCTGCGCCGTTCGGCAAGTGGCCCTCAGCACACACTTGGCCCACGCGAGAGCGCAGGCCACCGATGCAAGGCCGAAACTATAGGCACTGCAGGCGCTTAGGCGCGTTTCCTAATCCAAGTCAGCGTGAATGACGCCAGTGAACCGAAAGCGTGTGCCATGTCCGAACGAATTGTCGCTATCGGCCTCCTCACGCGCCGTGACCTGAAGTTGCTCGGTCCGACGTTCGACCGAATCTGGCCGGTGGAGGATGCCCCGCATTTCAACGAGCTTCTTCGAGCGATCGACGAAGCCGACAAGAGGCTGGAAGGCGAAACCCGGCCGAACTGACCGCGGACGACCTCTACGAAGCCTCGTCCTGAGCGGCGAAGGCGATGCGCAGGGCTTCCGAGAGGCTGCGGACGCCGAGCTTGGTCATCAGGTTCGCGCGGTGGATCTCAACCGTCCGCGGGCTAATGCCCAGATCATAAGCGATGGTCTTGTTCGGCAGCCCCTTGGCGAGCCCGTCCAGGACGTCGCGCTCCCGCGGGGTTAGCGCCTGAAGGCGGATCGCCGCGTCGCGGGCGCGGTCGTCCGTCGCTTCCTTGCGCTGCAGCCGGGCAAAGCCCTCCTGAAGGGCGGACAGCAAGGTCTCCTTCGCGAAGGGCTTTTCGACGAAGTCGACCGCGCCGGCCTTCATCGCCTTCACGGCCAAGCTGACGTCCCCGTGCCCAGTCATGATCACGACCGGCAAATGGACGCCCTTGTCCTGAAGCGCCTGCTGCACTTCCAGCCCGTCCATGCCCGGCATTCGGATGTCGAGCAGGATGCAGCCGTCCTCCAGCTCGCCGGCGGCCGCCAGCAGCTCCAAGCCGCCTTCGAACGTGCGGACCTGGAGACCCGCCGTCTTGAGCATGAAGCCGAGCGAGCGGCGGATCGCTGCGTCGTCGTCGACGAGGTGCACGAGTCTGTTGTCGCTCATTCGTCTCCCTCGGGCGTCGGAAGGGTGAAGCGGAACAGGGTGCCGCCTTCGATACCGCTTGTCGTCCATATGCGTCCGCCATGCGCCTCGACAATCGTCCGGCAGATGGACAGGCCGATGCCCATCCCGTTCTTCTTGGAGGTCACGAACGGCTGGAACAGCTGGGCCGCGACGGCCTCGCTGATCCCCGAACCCGTGTCCTCGACGCCGATGGTGACGAAGCCCGGCGGCCCGGCGGCTGTGGAAATGGTCAGGGAGCGCACCGGGCTGTCGACCATCGCGTCGATGGCGTTGCGGATCAGATTGACCATGACCTGCTGCACCTGGACACGGTCGGCGAGCACTTCGCGCGCTGCGGGGTCGAGCGAGGTCTGGACCTCGATCCCGTGCTCGCGCGAGCCGACCAGCGCCAGCGCGTTCGCTTCGGTGATGAGGCGCGGCAAGTTCTCGACCCGCCGCTCGGTTTCGCCATGGCTGAGGAATTCGCGCATCCGGCGGACGATCTCGCCGGCGCGGACCGCCTCCTGCGCGGCCTCGTCCAGCGCCTGGCGCGTGGTCTCCAGCGCCTCGGCATCGGGATTTCCGTCGAGGAGCGTACGGGCGCCTTCGCAATAGCTGGCAATCGCGGTCAGCGGCTGGTTGAGCTCGTGCGCCAGGCTCGACGCCAAGGTCCCCATCTCGCTCAGGCGCCCGACGTGGGCGAGTTCGGCCTGCAAGTCCTGGAGCATCAGCATCGTCTGCTGCCGCTGCGTGATGTCGTGGATGAAGCCGGTGAAGATCCGCCGCCCGTCGACCCACGCCTCGCCGACCGACAGCTCGATCGGGAAGCTGTTGCCGTCGCGGTGGCGCGCGGTGGTAACCCGGCCGATGCCGATGATCTTCCGCTCCCCCGTCGCGCGATAATGGTCGAGATAGCCGTCATGGCGCTCGCGGTCGGGCGAGGGCATCAGCATCGACACATTTTCGCCGATCACTTCGCTTTCCGAATAGCCGAACATCTTCTCGGCCGCGGCGCTGAACGACAGGATCAGGCCCTTTTCGTCGATCACCACCATCGCATCGGGAACGGTGGCGAGGATCGAGCGCAGGTGGGATTCGGTCGCGCGCGCGGGGTCAGCTTGTTGATCCATCGGCTGAGCGGATAGCAGCGCCGCCCTCAAGAGGGCAGCACTTCCCGTCCGAGCTGGGCGATGCTGGCGATGCGGAACGGGAGAGCGCGGCCGTCCGCCCCCACGACGTCGACGCGCGCCCCAAGCCTGAGCTCGCCGTTCAAGGGGAGCAGGCGATCGGCCTTGCCGTTGCAGCGCAAGGCGAGATGACCGTCAGAGCGGACGAGCTGCCCCTTCTCGTCCGGCTCGGTCGACCAGAAGCGCCGCACCGTCGCCTTGTGTGGCGCGCGGGCGAGCACTTCCTCATCCACGACGCCGCTCTCGTCGAGCGGCGCGCAGATCAAATAGCCGCGGCTGACGGAGCCGCGCGGATGGTCGCTGGTGCCGGCGAGCTCAAGACGGATCTTCTTCCAGTTCACGCGGCCAGAATGCGCAAACGGGCGCTACGCGGGAATAAGGGAAGCTACCGAGGCGCTTAGTCGTCCTCGTCGCCGCCTGTCATGCGCGCGAGCAGCCGGTCGACGCTGTCGTCCGCCGTCTTCTGCTTGCCCCGCTGCTCCTTCGCGTGGCGCTCCAGCGCGCTTCTGATCAGCTCGATCTGGTTGTCGGTCAGATGCTCGATGCCGATGAACTGCTCACGGGCCTTGTCGACGGCGCGCAGAAGCTCGTCGAGCTTCGCCTGCATCGCGGCAGCGTCGCGGTTCTGGCTGTTCTGGATCAGGAACACCATCAGGAAGGTGACGATGGTCGTCCCGGTGTTGATGACCAGCTGCCAGGTGTCCGAATAGTCGAACATCGGACCGGTGATCGCCCACAAGAAGATCAGCCCGACCGCGATCCCGAAGGTCAGCGGTTGCCCTGCGGCGACCGAGGTCGATGCGGCCCAGCGGTTGAAGAATTTTCTCACGGCGGGGGCCGTAACGAGTGTGCAACGAGATTGTGCCTTGGCTTGGCCGCCTGGCCGGCAGGCTCAATCTTCCGGATGATGCTCGCCGATGCGGTGGCGGAGGCGGTCGGCGGCAAGCGCTCGGGCGGTGTCGCGCGGCAGGCCCAGGGCTTCGGCGATGGGCGCGCCGAGCAGCGAATCTCCAAGCGCATTGAGAACCAGCGACAGCGTGCTTTCGGCGACGTGATGCTCTTCGTGGCCGACGGTAAGCTGCTGGACGAGGCCGCGGATCGAATCGAGGATCGGGTTCAACGCGTCGCGATTGCCGGTCAGGATCATCCACGCGGCGAGCGCCCCGGCCCCCTCGCGGTCGAACACGTCGAAGGTGCGGTCGACGATGTCGCGGGCATGGGCCTCGCCGGCGCGGGCGCGTTCGACCGTCTCGGCAATGCTTGCGGTCACCGATTCGGCGATTGAGCGCGCAAGCTCGCCCTGCAGGCCGGCGGCGGAACCGAAATGGTGGAGCAGGTTGGCGTGGGTGCGGCCGACCTTGGCGGCGACCGCCTTCAGGGTCACCGCTTGCGGCCCTTCGTCAAGCAGCAGCTGGCGCGCCGCTTCGATGGCGGCCGACCGGCTCGCTTCCGGGGTCAATCTCCTGCGGCTTATTGACACTGTTGTCAGTTAAACTAACTTGGCCCCCATGAGTGCGACCACTTTCCCGACCCCGGCGGAGCTCAGCATCACGCCGCGCGATCGCCGGTTCGGCCGCGAAGCAGCCACCCCGCGTCTTTGGCACGGCGGGCGCGTCGAAGCGACCGCAATCTACAATGCCCTCTCGACCACCTTTCCGCGAGGCGAAGCCTTCTTCGTCGAGAGCGTCCGCGCCTTCCGCGAAGGCACGCCTCCGAAGCTGGCGTCCGAGATCAAGGCCTTCACGACGCAGGAGGCCATTCACAGCCGGGAGCATGACGCGTTCAACAAGCGCGCCGAGCAATCCGGATACGACCTCACCAAGCTCGAAGCGCAGGTCGAAAAGAGGCTTGCCGTCACCCGCGACAAGCCGCCGATCGTCAGCCTCGCGGCGACCATGGCGCTCGAACATTTCACCGCCATCCTCGCGCATGAGCTTCTCGCTCACCCGGCCCACCTCGACGGCGCGGACAAGGACACCGCCGACCTGTGGCGCTGGCATGCGGTCGAAGAGATCGAGCATAAGGGCGTCGCCTACGACACCTGGCTGCACGCGACGCGCCACTGGACGCGGTGGAAGCGCTGGAACGTGAAGGCCAAGGTGATGCTCTATGTCACCCGCAACTTCGTCGTCGACCGCACCGCGGGCGCGCTGGAATTGATGCGTCAGGACGGAGTCACCGGCTTCGCCGCCTGGTCCAAGCTGCTTTGGTACCTGTGGGTCCGCCCCGGCATGTTCCGCAAGATCGGCGGCGCGTGGCTGAAGTTCTTCCTGCCCCGCTTCCACCCGTGGAACGAGGACGACCGCCACCTGCTCGCCGGCTACGCGGACCTGTCCGCCGGCGACGAGCCGAAGCGGAAGGTCCGCGCCGCCGTTTAGGCGGCGAGCGGCTCCTCCGCTTCGTCCGTCACCGCCGCGCCCGCCAACTGCAGGCGCATCAGCCGCGCGGGTACTTCTTCGCCACGCGCGCAGCTCATCCGCGGCGCAAGTAGGCCGAGCGCCCTGAAGCCGAGCTTCTCCAGCACCCGGGCAGAGGCCGGATTGTCGATGAAGTGCGATCCTTCGAGGCTTTCGAGGTCGAGCGCCCGCGCCATGTCGACCAGGGCGGTGCAGGCTTCGGTCGCGAAGCCGCGGCCCCAGAAGCGCCGCCCGATCCAATAGCCCATCTCGACCGCGCCGGACGGCCGCCGGCCGAGCCCGCAGGCGCCGACCAGCTGCGGCGCGCCATCCGTGCGTTCGAAGATCAGCACCGAGGGCAGCACCGGGTCGCGCGGAGCGGCGAGGAAGGCTTCGGCGTCGCGCATGCTGAACGGCCACGGCACGCTGGCAAGGTTGCGCGCGACCGACACGTCGCCGAGCGCAGCGGCGAGCGCCGCCGCATCCTCCGGGAAGCCGGGCCTCAGCAGCAATCTGGGCGTCCTCGCGAACATCGCATCTTCTCCTCGCGCGGGCGCTTAAGCGGCGCCCGTGACAGTTTCGGGAGAAGATTGAGCCCCTTCAGATACAAAGAAGGGAGAAGGAAGGGGCTTCCCTCTTCTCCCTTGTGGTCTCGATCTGTCTTGAGATCTCGTCCGGGCCGCCCCCTCGTGGGAACGGTCCCGTTCTGACCGTTCCTATGCTTCGTTCACCGCCGGCATGACATGCACATATTTGCGGCCGAGCTTGCCATCTCGGAACGCAACCTGGCCGTCGATAAGCGCAAAGAGGGTATGATCCTTGCCCAGGCCGACATTGTCGCCCGGGTGCCACTTGGTGCCGCGCTGACGCACGAGGATGTTGCCGGCGCGAACGGTTTCGCTGCCGAACTTCTTGACGCCGAGACGCTTGCTCTCCGAGTCGCGGCCGTTGCGGGACGAGCCGCCTGCTTTCTTATGTGCCATTGCGAAATCTGCCCTGGATTACTTGGCCTTCGGGGCCTTCTTGGCGCCGCCCTTAGCAGGTGCAGCATTTTCTGTCGACGGGGTTTCCGCCGTCGGCTTATCAGCCTTCTTGGCCTTGGGCGCGTTCGCTGCTTCCGCGTTCGCGGGAGCCGGGTTCTCGGTCGGCTGGGCGTCGACCTGGGCCGGCGCGGTATCCGACTTCGCGGCCTTCTCCGCCTTCGGAGCCGACTTCTTCTGCTCCTTCTGGTCGCCGATCGCGACGATCTTCAGGATCGTGTGCTGCTGGCGATGGCCCTTCTTGCGGCGATAATTGTGCCGGCGGCGCTTCTTGAAGACGGTGACCTTCTCGCCCTTTGCCTGGGCGATGATCTCGGCCGCGACGGTCAGGCCGTCGGTCGACTTGAGGTCAGAGCCGTCGCCCGCGAGCAGGACTTCCCCAAGGGTGATCTGGTCACCGGCGTTGCCGTCGAGCTTCTCGACGACGATCTTGTCTCCGGGGGCGACGCGATATTGCTTGCCGCCCGTGCGCACGACTGCGAACATTGGCTCTTCTCTTCTCTTAAACTGGCTTCGCGCGAACGGCTCCCGCGAGGGCGTGCGCGAAAGCGTGCCGCCTATGGGACAGGGGCGCAGGTGTCAACCGCTTGAGGGCCCATCGCCCTAGTGGCGGTGCTCCGGGCGGAGCTGGTACCGGCCGCCCTCGATCCCGTCGAACATCGACGCCAGGGCCGGATGGTCAATCGGGTCGTCGCTATCGTCAGCAACCAGGTTCTGCTGGCTGACATAAGCGACGTAGCTGCTCTCCTCATTCTCGGCGAGCAGGTGGTAGAAGGGCTGGTCCTTCGACGGGCGTAGCGGCTCCGGGATCGCCTCGTACCATTCCTCGGTGTTTGCGAAGAACGGGTCGACGTCGAAGATCACGCCGCGGAAGTCGAACATCTTGTGACGGACGACGTCGCCGATCGCGAAGCGGGCCAGGGGCATGTCCATCTTCTGGGCCATGGCGGGGGAACGTCCGAGCGGTTCAAATGGGCTCATGAACGACAATCTAGGCGCGGCTGCCATCTAGGCAAGGGATAGGCCCCCTGCTAGAGCCCCGCCGCGACCAGCCGCGCATGCCGCGGGCAGCACCCCAGGTCTCATCGCGGAGAGGTGGCTGAGTGGTCGAAAGCACCGCACTCGAAATGCGGCGTGCGGGCAACCGTACCGTGGGTTCGAATCCCACCCTCTCCGCCACTTCCTCATCCTGACCGACGCACAAAAAAGGGCGCCCGCATCGCTGCGAGCGCCCTCCTTTTCTTGCTTCGCTTCGGCTTAGAAGTCGTAGCTGAGGCCGAGCTTCACCTGCCACACTGAGGTGGTGGTGTTGATCGTGTTGGCCGTCTGGTACGGCGTCAGCCCCGTGGTCGCGCTGGGGTTCAGCGGGTTCGAGTTGCTGATGATGTAGCGGCCCTGGGCATCGACACCACTGATGCCGACGATCTCCTGGCGCCCGCCGAAGTCACGCCGACGGTTCACGTTGGCGTTCTCGTTCAGGAAGTTGAAGAAGTTGTTGAACACCACATAGGCGGTCAGCTTGTCCTTCATCCCCGCCGGCCGGCCGAGCAGCGCTCCCGGTCCGGGAAGCTCCTGGGCGAAGCGGAGGTCGAGGTCGTTGTACCAATTGTTGTTGCAGGTGTTCCGCGGAACCGTCCTGCCGCGATACTTCTTCGCGCAACCGATGGTGTCGGCGAACGCGACCAGGCGCGCGACGGCCGCCTTGTTCGACGTTGGCGACAGGTTCGGGTCGTCGATGCCGGTCGGCAGGTAAACCAGGTTGCCGTTGGTGCTGCTGCTCTGGTTCGCGTTGAACACGCCCGAGCCCGAGAAGGTCAGGCTGTACGGACGGCCCGAGCGGCCGACGTAGGTGAAGCCGACCGAGGTCGCGAGATCGCCGAAGAACTTCTCCTTGAAGTTGCCCGACAGCGTGACGTTGTGCCGGCTCTCGTAGAAGCTTCGTGACGGTGCCGGATCCTGCCGGTCGAACACGGCCGTGACGTTGTAGTTTGAACCGGCGGTCGAGTTGTACATGTTCCGGTTATCATGCGCGTTCGTGTATGCGTAACCGAAGGTGAAGTAGCTCGATCCGCCCGGCGTGAAGATGCCGCTGTCGAAGCGCTTGGTGACGATCGCCGACGCGACGTGCGTGCGGTAATCGCCTGCGTTGGTCAGGACATATTCGCCGCGGGTACCGGTCTGGAAACAGGCTGCAGTCACGCCTTCGTAGATCGGAGTTGGCGTGATCCCGACCAGGGTCGCCGCGCAACCCGCGCGAAGCGGGTCGATCGTCGAATAGATCGGACGGCCGTCGACGGTGTAGCCGTTGAGACCCTTGGACGGATCGACGGCCTGCGACAGGTCGGCGATCGTGAACGGGTTCTTGTACTGGCTGTAGATGTAATCGAGGTTCAGCTGCCAGCCGCGGCCGAAGGCGGTGTCGTTGAAGTCGACCCCGGTCGAATAGCCGATGTTGGCGCGCCACACGGTGCCGAGCTTGAGGTTCGGATCCACCGCCTGGGTGAAGCCGGTGCCCTTGGCCGCGGTCGCCTGCGCCGCGTCGACGACGCACTGCGGGAAGCCGGTGAACTGGCCGTTGACGACGACGTCGATCTGGCCCGCGGGGCAAGTCGTGCCGTTGCCGGCGCCGCTCGCCGCCTGGGCGAAGGCCTGGCCGTTGTTCTGGAACACGTTGCCGAACCACACGAGCGGATCGCCGCCCGAGAAGATGCCGACACCGCCCTGGACCTTGCTGCGGCGCAGGACGCCCATTTCCGGCAAGTTGTAGGTGAAGCCGATGCGCGGAAGGACGACGGGGTCGAGGTCGCTGAACCCGAAATCGTTGCCGAAGCCGTAGCGCTTGACGAAATTCTCGTTGAGCTTCGGCCGGTCGCCCGTGAGCCAATCGACGCGCACGCCGCCGACGAGCTTGAACGCGTCGCTGACCTGCCAGTCGTCCTGCGCATAGAGCGAATAGATCGAGCGGCTGAACTCCGCGCCGCCGTCACGAATATCGCCCGACGCCGTCGCCTGGATCGCCGCACCCGCGGCGGTGCCGGGGATGGTCACGCTGGCGATCGGATTGCTGGTCGACGCACCCGGCGAGAGCAGGCCCGCCTTGAGGTCGTTGATGTTGCGGAACACCAGCGTGCCGGTGGCCTGCTGCACGAAGACGTTGAACAGGTCGGCCTTGTTGAGCTCGAAGCCGAACTTCAGCTTGTGTGCACCGGCATCCCAGTTGGCGACCGCCTTATACTGGTTGAGCTTGGTGCGAAGGTCGTTCGCCGAGCGGGAGAAGCCGGGTCCTGCGACCACGGTACCGTCCGTCGCGCTGCCCGGATTGTCGACGCCGACGACGATGCGCGGGACCGGGTTTTCCGAGAAGGCGTCGCCGCCACCGACCGGATCCTGGAGGTCGCGGATGTTCGACCGGGCGAAGCTCAGCTGCGTCGAGAGCCGATCGGTCCAGTTCGAATAGAGGCGAGCGGAGGAATAACGCGAGTTGGTGCCGCTGGTGTAGAAGCTGTTCAAACCGGTGACGACATTGTTGTTGGTGTTGAAGTCGTCGGTGCGGACGCTGCTTTCCTTCAGCCGCTGGTGCGTCAGCTCGAGACGATGGTCGTCGGTGATCTGCGCATCGACGCGGCCGAACAGCCGCTTGTTGCTGAACGGACGGGTCGAAACCAGCGGGCCCGGGTCGATGTTGTAGACCGTCCGCAGAACGTCCGCGATTTCGTTGAACTGCGTGACGCTCACGCCGGCGATCTCATTGGCGTAGCCGGCACCGGTCGGACCGTCGTCCTGCGCCTGGCCGGACTTCTGCTTTTCATAAGCGCCGAAGAAGAACAGGCGGTCGCGCCAGATCGGTCCGCCCAGCGAGACGCCCCATCGGCGGTCGGGCTGGATTTCGGGAACGTCGCGGCCGGCGACCGTGTTGCCGCGCAGGCCGTCGTTGGTGAACTCGTAATAGCCGCCGCCATGGAAGCGGTTGGAGCCCGAGCGGGTAACGACGTTGATGGCGCAGCCGGTGAACTGGCCATATTCGACGTCGAACGGCGCGAACTGGATCTGCGTTTCGCGGACCGCGTTGTACGGCACCGGAGTCGAGCTGCGCGACGAGAAGCCCGTTTCGTTAAGGCCGTAGATGTCGCTCTGCGGGATGCCGTCCACCGTAAAGGTGTTGAAGCGGTCGTTGCCGCCGAGGCAGGAGATGCGGTCGGAACCGGAACCGCCGGCAGCGACGTCCTGGCGGTCGAGCGTGACGCGCGGGTCCTGCTTGATGATGTCGCGGATGTCACGGTCGAACGTCGGCGCAGCCTGCATGACTTCCTGGCTGAACGAGGTGCCGGGGCCGATCTCGAGCTGGGTCGCGCGGACGCGCTGAGCAGTGACGACGATCGCGCCGGCGCTGTCGCCCGCCGCAGCGGGGGTCAGAGCGAAGGTGAGCTGCGTCGGGCCCTGGAGGGTCGTCTGGATGCCCTGGACCGTCTGGCCCTGCAGGCCGTTCGCGGTCGCGGTAATGGTGTAGGGACCGCCGGTCGTCAGGCCCGTCGCGTTGAAGCGGCCACCCTCGTCCGTGGTGATCGTCCGCGAAGCGCCGGTGCGCGTGTCGGTGATGACGACTTCGGCGCCCGCAGCCGGCGCACCCGCCGCATTGGTCACCTGACCGGTGATGGAGCTGGTGATCTGCTGTGCGAAGGCGGACCCCGGAATGACCGTGGTTGCGGAAACGGCAAAAGCGAGAGCCGCACAGGAGCGCAGCAGCGTAGATGTCTTCACGGAAAGAACTCCCCCGAGTCGAGTTGGATATTTAAGCGGATGCGGGGCCGCTAGGCGGCTTCCAAGTCACTAATATTACGGGGCGAGCCTTAGCAGCGGATTCCGATTCGGGTTGTTGCGGAGCAGCCACACTGCTCAATTTTCTGGGGATAACGGCTGTTCGCCGGGAACCTAGTCGTGGGCCGCGCGTGCGCCGTTGCCGTCACTATCGAGCCGGTTGCCGAGCCATACCATCAGGTAAACCAGCGGCGGCACCAGCACCGCGGACAGCACAACCTTCGCAAGCATCTGGCCAAGCAGCAGTTCGCCGACCGGGAAGACCCCGTAGAAGGCGACGGTGATGAAGATCAACGTGTCCACGACCTGGCTGAGCACGCTGGCGATGCCGGAGCGCAGCCACAGCAGGCCGCCGCCCTCGCGGGCCTTGAGCCTCGTGAAGATCGTGACGTTGAGCAGGGTCGAGATGCCGTAGGCGATGATCCCGCCGAGCCAGATGCGCGGCGTGCCGCTCATCATCAACTCGAAGGCGGAGAGGCGCTCGGCCTCCATCTGCGGCGATGCGGGAAGGCCAAGGACCACCAGGGTCAAGGCCAGCGACATCAGCAGCGGCACGAAGCCAAACAGCACCATCCGATTCGCGGTGGAACGCCCATGAAGCTCGGCGACAGCGCTTGAGGTGACGACCAGCAGCAGGAAAGCGAAGATCCCCGCCTCGACCGCCAGCGGCCCCAGCGCCACCTGCTTGTTGCCGAGCACGCCGGCGATACAGACCATGCCGCCGTAGAAGACGGCGAAGGCGAAGAGCGAGAGCGGGAGCGTTTTTCCTGAAGCCATGTCCCGGTGCTAACCGGTTCAGCGAACTGCGCAACCGCCGTTGACCGATATCGCCGCGCGCGGGTAGCGCTCGCGCTCGTGAATTCCGCAAAGCTTGACCTTGTCGCGATCGGCGACGCGATCGTCGACGTCATCGCGACCTGCGACGACTCATTCCTTGCCGCGCGCGGCTTCGACAAGGGCTCGATGCGGCTGCTCACCCCGGACCAGGCGGAAGACCTGTACCGCTCCATGGGTCCGGCGCGTGAGAGCAGCGGCGGGTCGGCGGCCAACAGCATGGCCGGCGCGGCGGCAATGGGGCTCCGCGCGGCGTTCGTCGGCCAGGTCGCCGACGATCAGCTCGGCGCCATCTTCGCCCATGACATGCGCGCGCTCGGGGTCGACTTTTCGACGCCTGCCATCCCCGGGCCGCCGCCGACCGGCACCTGCCTGATCCTCGTCACGCCGGATGCGCAGCGGACGATGAACACCTGTCCCGGCGCCAGCCACGAGCTGACCGTCTCCAGCCTCGATCCGGACGTCATCCGCTCCGCCGCCATCACTTTCCTCGAAGGTTATTTGTGGGGGCCCGAGCGGCCGCGCGCGGCTATGCTGCGTGCCGCCGAAATCGCCCATTCGGCGGGCCGAACCGTCGCGTTCACTCTGTCGGAGAGCCTGTGCATCGGCGACCGCCGCAACGGCGTGCTCGGCATGGTCGAAGGCGGCGTCGTCGACATCCTGTTCGGCAACGAAGAAGAGATGCGCCACCTCAGCGGCGCGACGTCGGTCGCCGGCTGCTTCGAGGCGCTGGCCGGCAAAGTCGGAACGATCGTGATCACCTGCGGCGCTAATGGCGCGGCCGCAGCGGAGGGCGGCGAACGGGTCGAGGTGGCGGCCCAGCAGGTCGCCGCCATTGTCGATACGACCGGCGCCGGCGACCAGTTCGCGGCGGGCTTCCTCGCCGCTCGGTTGCGCGGCCGCGGGCTGAAGCAATGCCTGAACGCCGGCGGAGCGGCCGCAGCGGAAGTCATCTCGCACTTCGGTGCCCGCCCGGAACGAGACCTCCGCCAGGTGGTCGGCCTGTGAAGAACCTCCGCCAGCTTGCCGTTTATTGCGGCTCGGCGATGGGCAGCGACCCGGTGTTCGCGGATGCCACCAAAGCCACTGCGGCGGCGATGGCCGAACAAAGCGTCGACCTCGTCTACGGCGGCGGCCGGCTCGGGCTCATGGGCCTGGTCGCCGACGAAGTGCTGGACCGCGGCGGCAAGGCCTATGGCGTCATCCCGCAGGCGCTCGTCGACATCGAAGTCGCCCACCCGCGCCTCACCGAGCTTCACGTCGTCACCAGCATGCACGAACGCAAGGCGAAGATGACCGACCTCGCCGACGCCTTCCTCGCCTTGCCGGGCGGCATCGGCACGCTTGACGAACTGTTCGAAGCGTGGAGCTGGAACGCGCTCGGCTATCATTCCAAGCCCTTCTGCCTGCTCAACGTCGGAGGCTATTGGGACGGGCTGATCGAGTTCATCGACCATGCGGCTGAAAGCGGCTTCATGTCGCCCTCCCGCCGCGCCCAGCTCCTGGTCGCGACGACCCCGCAAGAAGCGCTGCAATTGCTGGACGAAGCCGCTGCGAACGCTACTCAGGGCATGGTTCTTTAGGGCGGGGACGGAAGTTGAACAGCAAGTGGCTCGGCATTGCCGGCATCATCGTCATTCTGGGCATCGCATTCCTGGCGTCGTCGAACCGGCGGGCGATCCGACCGCGCGTGGTCGGCGCAGCCTTCGCGCTGCAGGCGTTCGTCGCCTTTCTGGTGCTCTACACCAGCGGCGGGCGCGCGGTGATCGAAACGCTGGCGACCGGCGTCTCCAACCTCCTCGGCTATGCCGGCAAGGGCACCGAATTCCTGTTCGGCCCGACTGCCAACAACCCGCTGGCCAACACTTTCGCGATCGCCGCTTTGCCGGTGATCATCTTCTTCGCGGCGCTCGTCTCGATTCTTTACTATCTCGGGATCATGCAGCGGATCGTGCGCTGGGTCGGCGGCGCCATCGGCTGGATCACCGGGATCGGCCGGGTCGAAGCGCTCGGCGCAGCTGCCAACATCTTCGTCGGCCAGTCCGAATCGCCGCTCGTCGTGCGCCCCTATCTCGCCGCGCTTCCGCCGGCGCGGCTGTTCACGCTGATGACGGTCGGCATGGCCGGAGTGGCCGGCACCATCCTCGCTGCCTATGCGGCGCTGCTCGGCGAACGCTACCTGCCTTATTTGCTCGCCGCGGCTTTCATGTCGGCGCCGGGCGGCATCCTGATGGCCAAGATCATCATGCCGGATGTCGACGACGATACGCCGGAGCCGGCGCACATCGAGCTGCCGGAATCGCGCATCAGCGGCGAAGGCCCCGCCGACCTGCTGCCGGAGGACAATCCCGGACAGCGGGTCCAACTCGCCGAAACCTTCGAGGAAGGCGAGCGGCCGGCTAATATCATCATGGCCGCTGCCCAGGGCGCGCAGACCGGCGTCAAGCTCGCGGTCGCGGTCGGCGCCATGGTGCTGGCCTTCGTCGCGCTGGTCGCGCTCGCCAACGGCCTGCTCGGCGGCCTCGGCAATCTCGTCGGCATCCCCGACTTGAGCTTCCAGCGCCTCGTCGGCCTCGCGTTTCAGCCTGTCATGTATCTGATCGGCGTGCCGTGGACGGAGGCGGGCGCCGCCGGCGGCCTGTTCGGCACCAAGATCGTGCTCAATGAATTCGTTGCATTCATCGATCTCGGCGCCATGAACCCTGGCGCGCTTAGCGAGCGGACCCGGGCGATGATCACCTTTGCCCTGTGCGGCTTTGCCAATTTCAGCTCGATCGCGATCCAGATGGCAGTCACCGGCGGGCTGGCGCCGAACCAGCGGCCGGTGATCGCGCGGCTCGGCCTTCGCGCTTTGCTCGGCGGCAGCCTTGCCAATTTGATGAGCGCGGCGCTGGCGGGGCTGATGCTACCGGCGTAAGCGGGCGGCATGACGACGATCATGAAAGACGACATCGCCTCGGTGTCGCTCGCCGACGAAGGCCGCGACCCGGATGCGTTCGCCGACAAGCTTGGGCGCAGCTTCGAGGAATATGGATTCGCGGTTATCGCTGACCACGGCATTCCCGACGATCTGATCGCTCGCGCCGAGGAAAAGTCGAAAGCCTTCTTCGCGCTCTCCGAAGAGGTGAAGCGCAATTATCACATCGCAGGGGGCGGCGGGGCGCGCGGCTATACGCCCTTCGGGATCGAGACGGCCAAGGGCCACAAGGCGCACGACCTCAAGGAATTCTGGCACGTCGGCCGCGACCTCGCCGAAGGTCATCGCTTCCGCGACCATATGCCGGACAATGTCTGGCCCGCGGAAGTGCCGAGCTTCCGCGACACCTTCACCGAATTGTACGCGACCTTCGACCGCGCGGGTTTGCGCATCCTCAAGGCGATCGCCCGTTACCTTCAAGTGGACGAAAGCTTTTTCGAGGACGCGGTGCGCGACGGCAATTCGGTGCTCCGCCTGCTCCATTATCCGCCGCAGAAGGAGCCGACGGGCGAGCATATCCGCGCCGGCGCGCATGAGGACATCAATGCGATCACCTTGCTTCTCGGCGCCGAGGAAGCGGGGCTCGAGCTACTGACAAAGGACGGCCGCTGGATCCCGGTGTCGCCCGAGCCGGGGCAGATGGTCATCAACATCGGCGACATGCTTCAGCGGCTGACCAACGGCTTGCTCCGCTCCACTTCGCACCGCGTCGTCAACCCGGCGCCGGACCGCGCAAGCAAGGCGCGCTATTCGATGCCCTTCTTTCTCCATTTCCGCAGCGACTTCCTGATCGAACCGCTGCCCGGCACCGTGCCTGCCGGCGAAGCGCCGAAATGGGCGCCGATCACCGCTGACGACTATCTCCAGGAGCGGCTCCGCGAGATTAAGCTCACCTAGCGTGCGGGCCCCCGCATTGAGCGTCCCTGCACCGGATGAGAGGGTGAAGCCGAGGCTTCTGCTGTTCGGCGACAGCCACAGCATCGCCGTAATAGAGGCTCTCGAATTGCGCCGCGAGCAGGGCCGACCCGTTCCGATCGAGGGATTTCGGCGCAGCAAGCTGAAGGATGGAAAGCAGATCGGCGACATCAGCTTCGATGCCTTCCTTCACCGCATCGCTGCACTTGCTCCGGACGACATCGTCCTCTCGATGGTCGGCGGCAGCCATTACGCAATGTTCGGTACAATCCAGCATCCGCAGCCGTTCGACTTCTACCTGCCTCGGGAAGCCGCCCGATCGGGCGAGGACGTGGAGATCATCCCGTTTCACGCGCTTCGCGCCTTCCTTACCGAGGCCGTCCTCGACGGTTTCGAGGGCGAAGGCCTGCACATCCACGGGGACGGTGCGGCGCTTGAAGCGATGCGCACTGGCACGTCTGCTCGCGTCCTGCACATCGTCGCGCCGCCGCCAATCGAAAACGGCGCGCGCATCGCCAGGCGGTTTGAGAGCTTTTTCGCCGAAGGCGGCATTCACAGCCGGGGCGTGTCGCCGCCGGCCCTTCGCCGGAAGCTTTGGGCATTGCAGACGAGCATCGTGCACAAATTCTGCACCAAGCGCGGCATCGAAGTGATGATGCCGCCGCCTGGCACCGTGGAGGGCGGCTTCCTTCGCGAGCAATTCCACATCGGCGGCGCTCACGCCAATCGCCATTATGGCGAGAGGATCATTGCCGAGCTGGAGCGGCGGCTCCTCCCCGCCTAGCCAAATCCTGGCGGCCCCCGGAGAAACCGCTGTCCTACATGGACCCTTTCATGCTTCACCGTCACCGCATGCCTTGCGGGTGAATCGGCTCTTTTGCGGGGGCCGCCAATCTTCGCATTCCCCCGCCGTCACCGCGAAGATTCGCGAGGAGGCCAGCCGGGGCCCGAGTTTAGCCGGCCAGGTTCGCCGGTCCGAATCCGTTGGGAATCAGAGCGTTGATGCGATGACGTTCGACCGAAGAGCCGTCGCCGCTCGAGCAGATGATTTCGACGTCGCGGCCGCTCAGTTGCGCCGCCTCGAGGATCGCCTGGCGGCAGCCGCCGCACGGAGTGCAGACCATATCCCCGTCGCCGCCCACCACCGCGATGCGCGCGACCTGATCGATGCCGAAGCTGTGCTGCGCGGCACTAAGCGCGCTCTGTTCCGCACAGATGCCCAGACGATAACAGGCGTTCTCCATGTTGGCGCCGGTCACGACCTCGCCGCCGGCGCTTTCGACGGCGCAGCCGACATTGAATTTGGAATAAGGCGCATAGGCCTTTGCGGAAGCTTGGCGGGCAAGGCCGATCAGTTCATCGTCCGTCATGCTCTTGTCCTTAAACGGCCGCAGAGGGCATGCGCCAGCCATGCCGAACAACAGAGCGCCGATTCGCATGCGTAGATTCTTCATTGCCGCCGCCTTGGCGGCTGCAGCCCTCCCTGCCCCCGCTTTCGCCTGGGGCAAGACCGGACACCGCGTCGTCGCCTCGCTTGCGGACCGGCAGCTGTCGGGCCTCGCCCGCGCTCATGTCGAGCAGATCCTTGGGCCCGGAGAATCGCTCGACGAAGCGGCGAACTGGCCGGACTGGATGCGGTCCGACCCCGCGCCTTTCTGGCAGAAGACCTCGACGCCCTGGCACTATGTGACTCTCAACGGGATCATCTACGACCACGCGCCGTCGGAAGGCAATGCACTGGAGGCGCTGCAGCGCTTCACCGCTACGCTCAAGGACCCGAACGCGAGCCGCGCCGACAAGCAGCTCGCACTACGCTTCATCGTTCACCTGGTCGGCGACCTTCACCAGCCGCTGCACGTCGGCAAATGCTGCGACCGCGGCGGCAATGACATCAAGGTTAAATGGTTCGGCAAGCCCACCAACCTCCATTCCGTCTGGGACTCGCAGATGGTCGACGACCAGCAATTGTCGTTCACCGAATATGCCGAGCAGCTGCGCCGCCATACCAGCAGTGAGGATGTGGTCGCCTGGTGGGACATCAACCCGCGCGACTGGATCAGCGAAAGCGCGCAGGTCCGCGAAACCATCTACCCCAAGGTTCCCGCGCCCAAGCCGCAGGCGACGCGCAAGAAAGGTAAGGCGGCCGAGCAGGAGCTGCCCGAGCTATCCTACTCCTATCTCTACAAATACACGCCGGTGATGGAGAAAAGGCTGAGCCAGGCCGGCGTTCGGCTGGCCGCTTATCTCAACGCTATCTTCGCCGAGCCGCAGCCGCTGGGAACCGGAGAAGCGGGCAAGTGACGCGGTTGTGGATCGCGCTGGCGCTGGGCCTCGCGGGTTGCGCGGCGCAGCCGGTGACGCAGGTGCGCGCGCCGATCGCGCCGGCCGCTCCGGTCGAAGTGCAGATCCTCGCCATCAACGACCTTCACGGCAATCTCGAGCCCCCGGCGCCCGTCGAGATCGTCCAGAACGACGGCAGCAAGAACAAGGTCCAGACCGGCGGCGTTGCACGGCTCGGCACAGCGCTCACGCGCCTGCGGTCGGGCAAGCCGAACACGGTCACGGTCTCGGCAGGGGATTCGATCGGCGCCTCGCCGCTCATCTCCGCTTATTATCTCGACGAACCGACCATCACGGCGATGAACCTGATGAAGGTCGAGTTCAACGCAGTGGGAAATCACGAATTCGACCGCGGCTCCGATGAGCTGAAGCGGATCCAGAACGGCGGCTGCACCAAGTTCACGCGCCGCATCCCGTGCGCCGTCGAGCCGTTCCGCGGCGCCGAGTTCCGCTACCTCGCCGCCAATGTCCGCCAGGCGGACGGATCGACGATCTTCCCCGGAACCGGGTTGAAGCGCTTCGAGACGCCGGCGGGGCCGATTACTATCGGATTCATCGGCATGACCTTGAAGGAGACGAGCACGCTGGTGACGCCGTCGGGCGTGAAGGGCCTGACCTTCGCCGATGAGGCAGCAACGGCGAATGCGCTCGTTCCGCAGTTGAAGGCTCAGGGCGCCGACGCGATCGTGCTGCTAATCCACCAAGGCGGAAAGCTCAGCAAATTCACCAGCGGCAATGGCTGCGATGGGTTCAGCGGCGACATTGAGCCGGTGCTTGCCAAGGTTGATCCGGCGATCACAACCGTCGTGTCCGGCCACACGCATTGGGCTTACGTGTGCAAGGGCACGCCGGTGACCGGACCGGGTCGGCTGCTGACCAGCGCCGGCAAGAACGGCTATTTCGTCACCGACCTGCGGCTGCAGTTCGATCCTGCAACCCATCGCCTGGTCGCCCAGTCGGCGCGCAACGTAATCGTCGGCGGCGGCGAGCAGGGCGAGGACGCCGCACAGACTGCGCTGGTCAGCCGCTATGCCGCGGCGATTGCACCGGTCGCCAGCAAGGTTGTCGGGCGGCTTTCGGCCGCCGCTCCGCGGGACGTCGAGGATTTCGAAAGCGCTGCCGCCGACCTCATCGCCGATTCGATGCTGGCGGCGACGCGCGACGCGCGCGATGGCGGTGCGCAGCTGGCGCTCGTTAACGCGACCGGCATTCGCGTCGATCTTCCGGCCGGGAACGTCCGCTACAAGGACGCGTTCGCGATGATGCCGTTCGGCAATAATTTGCTGGTCATGACCCTGACGGGCGAACAGCTGAAGCGGGTGCTGGAGCAGCAATATGCGGCGCGGGTTCGCCCCGGCTTCAACCGCCCAGCGGCGCTCGCCCCATCGTCTGGCTTCACCTACGCAGTCGACATGAAGCAGCCGGAAGGCAGCCGCGTCTCCCAGCTGCGCCTGAACGGCAAGGCGATCCAGCCCCAGGCGAACTATCGCGTCGTCGTGAACAATTTCCTGGCTTCAGGTGGCGACGGGCTGAGCGGCTTCACCGCCGGCACGGACGTCAGCGACCCGGGGATCATCGATATCGACGCGATGCTCGCCTGGATTGCGGACGGCCGCACGCCGCCGAAAGCTGATCGGATTACGCTTCGCTAGCGGAGCGGCGGTTCGTCGAAGCTGCGCAGCTTGCGGCTGTGGAGGCCCTCGCCTTCGCCCTCGAGCAGCCCGAGCGCCTCGACGCCGATGCGCAAATGCTGGCTGATCGCCCGTTCGTAAAAGGCGTTCGCCTGGCCCGGCAATTTAAGCTCGCCGTGGAGGGGCTTGTCGGACACGCATAGCAAAGTCCCATAGGGCACGCGGAAGCGATAGCCCTGCGCCGCGACGGTTGCCGATTCCATGTCGATGGCGACCGCGCGGCTCTGGTCGAAACGAAGCGCCGAGGCCGCGTAGCGAAGCTCCCAATTGCGGTCGTCGGTGGTCACGACCGTTCCGGTGCGCAGGCGCAGCTTGACGCTTTCCTCATCCTCGCCGGTAACCGTCAGCGCGGCACGGAACAGCGCCTGCTGGACTTCGGCGATCGCCGGCAACGGGATTTCCGGCGGCAGCACGTCGTCGAGCACATGATCATCGCGCAGATAGGCGTGAGCGAGCACATAGTCGCCGATTGTCTGGCTCGGGCGAAGGCCGCCGCAATGGCCGATCATCAACCAGACCTGCGGCCGAAGCACCGCGACATGGTCGCAGATCGTCTTGGCGTTCGACGGTCCGACTCCGATGTTGACCAGGGTGATGCCTGTGCCGCCTTCCGCCATCAGATGGTAGGCTGGCATCTGGTGCCGCCGCCACTGGCCCGCGGCAATCTGCTCTTCCGCGTCGGCAAGCTCGCCATGGTCGAACAGCGCGCCGGGAACCGACAAGGCCGTGAAGCGCGAACCCGGCCGCCGCACCTCGGCAATGCCGACGCGGACGAACTCGTCGACATAGCGGACATAATTGGTGAACAGGACGAAGTGCTGGAAATGCTCCGCCGGCGTCCCGGTGTAGTGCTTCAGGCGCGCGAGGCTAAAGTCGGTGCGCGGCGCGTCGAACAGCGCGAGAGGGCGGACGCCGCCCGGCTCCCAGGTTCCGTCGGCAACTTCATCGCCGATGTAGACGAGCTCGTTGGACGGGAAGAGCCTCGACAGCTCGGCGGCGCGCACATCGCCGATCTCGATCCCGCTGTCTTCGATCACGTAGGGATAAGGAATTTCGCTGTGTGAGCGGCCGACGGAGATCTCGACGCCATAATCGCGCACGAGATGCTCGAGCTGCTCGGTCAAATAGGCGCGGAACAGCCGCGGCCGGGCAATGCTGCTGGCGTAGATGCCCGGTTGCGTCAGCCGCGCAAAGGCGCGCGTGACCGCGGGACGCGGTAGCTTGCCGTCATATTCGATCCGCAGCTCGGGGTAAGCGAAGGCCCCCGCCTCGCGGGCGGCGACGTCGGGAACGGTCCCGTCGCGGATGTAGGCGCGGACAGCGGCCCGAAGGTTGGCAACGGATTCGTCGAAAATCTCTTCGAGGCGGTCGACCGCACCTTCGATCGACTTGGTGTGTGACATGACCCCGGATGCAACGATTGAGCGAGGCTTGCAACCAGCGGCGGGCAGTTACCCGTTAATCACGCATCGAAGCGCCGCGGTAACCAGTCGGCGCGTAGCAACGGGCAATAACGGTCGAGGAGTCCGTCATGGTTGCTCGTTTCGCGCTGCTAGCCGCTGCCGCTTCGATGGCCGGAGCCGCCATCGCCGCGGAGCCCGTTCAGCCGCCGCGTCAGCCGGAACAAAGCGGTGCTTCGACCCCGCGCGTCGTCCTTGCGTCGGCGAGCGACGTTCGCGCCGAAGCGACGCCCGACGAGACGAGCACGCCAAAGCCGCGCCGCATCGCCCGCGTGACCAGTTGCCGCTGCGGCGGCGCGCAGCCGCAACCCGACCAGGAACAATAAGCGCCGCTTACTTCGCCGCCGCGACCTGCTGCGGAGCGCGGATCACCGGGATTTCCCCGTCGCCGACCGCAGCGAAAGCCGACCAGTAGAAGGGATGCGACGTATTCGCGTCGTCCATCAAGTGGCGCTGCGACATGCGCAACGCTGTGGCCGTCGCTGTGCCCGGCGGCGCCGAGAACAAGCCGGTCATGAGCCGCTGAGTCGTGTCTTACTCGAGGCCGGAGGCGCGCGGCTCGACTTCCGAGAAGGCGATGCCGCCGAAGTCGGGCGCCACCACATCCCCGCCGAGGCGAAGGAAACTAACGCGGAGCCGGTCTCGCGTAATCGTGAGCGAGTCGAGACGCACCTGCTGGTTGACGATGTCCAGGCCGACCGAACCGCGCAGCGTCTGCGTCTGCCGGCGGATCAGCGGATAGCCAAGCTCGGTGGTGTTGAGCAAAGTCCGCGCAAGCACGTCCCCGCCCGCGCCGGACGGCCGCGCCCAGGCATGAGTGAACACATTCGACGCGCTGAGCCCGCTCGATCCCAAGCGGAAGTCGTGGCCGAGCTGGACCGTCTGCTGCTCGTGAAGGTCCGCGGTGCTGAACAGCGACAAGGACGTGCGGTCTGCCAGTCCTGTGAGGCCGAACAGCTGGCCTCGCAGCAACGCGCCCCACGGGCCGAGCTCGTCCGATCCCCCGTTCTGGATATTGGCGTCCGCATAAGCGCGCTGCCGCTGGACCGTCACCTCGCCGATGACTTCACCGGGAGTCGTACCAGCCGGCCGCAGCGTCAGCCGCGCGCTGTAGCCCGGCAAATCGCTGGCCAGCAGCAGGTAGCGCTCGGCTTCATAGCGGTTGAAGACGGGGCGCTTGGTCAGGTGGTTCAGATAGCCGGCGATGACCTTTTCCGCGCCGCTCGCGTCCCCGCGCACCCTGACCTGGGTCAGCCGCGCCATCAGCACGCGGAATGCGACCGTTCCGTCGGCAATCTTCTGCTCCGGCACCTGGACCGCAGCGACATAGCCGGCGTCGCGGAGCATGGTCGCCGCGCGGTCGCGAATCTCGCAGACGATGCTGATCGGCACCTCGCGTCCGACATAGGCTGCGTAAGCGTTCGACAGCTGATCTGCGCTTAGCCCCTGAAGGCCATCAAAGCTCGCGCCGCGGAGCACAAAGCGGATGGTTGCAAACTGTGGTCGATCCAGTGCGCAGGGCGCCCGCTCGATCCCGCCTTCGACATCGAGCCGCGGCGCGCGGCGGACGAGCGGCGGCGACATCGGCTGACCACTTCTTCGCGGGTCGGGGGGATGACCTGCGTCGCCGATTGCGCGGCGGCCGCCCCAGGCGCGCCGACCAGCAAGGCCGATACGAGCAATTGCGCGCGCCCGACGCGAGCGCGCGTGCATCCATTCACGACAAAGCCGAACGTCACTTCGGGGTGCCCCCTTCCCCGTCACGAACCCCGAGTCGGATCCGCGATTAAGTGCCAAAGTAGAGCAATTTACCTCCTGATCAGCAACTCAAAATTAGCGGAGATTGAAGCCACGGCGGCGGTCGGCCGTCCCGACGCGGGAATTCGCCTTGGAGCCGGTGGAGCTTTCAGGCATTGAAGCTTTTCGATGGCCGAGCATGACAAAACCAACCAGCTGTCGTGGCCGTGGTGGGCGCCGTGGGCGCTTCTCGCCGTCGTCGCGACCTGCATCCTGACCATCGTCGTCACGATCAACGACATCCTCTAGGCGTGCCGCAGGCTTTGCCGCCGCAGCCGCCGCAGGCGGCGATCGTCATCACCGGCGAAGCGTTGCCGCAGTCGACCGCCTACGGCGTCTACGACGTACAGCGAATTTCGCGGCGGGAGATCGAACGCTCGCCGAGCCAGCAGCTCGACCAGCTCCTGAAGAACGTGCCCGGGGTGCAGCTGTTCCGCCGATCCGACGCCCGGAGCGGCCACCCGACGAGCCAGGGCGTCACGCTTCGCGCGCTCGGCGGCAATGCTTCGAGCCGCGCCTTGCTGGTGCTCGACGGGGTCCCGCAGACCGACCCGTTCGGCGGCTGGGTCAATTGGCCGGCCTACGACCCGGCGGACCTCTCTGACATTCGTGTCGTGCGTGGCGGCGGTTCGGTTGCGAACGGTCCCGGCGCGCTCGCCGGCACGATTGAGATGACGAGCCGTTCGGACGCCGGCGTTGCGGGCGACATCGACGTCGGCAGTCGAAAGTCGATCGACGGCGGGGCGTGGCTAGGTGCGCACGTGGCCGGCGGCGTGTTCGTGCTTTCCGCACGCGCACAGCGGGGCGACGGCTTCGTCCCTGTTACTGAAGCGACGCGGGGCGCTGCCGATGTCCGGGCGCCCTACCGCGCGTTCAACGGCCGCGCTCGGTTTGTCACGCCGATCGGCGACGCCGCCGAGCTGCAGGCAACGGTCGCCGGTTTCCACGACTGGCGGACCCGAGGTGTCGCATTCACCGAGAACCGCACCAATGGCGCTGACGCATCGCTTCGGCTGGTTGGCCGTGGTGCCTGGCAGTGGAGCGCGCTCGGCTATTGGCAATGGCGCAATCTGATGAGCAGCTTCGCCAGCGTCGCGCCCGACAGGGCCGCCGCGACGCGCGCCTCGCTTCAATATTCGGTACCTTCATATGGTGCCGGCGGCAGCGTCGAGGTGCGGCCGCCGATGCCCCAAGGGGTCGAGCTGCGCATCGGCGCCGATGCGCGGCGTACCACCGGCGAGTCCCGGGAATTCTATTCTTATGTCGCCGGCAGCCCGACGCGCCGCCGCGCCGCCGGAGGGGAAAGCTGGACAGCCGGCCTCTTCGCGGAGACCAGCGCCGAGCTCGGCCGCGCAACCGTCACCGGCGGCGTACGACTCGACCGCTGGTCGATCGCTAACGGCCATCTGTTCGAAGAGACGATCGCCACTGGTGCGATCCTGACCGATCAGGAGGACGCCAGGCGCAGCGGCTGGCTGCCGACCGCGCGCGCTGGCTTCTCGATGCCGGCCGGTGCCGGCGTCAGCATTCGTGGCGCCGTCTATCTCGGCTGGCGCATGCCGACGCTCAACGAACTGTTCCGGCCGTTTCGCGCCGGACAGGACGCGACTGCCGCCAATGCCGCGCTCGACCCTGAGCGGGTCGCCGGCGTCGAGGGCGGCGTCGACTACCGACGCGGGCCGCTGGCGCTCAAGTTGACCGGTTTCGTCAACCGGCTGCGGGAATCGATCGCGAACGTCACTTTGGGCCAGGGCCCGGGTGTCTTCCCGGGCGTCGGCTTCGTGCCTCTGGGTGGCACCTACCGGCAGCGGCAGAATGTCGACGGGGTGCGGGTGCGCGGCGTCGAAGGGTCGGCGGAATGGACTCGCGACGCCTGGTTCGCGCGGGTCGGCGCCAGCCTGACGCGCGCTCGCATGAGCGCGAGCGGCCCCGCTGCATTGCTCGATGGGCTCCGCCCGGCGCAAACCCCCAACTTCACCGCGGCGCTCGCCGGCGGATGGGAGCGGGAGGGCAAGGCGCTGCAGGTCGTGCTGCGGCGGGTCGGCAAGCAGTTCGAGGACGACCTCAACACGCGCACGCTGAGCGGCGCGACCACGTTCGACGCATTCGCATCATGGCCGTTGAGCAAACGGCTCCAGATCGTCGCGCGCGGCGAGAATTTGGCGAATGCCTTGGTGATGGCAGCGGTGAACGGCGACGGCTCGGTGGAACGCGCGATGCCTCGGACGCTGTGGATCGGCCTGCGCCTGCGCTGAGCTATTTCGCCCGCGTGTAGAGGAACGCCGTAATGTCGCGTGCGTCCTGCGCACCGACGTTGAGGTCAGGCATGGCCGTCCCCGGCGACACCTGCTGCGGATCGCGGATCCACTTCTCCATGTTGGCTGGATTATTGGCGAGACGCCCGCCGACGATCGCGCGCAGCCCGATCGTGTCGAGCGGCGGCCCGACCATGCCGGTCGCGTTGCGCACCGCGGTCATGTGATGGCAGCTGCCGCAGCCGTACTGGATGAACATCGCTTCGCCGCGCCGCGGGTCGCCGCCCGTCATCGTCGCTGCATGGGTACGAAGCCTGGTGCGCTGCTGCGCATACTCGCGAACGACTCCGATCAGGATCGCCGCAACGACGAGGATGGCGAGGAGGGCGAACGCTTTCTTAGTGGAGATTGAGCGCAACATGCTCGCCCTCCGAGGCCTTGAGCCATTTGTACGCGAGCACGAGCGCGGCGACGCCATGGAACAGCCCGCCCGGCACCCACATGATCAGCCCTGCAAGCCGCTGGTCGTCGACCGGGTCCAGCCCGAACGGCGCCATGCCCATGGCCGCGTAAGCCGAATACCAGGGACTGTCGGAGACGCTCATCAACGCGCCCAGAGCGCCGCCGATCAGCGACGTGGCGAACAGGCAGGCGGCGGACACGCCATAGCCGCTGGCTCGGCCGCGCGGGTGCAGCATCGCCCACCAAAAGAGGAGCGCGCTGACGACGAAGCTGGCGTGCTGGGCGATGTGCCAGCCGGTCCGCTGAAGGGCGAGGTTGAACAGCATCGGGGCGTGCCATCCCCACATGACGACGGCCTGGATCGCGGTTGCGGTCACCGGCTCCGTCAAGACTTTCCACGTGCGCTGGAGCGGCGACGTCCAATTGCCGCCGAGCGCCAGGCGCACTGAGCGAGGCAAGCCCCAGGCGAGCATCCCGCCCGCACTCGACATGGCAAGAAGCAGGGTCGCGACGAGCATGATCAGCTCATGTTCGATCATGTGCATGGTGAAGCTTCGCTCGCCCGCCTCGTGCAGCGGCGAGACAAGCGAGAGTGTCAAAACCAGCCAGCCGCTGAGGAAGTAGCCGACGCCCGCGGGCGGCTTGGATGCGCGCTTGGACAATCGCCGCCAACCGACCAGGTAGACGATCAGCGTGAGCGCGAGCGGCACCGTCAGCAGCGGGCTCCAAGTCCAGCCGAGGCCATGATCTTCGCGCGCATGCGCGAACGCCGGCGTCGCGATCGACGCCACCACAAGCGCGAAGATTGCCCTTATTGGAAGCATCGCGGGATCAGCATTGCGGCGATGAACGGCAGGATCACGGCCATCGCGAACAGGGCGCAGGCCATCAGCGACACGCTGGCGACGAGGTGGCGCGCCGGCCCTTCGTTCTTGCCGGCGTACACGCGCCATGAGCCGAATGCGCCGAGCGCGACCAGGATGAGTCCGACGACCGTCGCGATGATGACGACCAGCGGGCTTCCAACGGTGCAATCCTGGAAGGTGGCGTCGGCGCCGAGCTGGTGGGCGATGCCCGTCCCCAACGTCCCCAGTGCGAGGCCGGACCAGGGCATGAAACGGTCGCGGAAGGACTCCGTCTTCACAGCCGCGGCACCAGGTAGATCGTGGCGTAGATCGGCAGCCACATCAGCCACACGTAGCGCCAGTAAAGGCTGTTCTCGTCGACATCGACGAAGCGCCGCCCTTCGTAACCCTCGTCCGTGTTCATCAGGGCGGCGAGGACGATCGTGTCGATCCAGTCGGTGAGCAAGTGCGTCGTGTGGAGGAGCAGCAGCGCCCAGATGATCGAGCTGTACGCATCATCGGTCCAGCGGCAGTTGAGATTGTTGAACTCGAAGCCGCGGATGATCAGCAGCGCCGCGCCGATCGCGACCATGATCGGCATCCACAGCCGCACCGCCGGCGTGTCGTAGCGTTCCGCCGCTTTCTTGATGATCGTGTTTGGAATCTCGCTGAGCAGGATGCCGATCGTGAACAGGGTTCCGGGGATGAGGTCCGCGGCCTGGCGACCCTCCGGCGGCCATCCCTGCTCATGCCCCATGATCATGAAATAAGCAGCGAACGCGAGGGCGAAGAACATGCCCTCGATGACCATGAAGGCGATGATGCCCCACCAGGTGAGGCTGCTCGGCCCGAACTTGTGGGTCGGCAGCTCGGCGACATCCTGGGTGAAGCGCACGTCCCCCATCATGTGATCACCGGCTCCGGCTGGCGCTTGAGTTCTTTGGGCCAGAACCAGCAAATCAGGGCGATCGCGGCGGGGATAAGCCCGAAGGCGAGCGCCCAGGGGGAGAAGATCGAGCAGATGAAAACGATCGCCGTCGCGACGGCGGCGATGAACGGCCAGACACTCGGGTGCGGGACGGGTTCGCGCAGGTCCGGCGTTGCCGCGACGACCGTCGTGACCAGCAGCTCCTTGTCGTCCACGCGCAGGCCGGTGACGACGGGAAGCTCACCGGGCGAATCCCACAAGGGCGTGTTGCTCTCGACTGCAGGAATGTGCGGGAAGTTGTACGGGGGCGGCGGCGAACTGGTCGCCCATTCGAGCGTCGCGCCGTCCCAAGGGTTCGCGGTGGCGATCTTGCCGCGGTACAGCGACATGACTCCATTCACGACGAACATGACCACGGCCGCCGCGACCGCGAACGAACCAACCGTCGAGATGAGGTTGGGGATCTCGAGACCAAGTCCGGCAGGATAGGTGTACACGCGCCGCGGCATGCCGAGCATTCCCGCGATGTGCATCGGGAAGAATGCGACCTGGAAGCCGATGAACATCGTCCAGAAACCGATCTTGCCCAGCCTCTCGCTCATCATGCGACCGGTGATCTTCGGATACCAGTAAGTCAGCGCGCCGAGCAGCGGGAACACCGCGCCGCCGATCAGCACATAATGGAAATGGGCGACGACGAAGTAGGTATCGTGCAGCTGCAGGTCGATCGGCACGGCGGCCAGCATCACGCCGGTAAGCCCGCCGATGACGAAGGTGACGATGAAGCCGATGACGTAAAGCATCGGCACCGCGAAGCGTGGCCGCCCGTCCCACATCGTCGCAATCCAGCAGAAGATCTGGAGGCCCGTCGGGATGGCGACCGTCATGCTTGCAGCGGTGAAGAAGCTGTAACCGACCCGCGGGAGGCCGGTCGTGAACATGTGGTGGACCCATAGGCCGAACGACAGAATGCCGGTCGATACGAGCGCCAGCACGACGACCGAATGGCCGAAGATCGGGCGGCGGCAGAAGGTCTCGACGATCATGCTGACGAAGCCCGTCGCCGGAAGGAAGATGATGTAGACTTCCGGGTGGCCGAAGAACCAGAACAGGTGCTGCCACAACAGATTGTCGCCATGTTCGTAGGCGTTGAAGAAATGCGTGCCGATCAGCCGGTCCGACAGCAGCATGCCCGACGCAAGCGCGACGGACGGCATCGAAAAGATGATCATCACTGCGACGACCAGCATCGCCCAGGCGAACAGCGGCATGCGCGCGAGCGTCATGCCGGGGGCGCGAAGCTTCAGGATCGTGCTCGTCAGCACGACGGCTGCCGACAGTGCGGCGACTTCCGTGAAGGTCACCATCTGCGCCCAGATGTCGGCGCGTTTGCCGGGCGAATATTGCGGGCCTGAGAGCGGCGTGTAGGCGAACCACCCCATGTCCGGCGCGATGTTGAGAAGGAAGGCGCCCCAAAGCAGCAGCCCGCCAAACAGGTACATGAAGTAGCTGAAGGCGTTGAGACGCGGGAACGCGGAGTTGCGCGTCCCGACCATCAGCGGGATGAGGTAAAGTGCCACGCCTTCCATCACCGGCACGGCGAACAGGAACATCATCGTCGTGCCGTGCATGGTGAAGATCTGATTGTACCGGTCCGGGCCGATCAGCGCCGCGTCGGGTTGCGCAAGCTGCATGCGCATGGCCAGGGCAAGCACGCCGGCCAGCGCCAGGAACAGCAGCGCGGTGATGATGTAGCGGCGTCCGATCTCCTTGTGGTCGACGGTCGAGAGCCAACCGACGAAGCCGGGCGGCCGCCGCCACGTCGCTTCGAGGCGCATCGCAAGCTTCTCGCCGGTGAGCTTCGGGCCATCGCGTGCGATTTTCTTGCGCTGTTGCTCGAGTTGGCGGTTTTCGGCCTCGATGCGATCACGCTCCCCGGGAGCAGGCCGCCCCATCGCCCCTTCAGATTTGCCGGTCGCCCTGTCGGTCATTTGAGGCTCTCGAGATAAGCGACGACGCCGTGCAATTGCTTCGCCTCCATGCCGATGGTCGGCATCTTGTTGCCGGGCTTGAGCGACTGCGGGTCGGCGATCCAGCCATGGAGGTTCCCGCGGTTCATCGGCAGCGTGCCCGCCGCCAGGCTCCTGCGGCTGGCGATGTGCGTGAGGTCGGGCGCGATCTGGCCGCTCGCTGGCGTGCCACCGATATTGTGGCAAGCGCTGCACGGACCGCTGGTCACATATTGAAAGCCCGCGAGCTGTTCAGGCGTGCGCGGCGGCGCTGCCGGCTGCAGCTGCGCGTCCCACCATTTCACGAAATCGGCATACGGTTCGACGACCACCACCATCGCCATTTTGGCGTGTTGGACGCCGCAGAATTCCGCACATTGTCCGCGGTAGATGCCAGCTTTCGTCGGCGTGACCGTGATGTCGTTCTCACGTCCGGGGATGAGGTCCTGCTTGCCGCCGAGGCTAGGCACCCAGAAGCTGTGGATGACATCCGCGCTGTTGAGATAGATTCGCGTCGGAACGCCGACGGGCAGGTGAAGCTCATTTGCGGTGCGCAGCGTCTTTGAAGGCGTGTCGGACTTGTAGACGATGTCCCACCACCACTGATTGCCGGTGATCCTGATCGCCAGCTTCTCGTTAGTCGCAGCTTGAGCCATGGAGCGGTCGGCAACGAAGCTTGCAACGGCGAGGATGGCGAGGCCAATGCCGATCAGGGCGGCCCAGCCGGTGAGCGTCGCCGTGAGCGCCGGATGGCTGCGATGATGCCGGCCTGTCTCGACGACATTGAGGTCGCGGGTGCGGTTGCGGCGGATCATGGCCGCGATCATGAACCCCAGCACCAGCACATACATGACGGCGCAAACCGCGACGAAAATCCAGAACAGCGTCAAAAATTGCTGATCCTGGATCGACGCGCTGCCGAAGTCGGACTGGTAATTCTGGTACGAGCAGCCGGCGACGAGCAGCAGGAACATGGCTGCGGCCGAACGCGCGCGCACGCTCATTGTTTGGGGGCGTCCGAATTCTTGGTGTCGGGATGCGGCGTCAGCGTCTGCGGGGTGCCGGCGCTCATCCCTTCGGCCCGGCTCGACACGGCATCCTTGCTCGGCAAGCCGGACAGAGAGCGGACATAAGCCGAGATCTGATAGATCTGGTCTTCGGTGAGCTTGCCGCGCCACGCCGGCATGCCGTTCGGCCGACCTTCCGCAATCGTCGCCGCAATCTGGTCGATGCTGCTGCCATAGCGCCACTCATCGTCCATCAGCGGGGGGCCCATTCCGCCGCCGCCATGGCTGTGACAGCCGACGCAATTCATCTGTATGTAGAGCTGCTGCCCGCGGCCGATCGCGTTCGCATTGTTGTCGTAGACGGCAGCGCGGAAGTCCTTGCCCGGAGGCGCGCTGTTCCCGGGAAAGACCGTCGGGGGGCTGGCGCTCGCGGGGATGGTTTCACCGAAGGGCTTGGCGCGCGAATGATGCTCTTCGCGATCGCAGGCTGCAAGCAGCAGCCCGGCGGCGCCGGCGACGAGCAAGCTAGCGCGGAAGGGCAAAGACATAGAGCATGCCTCCCGCAGTCGTTTTCATCGGCAGGTCCTTCATCGCATTGGCGAAGCCGAGCGCTGCCGTCGGGTCCTTGGGATCGGTGTTGTTCGAGACGACCACGCCTGGCCATCCGCCGACGCCCGCGATGACCGCAATATATTGGCGACCGTCCGGCCCGCGGTAGCTGATCGGCTGGGCGATGATCCCGCTGCCCGCTTTGAAGCGCCAGACGAGCTTGCCGTTGCGGGCGTCGACCGCCTTGAACCAGCCGTCCATGGTTCCGTAGAAGATCAGCCCACCCGCGGTGGCCAGTGCGGGGCTCCACACCGGGAAGTCTTCCGGGATCTCCCACACCTTGCGCTGGCGAAGCGGATCCCAGGCCGTGAAGGCGCCGCGATTGCCGCCTGGCCCGGCATACATCTTCACGTCGGCGCCGACGTAGGGTGTGCCGGCGATATAGTTCGCCTGCATCGCGCCGAAGTCCATGCACAGGTTATTGTGCGGGATGTAGACGAGGCCCGTCACCGGGCTGAACGCGGCCGGATTCCAGTCCTTCAGCCCCGGCGCTGCCGGGCAGATGTCGCGCACGATGCGGCCGACCTTGGGGTCTTTTTCGTGGTTGGGGACGATCTTGCCGGTGCGAAGATCGACGCCCTTGTAGGCGTTCACATAGCCGAATGGCGCGGCGCTCAGCACCTGGCCGGTGCGCCGGTCGTGGACGTAGAAAAAGCCGTTGCGCGCGGGACGAAGCATAACGGGTCGTCGGCCGCCGTTCGCCGGGATGTCCGCAAGGATAATCTCGTTGATATCGTCGTGGTCGAACAAATCGTGCGGCGTCGTCTGGTAAAACCAGCGCGCCTTCCCCGTCTCGACATCACGGGCGAAAACGCCCGTTGTCCACTTGTTGTCGCCCGGCCGCTGCTCCGGGTTCCAGGGACCCGGGTTGCCGGTCCCGTAGAAGATTATCTTCGTTTCCGGATCGTAGCTGATCCAGCCCCAGACGGTGCCGCCGCCGATCTTCCACTGTTCGGGCGGCCACGACTTGACGCCTAGGTCCTTGCCGCGATCCATCGCGTAGAATGGCTTGAAGTCGCCGTCGATCAGGACGTCCTTGTCTGGGCCCGTGCTATAAGCTTTCCACGCGAGCTTGCCGCTCCCGGCATCGAGCGCCGCGAGCCAGCCGCGCACGCCCATTTCACCGCCGGAATTGCCGACCAGCACCTTGCCGCCCGCGACCAGCGGCGCCATGGTGATGGTCTCGCCGCGCTGGATGTTTCCGAGTTGCGTGCGCCACGCGAGCTGGCCGCTGTTCGCATCCACCGCGATCGTCTGGCCGTCGAGCGTGTTGAAGAAGATCTTGCCGGAATCGTAGACGGCGCCGCGGTTCACCACGTCGCAGCAGGCGACGCCCTGCGCCGCTGCCGCAGGCTTCGGCTTGAACACCCATTTCGTCGGGGCACCCGGCTTAGTCAGGTCGAGTGCGTAGAGATTATTCGGGTAGGGCGTGATGATATACATCGTCCCGTCGACGACCAACGGCGGCGCTTCGAACCCTTTGACGGTGCCGGTCGAGAAGGTGAACGCAAGGTTGAGATTACCGACGTTCGCGGGCGTGATTTGGTTTAGCGCCGAAAAGCGGGACGCCGCATAGTCCTTCGACGGCATGGTCCAATTGCCGTCGTCCTGCGGGAAAGCCGCCGCTGCGGGAGTCGCTCTTGGACCACCGGGCAGCGAGGCGTAAGCCTTCGCCCCCGTACCTTGATCGTCAGTCTTCCGGTCACATGCCGCAAGGCTCGCGCCCGCAAGCGCGAGAATAGCGACCGAAATGACTGCGCTTCCCTTTCGCAGCATCCAGCCCCCTTAATACGCAGCATCCTCGCATGATCTGAGAAGATGCTGCTGCACAATCCGCTGCAACGCGAATTGGTTCCGCGCGTGCAACAGATTTGTCACGAAGAGGATCGTAACAGCTGTTCCTACGGCTGTTTCTAACCTCGATCAGCATTGTGAACTGCCGTCTCGCTGGTCGGTTATCGCCTTGTCACTCAACGGGAGGAACAAGGATGGCAACGAGCAAAAGCGGCGGCTCCAAGCGCGGCTTCGCAGCGATGGATCCGGCCAAGCAGCGCGAGATCGCAAGCAAGGGCGGCAAGGCCAGTCACGGCGGCGGGCGCAAGAGCACGAAACGGTAAAGCGGGATCGGCAGCCGCTTGCCCCAATCGGCGGCTGCCGCAACGCAGCAGTCGGCACGGCGTTAGTTCGCTGTGTCCTACCGCAACGACATCGACACCAAACAAAGAAGCGGCGCCATGGCGGCCGTTGTGGCGCTGCATGCGGCGCTTGTGTTCGCGCTCCTGAACCTGTCGGGTCAGATGGATTTGCCGGGGGTGGACAGCGCCATTCGCACGTTCGACCTGACGCCGGACCCGCCACCCCCGCCACCACCGCCACCGCCGCCTCCGCCGCAGCAAGAGAAAGCCAGGCCCAAGCCGAAGGACGATCCGGGCGGATCGGCGCCCAACCTCAAGAGCGAGGCCACGCCGATCAAAAGGATCAAGCCGAGGGTCGTCGTGCCGCCAGTCCCGACAGTCGCGACCAGCGAGACGCCGCGCCAGGGTACGTCGCCGACGCAGGGGGCCGCCCCGGTCCCCGGTCCGGGGACCGGTACGGGCGGATCCGGCACTGGAACGGGCACCGGCAGCGGCAGCGGGTCCGGCGGGGGCGGCGACGGCGGCGTCGCGGTTGCGCCGCGGCTTGCATCGCCGGTGCTCCGAGGCCGCGACTTTCCAAGGACCATCCTCGACCAGTGGCCCGGCCGCCAGACCGTTTTCCTGCGCTTGAAGGTGGACGCGCGCGGATTCGTCAGCGAATGCACGGTAGACCGCGGGACCGGCGTTGCGGCGATCGATTCGACGCTCTGCAACATCGCGCACGACCGGCTTCGCTTCCGTCCCGCGCTGAACCGGCGCGGGCAGGCGGTTGCGGGATGGTTCGGATATGCGCAACCAGCCCCGCGATAATTAAGAAGGACTCACATGATCGAAGCAGAATGGTGGGAATATGATTCCCTCGACGAGCTGTCCGACGCCGTCGCCGGCGATGTCGGGTTCATCATCGAGAGCGCGATCGACGCGCGCGACGCGTCGCTGGTCGCAGTGCCCGGCGGAAAGACCGGACCGGCCATTTTCGCCAAGCTCGCCGCCGCCAAGCTGCCGTGGAAGAAGGTCGCGATCGTTCCCACCGACGACCGGATCGTGCCCGTCGATAGCGAGCTGTCGAATGTGCGCGAGATTGCCCGGGCTTTCCTGCCGCTCGGCGCGCGCGTCATCCCCCTAACCGGTGGAGCCGCGGAAGATTACCAGATGGCGGGGAATGCGGCGGATGCGCGTCTGCAGGACCTCCCGTGGCCGCCGGACCTCGTCTGGCTCGGCATGGGCAAGGACGGGCACACAGCGTCGATCTTCGCCGGGCCGGATCTCCAGGCCGCGCTCGAAGCGCCCAAGGCGCGACGTGCCGTGGGGGTCATGCCGGACCCGATGCCGGCAGAAGCGGAGGTTGCCCGGGTGACGTTGACGCGCGCGTCGATCCTGTCGGCGCGCACCGTGCTGATCACCATCACCGGCCAGGACAAGCGCGACATCCTTGAGCAGGCGATCGCCGACGGCCACAGCTCCAAGCTGCCGATCGGCCGCGTCCTGGCCGAGGCGGAGCAGCCGATCGACATTCACTGGTGCCCCTAAGCGGCTAGATGTCCTCGAGGCGCCTGCCCGCCGTTTCTTTGAGGAAGAACAGCGAGACGAAGACCGAAATGGCGGTGAAGATCACGGCGTACCAAAGGCCCTGATAGATATCGCCGGTGATCGCCACCAGCGCGAAGCTGGTGACCGGCAAGAATCCGCCGACCCAGCCGGTGCCGACATGGTAAGGCAGCGACATTGCCGTGTAGCGGATGCGCGTCGGGAACATTTCAACGAGCGCGGCGGCTTGCGGCCCGTAGAGTGCCGTCGCCGCGACGACGAACAGCAGCAGGATCGCGGTGAGCATGATGAGCTCGCCAGTGGATGGATGAGCGCTCGCCGGATAGCCGGCCGCGGTGAGCTCGGCCTTGACCGTCTCGCCGGTCGCGCTCTTGAGCGACTTGAGCTCCGCCCCAGACAGCCCTTCACCGCCCGTAATCGGCACGGTTTCGGTACCGACGATCACATACGTCCGGCCATTGCCTGACCGACGGGTCTCGAACGAGATGCCCCTGGTGATCAGGGTGCTCTTCGCGATGTCGCAGGCACTGACGAACTTTGCCGTGCCCACCGGATCGAACTGCGCGGAGCAGGTGGACGGGTCGGTTGCGACGAAAATCGGTGTCGCTTCCTGGGCGGCGACGAGTTGCGGATTGGCAGTGCCCGCGATCCAGTAGGAACCCGGGAAATAGAGCGCGAGGGCGAGCAGCATGCCGCCGAGCATGACAGGCTTCCGTCCAACGCGGTCGCTCAGCCAGCCGAAGAAAACATAGAGCGGCGCACTGACGAGCGTCATGACGATCAGCAGCATGTCCTTCGTCGCGGCGGGCAGGCCGAGGGACCGTTCGAGGAACACCTGCAGGTAGAAGAAAGTGAAGTACCAGACGGCACCTTGCGCGCACATGATGCCGAAGAAGGCGATGAGCACGCGCTTGACGTTGCTCCAGCGCCCGAAGGATTCGCGCAGCGGCTGGCGGACGACCTCGCCTTCTTCCTGAAGCTTCTTGAACTGCGGGCTCTCGGCGAGCTTCGCGCGCATCCAAACCGAGACGGCGAGGAGCACGGCCGATACCAGGAACGGGATGCGCCAGCCCCAGCTTGCGAACGCGTCTTCGCCGACCGCGGTACGCGTCACGACGATGACGAGCAGCGCTGCAAGGAGGCCGAATGAGGCCGACGATTGAATCCACCCAGTCGACGCGCCGCGCTTGTCGTCGGGCGCATGCTCGGCGACATAGATCGCCGCGCCGCCATATTCGCCGCCAAGCGCGATCCCCTGGAGGATGCGCAAGACGATGAGGAGGGCCGCGGCGAGCGTGCCCGCCTGCGCATAGGTCGGCAGCAGCCCGATCAGGAAAGTCGCGCCGCCCATGAGGCTGACAGTGATCAGGAAGGCGCCCTTGCGCCCGAGCCGGTCGCCAACGACCCCGAAGATCAGCGCTCCGAGCGGCCGGAACGCGAAGCCGGCCGCGAACAGCGCAAGCGCGGCGACCAGCGCCGGCGTGGGGTCGAGGCCTGCGAAGAACACCTTGGAGATGACAGGCGCCAGGCTGCCGAAGATGAAAAAGTCATACCATTCGAACGCCGTGCCCGCCGACGACGCGACAACCACGCGCATCATCGACCACGGCTTGCGCTCTTCAGCTTCGGCTACGCTTGCCATTCCCACTCCCCCTAGTGGTGCGAGGGATAGCGGCTCCGTTTGATCAGTCCAGCTTGCGGATGACTTCCTCTAGCCGGGCAACGGTGACGCCGAAGCGCCTGACCCGCATGTGGTTGTGGACTTCGCCAGGTCCGGCAGGTTCGAGCAGCTGGTCGAAGTTGAGATGATTGGGCGCGGTATAGCGGATGCGCACGCCTTGCTTGACCAGGTCGACGCGAACGGGTCCCGCGGCGTCGGTCAGCGTTCCTTCGAAGCGGTTCGGCGCGACCTGGCGAAGGCGCCAGAACCTCGTGCGCGGCTTCTTGCCGGCTTCCTTGATCAGCTGCCGCAGCACCAGCGTGCCGTCCTTTTGCTCGACGCCTTCGCTTTCGACCTGGATACGCTTCGGCTTCTGGAAGAGCACCTTGAGCGTGCCATCGCCGCGCGTGCGGCCGCGGAAGAAGTCGATCGGGTTGAACGCAAACTGTGCCGCGTCCGATGTCGCCACAGCCGCCGCAACGAGAACGGCGATCATTGGCGGCCCGCAAGCAGGAAGTCGACGATCGTCGGATCCGCCAGAGTCGAGGTGTCGCCGAAGCCGTCGCTGGCACCTTCGGCGATCTTGCGCAGGATGCGGCGCATGATCTTGCCCGAACGGGTCTTGGGAAGCGCGGTCGCGAAGTGGATCTTCTCCGGCGCGGCCAGTGCACCGATATCCTTGCGGACGGCCTGGTTGAGTTCCGCGCGCAACGCGTCGTCACCATCTTCCCCGGCGTTGAGCGTTACATAAGCGTAGATCGCCTGGCCCTTGATGTCGTGCGGAAAGGGAACGACCGCCGCTTCCGCGACCTTCGGGTGAGCGACAAGGGCGCTTTCGACCTCCGCAGTGCCGATCCGATGGCCCGACACATTGATGACATCGTCGACGCGGCCGGTGATCCAATAATAGCCATCCTCGTCCCGCCGGCAGCCGTCGCCGGTGAAGTACAGTCCGGGATAGGTCTTGAAGTAGGTCTCGAAGAAGCGGGCGTGATCGCCCCAGACGGTGCGCATCTGCCCGGGCCATGAGGTCGCGAGGCACAGATTGCCGCTGGTCGCGCCTTCCAGGATGTTGTGTTCCGCGTCGAGGAGGAGCGGCTTGATGCCGGGAACCGGCTTGGTCGCGGAGCCGGGCTTCATGTCGACCGCGCCAGGAAAGGGCGACATCAGGATGCCGCCGGTTTCCGTCTGCCACCAGGTGTCGACGACCGGGCAGCGGCCGTCGCCGACGACGCGCCAATACCATTCCCAGGCTTCGGGGTTGATCGGTTCGCCGACCGTTCCGAGCAGGCGCAGCGACTTGCGGCTGTGCGCCTTCACCGGCGCTTCGCCTTCCCGCATCAGCGCGCGGATCGCCGTCGGCGCCGTGTAGAAGATGGTGACGCCGAGCCTGTCGACCGTCTCCCAGAAGCGGCCGAAGTCGGGATAGTTCGGGACGCCATCGAACATCACCGTCGTCGCGCGGTTCGCGAGCGGGCCGTAGACGACATACGAATGGCCGGTGATCCAGCCGACGTCGGCAGTGCACCAGAAGATGTCGTCGTCGCGATAGTCGAAGATCCAGTCGAAGGTCGTCGCCGCCCAGACTGCGTAGCCGCCGGTCGTGTGCACAACGCCCTTGGGCTTTCCCGTGGAGCCCGACGTGTAGAGGATGAACAACGGGTCTTCCGCGTTCATCGCCTCCGGCTCGCATTCTATGCCGAGACTGTTGCGGACGTCCGAATAGAGGACGTCGCGGCCATCCTTCAGCGGCACGTCGCCTCCGGTGCGCGTGACGACGATCACAGTGCCGACGTCGCGCGGCTCGAGCGCCTGGTCGACATTGCGCTTGAGCGGGATGCGCTTGCCGCCGCGAACGCCTTCGTCGGCGGTGATCACGGCAACCGCGTCGCAGTCGACGATGCGGCCGTGCAGGCTTTCCGGCGAGAAGCCGCCGAACACCACCGAATGGACCGCGCCGATCCGCGCGCAGGCGAGCATCGCCGCCGCGGCTTCCGGGATCATCGGCATGTAGATCATGACGCGGTCGCCGCGCCGAACGCTGCGCTGCTTCAGCAGGTTGGCGAAACGACAGGTCTCTTCGTAGAGCTGGCGATAGGTCCAGCGGTGACCTGTGTCGGGTTCGTCGGCTTCGAAAATGATGGCGGTGCGGTCGCCATGTTCGGCAAGGTGCCGGTCGAGGCAATTTATGGACAGGTTGAGCTGCCCGTCCTCAAACCAGCGGATGCGGAAATCGTCCTCGGCGAACGACCAGTCGCCGGCCCGCGTCGGAAATTTGTCCCAGGTCAGCCGCTGCGCCTGGTCGAGCCAGAAGCGATCCGGATCGCTGTCCGCCTGCCTGTGCAGCTCGGCGAGTTGTTGAGGACCGATGCGGGCGTTGAAGTCCGAAGGAACTAGATGCACCGCTTCAGCCATCGACTACTCCCTGGTGGCCCTTTCCAGAACGCGCCGCGCCTGAACGAGATGCGGGCGGTCGACCATCTTGCCTCCGACCGACAACACGCCCGCTTCCGGATGCGCCTCGAAGGCGGCGACCACCTGTTCGGCGTGCGACACTTCGTCGGCCGACGGCGTGAAGGCGGCGTTGATCACGGCCACTTGCGCCGGGTGGATCGCGAGCTTGCCGGTGAAGCCTTCGCGGCGGGCAGCCTCGGCTTCCAAACGCAAGCCCTCTTCATCGCGGAAGTCGGCATAGACGCCGTCGACCGGCTGCACGCCCGCAGCAACGGCGCCAGCAAGGCATAGCGACCGCGCCAGCTTATAGGTGAAGCTGAGCTCGCCATCGGCATCCGTCTTCGCCGACGCGCCGATCGCCGCGGAGAGGTCCTCGGCACCCCAGCTCATGGCGGCCAAGGGCGACTTGGGATCGCGATAGGACAAAAGGCCGAACAGGCTGGCTGGCGTTTCGGTGACGATCGCGTGGACCGGGATGTTGCCGGTGCGGTGGGCGAGCTCGATGACGTCGGCGCCGCTCTCCGCCTTGGGCAGGACGATGCCGTGAATGTCGGCCTTGCCGATCAGCTCCAGATCGTCCTTCAGATAGTCGGACGCGAGCGGGTTGATGCGCATCCACCACTGCGGACCGCCGGAGCGCTTCGGAAGCCCCTTCAAAATATCACGCGCGGCGGCCTTCTGCGCCGGCGCGACGCTGTCCTCGAGGTCGAAAATGAGCGCATCGGCCTCGCTTTCCAGCGCCTTCAAGATCTTCTTCTCGCTGTCCGCCGGCACGAACAGCCAGCTGCGCGGCTCAGCCATTGCTGCTGCCGTGCAGTAGCGCGGAACGCTTCATCGTGCAGACCGTCTCGCCGCGCTGGTTGATGGCGCGATGCTCCCAAGTGACGATGCCCGCACCCGGCCGTGAATTGCTCGCGCGAGTGGCGACGCATTCACTCTCGATCCGCAGTGTGTCGCCGAGGAACACCGGCTTCGGGAATTTCACTTCGTCGAAGCCGAGGTTGGCGATCAGCGTGCCGAGCGTCGTCTCCGCAACCGAGACGCCGACCACCAGGCTGAAGGTGAAGCAGCTGTTGACGAGGATCTGCCCGAACTCGCTGCCCTTTGCCGCTTCGGCATCGAGGTGCAGCGGCTGCGGGTTGTGCGTGAGCGTCGAGAACAGGAGGTTGTCGGTCTCGGTCACCGTGCGGGTGATCGGGTGAGCGATCGTCTCGCCAACCTGCCACTGATCAAAAAAGCGTCCCGGCATGCTTTGCGTCCTAGGCAGGGAGCAGAAGCTCGGCAACGCCTTGCGTGATTGCGTCGCCGTCGAGGCGGTATGCCGCGTAGAGGTCGGCGAGGCTGCCGGTCTGGCCGAACTTCTCGACGCCAAGCGGCGCGACACGCTGGCCGAGTACGCCGCCGAGCCACGACAATGAGGCGGGCGCCGCATCGGCGATGGTGACGAGGCCGGCAGTCGGTGAGAGGCGCGAGAGGAGCTGTTCGGCATGGCTCGCCTCGCGTGCCCCGCTCCAGCGCTTCGCCTGCGCGGCGGTCCAGCCGCGGTGGAGCAGGTCGGGCGAGGTGACGGCGAGCAGGCCGAGTCCGGGCACGTCGTCCTTGAGTTCGTCCCAGGCGGCAAGTGCTTCGGGCAACACCGCGCCCATGGCGACGATCGCCGCTTCGGCACCGGCGGCGGGTTCGCGCAGCCAATAGCCGCCGGCGAGCGCGCCTGCGCGCCATTCGTCTCCGATGCGCGCTACCTGGGTGATGCTTCGCGTCGACAGGCGCAAATAGGTGCTTTCGCCGTCGGGGTCGTCGATCAGCCGGAAGGCCTCTTCCATCATCGCGGCAAGCTCGTCGGCGAAAGCCGGTTCGTAGTGCCTCAGGCCCGGCTGCCCGAGCGCGATCAGCGGCGGGTTGATCGACTGGTGGGCACCGCCTTCCGGGCCAAGGGTGACGCCGCTCGGCGTTGCGACGAGCAGGAAGCGCGCGTCCTGGTAGCAGGCGTAGTTGAGGCTATCGAGGCCGCGCGCAATGAATGGATCGTAGAGCGTGCCGACCGGGAACAGGCGCGTCCCGAACAATTCTCCGGACAGGCCCGCCGCCGCCAGCATCAGGAACAGGTTGGATTCCGCGATGCCCAGTTCGATGTGCTGTCCCTGGTTGGTCGCGCCCCATTTCTGCGCGGAAGCGATCTTCGCCTTGGCGAACACGTCCGGCATGTCGGCGCGGCGGAAGAGGCCGCGCTGGTTCACCCAGGCGCCGAGGTTGGTCGATACGGTCACGTCCGGTGAAGTGGTGACGATCCGGTCGGCGAGGTCGCCGCCCGCCTTCGACAGGTCGAGCATGATGCGGCCGAACGCGGCCTGGGTCGACTGCTCCTCACCCGATGGAGCGGCGAGCGCCGGCACCTTCACGCTGCCGAACGAGCGACCACGCTTTTCCCGCGCCACCCGGCTGCGCTCGATCAGCGCTTCGACGCCGGGCAGCGCATTGTCGCCAATGCCTTCGAGCGGCTCCCACTCCCGTCCCTCGCGCACACCCATGCTCTCGCGCAGCGCCGCTGTCTGCGTCGGGTTCATCAGCCCCGCGTGATTGTCCTTATGGCCGGCGAACGGCAGGCCGAAGCCCTTGATCGTCCAGGCAATGAAGAAGGTCGGCACATCGTCCTGCGCGGCATCGAAAGCCTCGACCAAGGTCTCCATACAATGGCCGCCAAGGTCGGTGAACAGCCGCCCAAGCGCCTCGTCGTCATATTGCTCAAGGAACGGCGCGGCCTTCTTGCCGACCTCCGCCTCGATGCGCGTCCGCCATGCGGCGCCGCCTTGGTAGTGGAGCCCGGACAGGTCGGCATTCGACAGCTGCTCGAACCAGCTTTTCAGCGCGGTATTGCCGTCCAGAGCGGCCTTGAGCGTCTTGCCGTAGCGAAGCTCGACGACGCGCCAGCCGCAGCTTTTGAAGATCTCGTCGAAGCGCTCGAACATGCGGTCGGCGCTGGTCGCATCGAGGCTCTGGCGGTTGTAATCGACGATCCACCAGAGGTTGCGGACGTCATGCTTCGCGCCCTCGATAATGGCTTCGTAGATATTGCCTTCGTCGAGTTCGGCATCGCCCATCAGCGCGACGAACCGGCCCCGGCCCTGCTCCTCGAGCGAGCCGCGGGCCGAGAGGTAATCCTGCACGAGGCTCGCGAACAACGTGATCGCGACGCCGAGGCCGACCGAGCCGGTCGAGAAGTCGACGGGGATGCGGTCCTTGGTGCGGCTGGGGTAGCTCTGCGCGCCGCCGAAGCCGCGGAAATTCTCGAGCGCCTGGCGCGATTGCGAACCGAGCAGATAGTGAATGGCGTGGAGCACCGGTCCGGCATGCGGCTTGACCGCGACCCGGTCGTTCGGGCCGAGCGCGTGGAAATAAAGCGCGGCCATGATCGCCGTCATGGAGGCGCAGCTCGCCTGGTGTCCGCCGACCTTCAGGCCATCGGCACTCTCGCGGATGTGATTGGCGTGGTGGATGGTCCAGGCGGAGAGCCAGCGCAGCCGCTCCTCGACTGTCTTCAGCGCTTCAATGTCGGTCGTGACGGGCTTCAGCACAAGCAAACTCCGTTCGGCCGGCGCTTGTCGGAGCCCTGCCGTTCGCTTTGCGCCGTAGAGAAGAATCCAGCGCTTGGACAAGCTTCAGCGCGTCCTCACCGGCGCGCTGGCGAGCGCCTCCTGACACAATTGAAACAATATTCTTCAGGCAGCGACACGCGGGGGCAGCATCGGCAGCCCAGAAGGGCATGGTTCGCCCCAATGGAGAATGAGCATGTCTGGTTTCGCCCTCCCGCCCAAGGTCTACCGCGTCATGATCGTGACGACGGCGCTGACCTTTGCGACGCTGCGGACCGGCTACGAGCTGTTCTTCTCTCACCAGTTGTTCGGATGATGGCTAGTCTCGCCCCCATGAACCGCGAGCGCCGGCGCCTCAGCGACAAGATTGCCGACCTTCCGCGGGTGCTGAGCAGGATTGCTTCGAGCCCCTGGGCGATATCGTTCGCCAGCTTCGCAGTGACCGCGGTGCTGATGCGCTGGGATAGCTTGACGGCCCTCTAAAATCCCTCCGCCGCCGGCAATGCTGCCGGCAGCGTCCTGCCCGTTAGTTCCTTGTTTACGGCCCGCCGCCTTCTGCTAAGATGCTCAAGGGGTTAGGGGCACAGATGACTGCTAATAAGGACGCAATGCTGGCGTCGGTGTTCGCCGCGTCGCTGGACTGCATTGTCGTAATCGATGAGCGCGGGGTCGTGCTCGAGTTCAACCCGGCCGCCGAGGCCGCGTTCGGCTATCGCCGGGACGAGGCGATCGGCCAGCCGATTTCGGAACTCATCATCCCGCCGCAGCACCGCGACGCCCACAACAACGGCATGGCGCGCTACGTTCGCGACGGCGGGCCGCGCGTGGTCGGACAGCGCGTGAACGTCGAAGCGATGCGCTCGGATGGGTCGGTCTTCCCGGCCGAGCTGGCGCTTACCGAAGCCTATACGCCGACCGGAACCCGCATCTTCACCGCATCGGTTCGTGACCTGACCGAGCAGATGGAGACCGAAGCGGCGCTGCGCGAAAGCGAAGCGCGGCTCGAAGCCTTTTTCGAGCATGCGCCGGCGGCGATGTACCTGAAAGCGCGCGACGGCCGCTACGAGCGCGTCAACGATTATACCGGCACGATGATGGGCCACCCGGCCGAGGAAATCGTCGGCAAATATGCGCGAGACGTCGTCCGGTCGGACGAGGCGGACGAAGTGGCGGAGCTCGACCGGCAAGTGATCGAGTCCGGCGAGCCGCTGGTGACGCAGCAGACCTTCCATACCCGGGGCAAGATCACGCACACCGTCTCGACCCGCTTCCCGATCCGCGACCGTAAGGGCGAAGTGACGCACATCGGCGTCGTCCTGATCGACGTCACCGACCAGGTCGAAGCGGAGAAGAAACTTCGCGACAGCGAGGCCAAGCTGACCGCCTTCCTCGATCACGCGCCTGCAGCAATGTACCTGAAGGACGAGGATGGGCGGTTCGTCGTCGTCAATCGCTTCATGGCCGACCGGTTCGAGACCAGCCCAGATGCGTTGATCGGCCTTCACCCGGACGAACTGATCGAGCCGGAAACCGCCCAGGAAGCGGCCGAAGTCGATCGCCTGATCCGCGAGACCGGCGAGCCGCAGATCCTGGAAAGCGAGTTCAACACCTGCATCGGCAGGCGTTCGGGACTGGCGATCCGATTCCCCGTGCAGGACGAAGAGGGGAAGAACCGCTTCATCGGCGGCGTCATCCTCGACACGACCGACAGGATCGAGGCCGAACGGCGGCTGCGCGCCAGCGAGGCGCGGCTTGCCGCCTTCATGCAATACGCGCCGATCACGATGTTCCTGAAAGATGCGGACGGCCGCTACCTGCTCATCAACCAGGAAGCGGCGACCAACCTCGGCCTTGCCGTCGAAGACGTCGTCGGGAAAACGGCAGCGGAGGTGGCGCCTTCCGAAGTTGCCATATCCGGCGCGGAAATCGAGCGCGAGGTTCTGGCGACCGGCACGCCGCGGACCGACGAACAGGTTTTCGATCTGCCCGCGGGGCGCATTTACGGCCTGAACACGAGGTTCCCTGTACCCGACGAGACTGGCGCGCTGACGCAGGTCGGCGGCATCTATGTCGACATCACTGCCCAGAAGAAGGCCGAGGAGGCGCTGGTCCAATCGCGCGAGGCACTGGCGCAGTCGGAAAAGCTGACCGCGCTCGGCTCGCTGCTGGCCGGGGTCAGTCACGAGCTCAACAACCCGCTGGCGGTGGTGGTCGGAGAAGCGATCCTGCTCGGCGAAGATGCCGAGGGCACGGAGTTTGCGGCAAGTGCCGAGCGCATCCGCAAGTCGGCCGAGCGCTGCTCGCGGATCGTCCAGACTTTCCTTGCGATGGCGCGGCAGCGCGAGCCACAGCGGGTTCGCCTGGAGGTGGAATCCGTCGCTCGTGCCGCGCTTGAGCTCACCAATTACGGGCTGCGCAGCAACGGCATCAAGGTGATCACGGACTTCGGGCCCGATCTGCCGCCGGTCGCCGCGGACAGCGACCAGCTCCACCAGGTGCTCGTGAACTTGCTGATCAACGCCCAGCAGGCGCTGGAGGAGTGCGACCAGGAGCGCGAGATCCGCGTGTCGACCCATTACAATGCCGAAGCCGAGCGCGTGTGCATCAGGGTCGCCGACAATGGTCCCGGCATTCCTCCGGAGATCGCCCGGCGTATCTTCGAGCCGTTCTTCACGACCAAGCCGCAGGGGGCGGGCACGGGCATCGGCCTGTCGTTCAGCCACGGCGTCGTCGAGGCGCATGGCGGGCGGCTGTCGCTCGAAAGCGGGGACAAGGGGGCGAGCTTCCTGATCGAGCTGCCGGTTAATGCGGCGGCAAAGCCTGCGGAAGTTGCGCCGCCGGCGCGGCCGGCGCCCCGGGTCGGGCGTGCAATGGTCGTCGACGACGAGCCGGAGCTTGCGAGCTCTCTGGCGCGCTTCCTCGAGCGAGAAGGCTATGGCTGCACGGTCGTGAACAGCGGCCGCGAAGCGATCGAGATCGCGGCAGCGGAGGAGTTCGACGTCATCCTGTCCGACCTCAGGATGCCGGACGTGGATGGGCCCGCTTTGCTGAAATGGCTGTCCGCGAACCGGCCGCACATGGCCGGGCGGTTGGGCTATGTGACCGGCGATACGTTGGGCCCTGCGGCGACGCGCTTCCTTGGCGAAGCCGGGCGGCCGTTCATCGAGAAGCCGTTCAACCGGCAGAGCATCCGGGAATTGCTGGTCGAGCTGACCGGCGCCTCACGCAGCTAGTCGGCGCCCGTCCAGTTCGGCGCGGACCATCCGTCCGCTAAGGATCGTGTAGGCATAGCCCCACGCCCGCTCGGTCTCGCGAGTGAAGCGCTCGCCGAGGCACTCGCGGAGAGTCTCGATCAGCGCCTGGCCGACGAGCGCATAATGGTGCTCGCGGACGCCGAGGCTGGCGTGCCGTTGTGCGAGATATTCGACGGAATCGAGAAGCAGCCCAAGCTGGTCGAGATTGTCGACGATCGTGGTCAGCACCTGCAGCGCCTTGCGGCTCTGATCGCCGCTGAACAGCCGGCGCATATCCGGCGCCACCGCGAACAGGCGGCGATAAAAGACGACGGACGCCTCGGCGCGCTGCGCCATGACAGCTGAGAAGCTGTCTTGCACCAGCCGTACCTGAAGGGGGGTCATACGAAGCTCCGTCGGTTGTCCAATGGGAGCCTTTTCCGCCCTGAGCGTCGCGGTTCGATGCTGCGGCGCGAACCTTATTGTTTCAATTGTCACGCGCCGCCCGGCGCGGCGGCATTAGCGATGTTTGCATCCCGGCCAGCAGCAGGGGCGGCGCTTGCCGGCGTTGAGATTTTCGGTGCCCCAGCGGATGCGCTTGGAACGCGTCTCCGCTTTCTTCGCGTCCTCGACCCAGCAGATCCATTCGTTGCGGGCGAGCGGCGTGATGTCCTGCCAGGTTGCCAGCGCCGGTTCGTCGGCCCGCAGCGCCTCGGCAAAGTCCTGCGGGAGGTCGTGAACGACGCCGCCCGGCAGCTCGGCCATCGTCAGGCCGCCTCCGCCTTGGCGTCCTGCTCCGCATCGAAACGCGAGCGGGCATGGTGGATCTCTCCGACATGTTCATTGGCCCATGTCGCGAGCCCGCAGATCGGCTTCTGAAGCGATTGGCCGAGTTCCGTAAGTTCGTAGTCGACGCGCGGCGGGATGCTCGGCGTCACCGTGCGGCTGACTAGGCCGTCGCGTTCGAGATTTCGCAGGGTGAGCGTCAGCATCCGCTGCGAGACGCTCGGAATCTCCCGACGCAGCTCGTTGAACCGCTTCGGGCCGCTGCCGAGGGTCTGCACGACCAGAACCGTCCATTTGTCGCCGATCCGCGACAGCAGGGTGCTGATCGTCCGGCATACCGGGTCCTTTGGGTCTTTCATGCCGGTTACCTCCTTGTTCCTGCGCCACAAATTTGTTCGTCGCGCACAAAAATATCCGTTCTTGCCGCTCTTCGGCTCGTGGTTACGTAGGGTGCCTCGGTATCAAAGCAATACTTAGGAGGCAATAGTGACTATCCTGCATCTCGATAGCAGCATCACTGGCGAAAACAGCGCCAGCCGGGCCATTTCACGCAACATCGTCAGTCAGCTCAAGTCCGCCTTGTCGGGCGAGAAGGTCGTCTATCGCGACCTCGTCGCCGACCCGCTGCCGCATCTGACGCTGGACGCGTTCGCCGACACCAGCGTGCTCGACGAATTCCTGGCGGCGGACACCGTCGTGATCGGCGCGCCGATGTACAATTTCACGCTGCCGACCCAGCTCAAGTCCTGGCTCGACCGCATTCTCGTGGCGGGCACGACCTTCCGCTACACGGAGAACGGCCCTGAAGGTCTCGCCGGCGGCAAGCGCGTCATCATCGCCCTCGCCCGCGGCGGCATCTATGACGAAGGTTCGCCGTCTGCACCGCTGGAGCATTTGGAGAGCTACCTGCGCGGCGTGTTCGGCTTCATCGGCATCGACCCGGAGTTCGTCGCAGCGGACGGTCTGGCGATCGGCCCCGAGCAGCGCGAAGCCTCGATCAACGCGGCGCTGGGTGCGGAACTCGCACTCGCTGCTTGAGCCAGCGCAGGGCGGTCAGCGGCCGCCCTGCCTCGCCTAGATCGCGCGGACTGCCCGCGTACGATCGAAGTAGATTGTCGCGTCGAACTGCTGAGCAAGCGACGCGGCGCCATAATGGCTCTGCATCTCGGCATGGGGCACGTAAACGACGCCGACCGCCCGCTGCAGGAGCGGGGTCGTCAGGGCCGCCGACAGCTTCGTGTCTTGCCTCAGCACCAGCAGGAAATTGTCGAGCCCGGTGCGGTGAAAGAGGTCGGCGTCGCTTTCGGCAATCGCCGGCTTCAGCGTGAACTCACGATGGTCCTGATCCCAGGCCGGGGCCGCGGCGACCGTGCCCGAATGAGTGAGAAAGCCGACCAGCATCGCCCGGTCGCCGTGGCGCTGCTTCATCAGCTGTCCGATATTGAACTCGCCCTTCAGCGAAGCGCCCGTCCCCCGCGCATCGCCAGTGTGGCTGTTATGACTCCACATGACGACCTTGCCTTCGCGGCCGGTGATTTGCGCAGCATGGGCGGCTACGGCCTCAATGTTTGCCGCCATCTTCTGGTCACGCAGGTTCCACCCGTCCCGCTGCGCATAGACGGTCCGGAAATATTCCTCCGCGGCGGCGACCGATTCGGCTGCGCGGATCGCGGCGAAGCGCGCTTCGGCTGGCCCGACGCCGTCGGCAGCAGGCAAGCGGCGGACTAGAGCAAGGGCGCTGCTCGCCTCTTTGGCGCAGGAGACGCCGGGCGTCTGGGCGGCCGTGCCGTAGGCATGAACGTCCCGCCGAAAATCCCTGAAGCAATTGTACTTGGCCCTGACCTGGCGCGCCGCCGCCGGGTGGACCGAGCGAAGGTGCGCGACCGCCGCGTCCGCGGCCTCGAACAGGTCGTAAACGTCCGCGCCATAGATGCCGACGCGCTGGGCGGCAGGAAGCGTCATGTTGTAAGCGCGCAGTTGCTCCACGAAGTCGCGGAAGTCGCTGTTGCGCCACATCCATTTCGGGAACTTCTTGTAGCTTCCGAGCGCCTGCGTGGCGGAACGGTCGTCGCCTAGCCCACGAACGTAGAGGTTGACGCGATAGGTCGGAGACCAGTCGCCTTCGATCGCAATGGCATTGAAGCCATGCTCGCGGATTAGCCGCTGCGTAATGCGCGCGCGCTCACGATAATATTCGTGAGTGCCGTGAGTGGACTCGCCCAGCAGCACGCGCGTGGCGCCCGCCGCGGCGCTCAGCAGCCGATCATAGTCCGAGCCGGCGCCGCTTACCGGCAAGGCAGCCTCCTTTACCGCCGCAACGACCTGAGCGGCCTGCGGAGCGGCGGAGGCGGTTTGAGGGCGCTGGCCCGCATTGCAGCCGAACAGGAGTGTTGCGGCAGCTACAGCTGCCGCTCGCATCTTCAATGAAAGCATTGAAACTAAATGGTATTTTGTTGCCGGCTTTCAACACCGGCGACATTGTTCCGGCTTAGGCCGAAAGCAACCGCAGCGGGTTTTCGATGTAGCCCTTCAAGGTCTGCATGAAGCTAGCAGCGTCCCAGCCGTCGACCACGCGGTGGTCGCAGCTGAGCGAAAGGTTCATCCGCTTCCGAACTTCGATTTCGCCACCGACGGGGACGAGCTTGTCCTCGATCTTGTTCACGGCGACGATTGCGACCTGAGGTGGATTGACCACCGGCGTCGAAGTGATCCCGCCCATCGGCCCGAGGCTCGAGACGGTGAAGGTCGCGCCGGACAGCTCCTCCCGGCTCGCCTTGCCGCTGCGCGCGGCTTCGGAGAGGCGGAGGATTTCCGACGCGAGCTCCCAGATCGAGCGCGATTGCGCGTCGCGGATGGTCGCGACCATCAGCCCATTCTGGGTCTGCGTCGCGACGCCCATCTGCACGGCGCCATGGCGGGTGACGACCATGGCTTCATCGTCGAAGGTCGCGTTGAGCATCGGCCATTCGGCGAGGCCGCGCGACAAGGCCGTGATCAGGAACGGCAGGAGCGTTAGCTTCGGGTTCGAGCCGCGGTCGCGGTTCATCATCTGCCGCGCTTCCTCAAGCGCGGTTACGTCATATTCCTCGACCAGGGTGAAATGCTGGATGCGCCGGTTCGCCTCGGCCATGTTCTCGGCGATCTTGCGGCGCAGCCCGACGACCTTGATGGTCTGGTCCTGCCGCGGCGCCGAAGCGGGTCGGCTGGAGACGTTGCCGCCGTTGTACAGCAGGTAAGCGTCGAGGTCCGAGTGGCGGATACGGTCGGACGCGGTCTTTACCTGGGAGAGATCCACGCCGAGGTCGCGCGCGCGCTGGCGGACGGCCGGCGAGGCGAGGACGTGGGCTCCTCCCGTTCGTGCTGAGCTTGTCGAAGCACTGCTTTCGACTTGCGGCACAGAATTGGAAGACGGCTCAGGGCGCGCGGCTTTGCTGGCCTCTTCGACCTTCGTAATCGGCAGCTCTTCTTCCTGCGCCGGCGTCGGGGTGACTGCACCGTCGGCCATCGGCACATCATCGGTACGCTGGCCGCCGCCACTGGTCTCGGTGCCGTCCTGCTCGCTGGTCGGAAGCGACGCGTCGCCGCCAGCAGCGCCTTCAGTCTCGATCACCGCCAGGACCGAGCCGATCGGTATCTGGTCACCGACTTCGCCGGCCAGCTCCACGACCTTGCCGGCGACCGGCGATTCCATTTCGACCGTCGCCTTGTCCGTCATCATGTCGGCGATCTGCTGGTCTTCGCCGATCGTGTCGCCGACCTTCACGTGCCAAGCGACGATCTCCGCCTCGGCAATACCTTCGCCGATGTCCGGCAGCTTGAATTCGTATCGAGCCATTAGTCTGCCATCACTTTTTCAAGAGCGTGCTTCAAGCGCTTCGGGCCGGGGAAATAGGCCCATTCGTAGGCGTGCGGATAGGGCGTGTCCCAGCCGGTGACGCGTTCGACCGGCGCTTCGAGGTGGTAAAAGCAGCGCTCCTGCACCAGGCTGACCAGTTCCGCGCCGAAGCCGCTGGTGCGGGGCGCTTCGTGGACGACTAGGCAGCGACCGGTCTTCTTCACCGATCCCTCAATGGTCGCGAGATCCAGCGGAACGAGGGTGCGCAGGTCGATCACCTCGGCGTCGATGCCATTCTCTTCGACCGCGGCGAGGCTGACGTGCACCATGGTGCCGTAGGTGAGCACCGTCAGCGCTTCGCCTTCACGAACGACCGCCGCCTTACCGATGGGCACGGTGTAATGGCCTTCGGGCACCTCGCTGGCCGGGTGCTTGGACCAGGGCTTCACCGGCTTGTCGTGATGGCCGTCGAACGGGCCGTTGTAGATGCGCTTGGGCTCGAAGAAGATCACCGGGTCGGGATCCTCGACTGCGGAGATGAGGAGGCCCTTCGCGTCGTAGGGCGTCGAGGGCACGACCACCTTCAGGCCGGCGATGTGGGTGAACAGGCTTTCGGGCGACTGGCTGTGCGTCTGACCGCCGAAAATGCCGCCGCCATAGGGCGTGCGGATGACCATCGGCATCGTCCACTCGCCGGCCGTGCGGTAGCGCATCTTCGCGACTTCGCTGACGATCTGGTCGTAGCCCGGGTAGATGTAATCGGCGAACTGGATCTCGATCAGCGGCTTCAAGCCATAGGCCGCCATCCCGACCGCGGCGGCGACGATGCCGCCCTCGCTGATCGGCGCGTCGAATGCGCGCGTCTTGCCGAACTGTTTCTGCAACCCTTCGGTGACGCGGAAGACGCCCCCGAAATAGCCGACGTCCTCACCGAAGACGACGATGTCCTCGTCGGCGGCCATCACCACCTTGTGCGCGTCGTTGAGCGCCTGGATCATGTTCATGGTCGGCATCAGTCGCGCGCCTCTCTCAGCGACGCGTCGCGCTGCTCGGCGATGTGCCACGGCACCTCGGCGTAGACGTCCTCGAACATGCTCTCGATATTCTCATTGCCCTGCTGCGGCAGGATGCCTCGCCGTTCCGATTCCTTCTGGGCCGCGCGGACCGCAGCGTCGCATTCGGCGACCAGCGCCTCCTGCCGCTGTTCGTCCCACTCGCCGAGTGCAATCAGGTGCGACTTCAGCCGCTCGATCGGATCGCCGAGCGGCCACGCCTTGGCTTCGTTGGTCGGGCGGTACCCGGAGGGGTCGTCGGACGTGGAATGGCCCTCGGCGCGGTAGGTGAAGAACTCGATGAGCGTCGGGCCGCTGTTCGAACGCGCGCGCTCCGCCGCCCATTGCACCGCGGCGTAGACGGCAAGCGCGTCATTGCCGTCGACGCGCAGGCTGGCGACGCCATAGCCGACGCCGCGCTGCGCGAAGGTCGCGCGCTCGCCGCCGGCAATGCCGGAGAAGCTGGAGATCGCCCACTGGTTGTTCACCGTCGCGAGGATCACCGGCACGTTGTAGACGGCGGCGAAAGTCATGGCGCTGTGGAAGTCGCCTTCCGCGGTCGCGCCGTCGCCGATCCAGCCCATCGCGATGCGGCTGTCGCCCTTGATCGCGGCGCCCATCGCCCAGCCGACCGCCTGCGGGAACTGCGTGCCGAGGTTGCCGGAGATCGAGAAGAAGCCGTGCGCCTTATCCGAATACATGATCGGCAGCTGGCGACCGCGAAGCTTGTCGCCGCGGTTCGAGTAGATCTGGTTCATCATCTCGACCAGCGGATAGCCGCGCGAGATCAAGAGCCCCTGCTGCCGGTAGGTCGGGAAGTGCATGTCGTCGCGGTCCATCGCGGTGGCCGCCGCGACCGCAATCGCCTCCTCGCCGGTGCACTTCATGTAGAAGCTGGTCTTCCCCTGCCGCTGAGCCCGGTACATCCGGTCGTCGAAGACGCGAACGGTGACCATGTCGCGGAGCATCTTGCGAAGCGTGTCCGCGTCGAGCTTCGGGTCCCACGGGCCGACTGCCTTCGCGTCATCGTCGAGCACGCGCACGAGCGAGGTGGCGAGCGAGTGAGTTTCGGCCGCAGCCGCAGTGCTGTCGGGACGCGGCGCTTCGCCGGCCGCGGGCACCTGAATCGACGAAAAGTCCGGCGTATCGCCAGGCCTAAATGGCGGCTCCGGCACGTGCAGCTGCAGCTTGGGCGCGTTGCGGCGCAGGTCTGGGTCCCGGTCACTCATTGGTCAGCCGCTGATTCCTCGTTGAGCGGGGGCGCTTAATCCGGACTCGGCGGCGCCGCAAATTTCGTGGTAAAGCATGCTTGACATGGATGCTGCCGCGCCTGCGTTGACGCTCTTGGGCGCGCAGGTCTAGTGGCGCGCCACAGCCTCAGCAGCGACGACCAGCGAAGGATTATCCATGGCGAACGACACGCGCACCGAGACCGACAGCTTCGGTCCGATCGACGTCCCCGCGGACGCTTATTGGGGCGCGCAGACCGAACGCAGCATCGGCAATTTCCCCTTCGGACCGCGCGAGCAGATGCCGCTGGAGATCGTCCATGCACTGGGCTTCGTGAAGCAGGCGGCGGCGCGGGTGAATGCGCGCATAGGCGGGCTCGACCCGCAGCTTGCCGAAGCGATCCAGCAGGCGGCGGCGGAAGTCGCGCGCGGCGACCTCGACAGCCAGTTCCCGCTCGTCATCTGGCAGACCGGGTCGGGCACCCAGTCGAACATGAATGCCAATGAAGTGATCGCCGGCCGCGCCAACGAAATCCTTAGCGGCAAGCGCGGCGGCAAGGAGCCGGTCCATCCGAACGATCACGTCAACAAGGGCCAGTCGTCGAACGACAGCTTCCCGACGGCGATGCACATTGCCGCGGCGGTGGCGGTCAACAAAAAGCTGCTGCCGGCCCTGCGCATGATCCACGCGCGGCTCGCCGACCAGGCGCAGCGCTGGGACGACATCGTCAAGATCGGCCGCACCCACTTGCAGGACGCGACGCCGCTGACGCTTGGCCAGGAATTCTCCGGCTATGCGGCGCAGATCGAGGACTGCATCGCGCGGGTCGAAGGCGTGCTGCCGCGTGTGCTTCGCCTTGCGCAGGGCGGCACTGCGGTCGGCACTGGATTGAACGCGCCCAAGGGTTTTGCCGAGGAGTTCGCGAAGGAAGTCGCGAACCTCACGCAGCTGCCCTTCACGTCGATGCCGAACAAGTTCGCCGGGCTGGCCGCGCACGACGACCTGGTCGAGTTGTCGGGCGTGCTCAATGTGATCGCCGTGGCGCTGACCAAGATCGCCAATGACGTCCGGCTGCTGGGCTCGGGTCCGCGCTGCGGCCTGGGCGAATTGAAGCTTCCTGAGAATGAGCCGGGAAGCTCGATCATGCCGGGCAAGGTCAATCCGACGCAGGCGGAGATGCTGACGATGGTCGCCGCGCAGGTGATGGGCAATCACGTCGCAGTCACCGTCGGCGGGCTTCAGGGCCATATGGAGCTGAACGTGTTCAAGCCGCTGATCGGCGCCAATGTGATCCGCTCGATCAACCTGCTGTCGACCGGGATGGAAAGCTTCACGGAGCGCATGCTCGACGGCACGGAGCCGGACCGCGAGCGGATCAGCAGGCTGATGAACGAGTCGCTGATGCTGGTGACCGCGCTGGCGCCCGAGATCGGCTACGACAATGCGGCGACCATCGCCAAGCATGCGCACAAGAAGGGCCTGACGCTGAAAGCGGCCGGGCTCGAGCTTGGCCTTGTCGACGAGGCGACGTTCGATCGGGTCGTGAAGCCGGAGACGATGGTCGGCCGCTAAAGCCCGAGGTTCAGCCGAACGCCGATCGTGTCGATGCCGGGGTTCTGGCCCCCGAACAGCGTGCCATGGCTGAGATGGACCAGGCTCGCCTCCGCAGTCAGCCGCGGGTTGATCCGCACGCCGACGGCAACCTCCGGCTCGAACAGCAGGCGCGAGCCGAACTCGACGCGGCGGTTGAAGGGATTGTCGAACTGCTCGGTCAGGCCGTTGTGCAGCGCCAGGCCGATCCCGGGGCGAACGTAGACGCGATCGCCGAACTTCGTGGAAACGCCGGCGGCGACGAAGCTGGTCTTGCCCGCCGTGTTGAGGGCGCCGAATGCGTAAGGCTGGATCGGACGGCCGAAGATCGTGCCAATGCTCCTGGCACGGACGCCGAGTTGCAGGTCGAGGCCGTTTTCCGGATCGCCGCCCAAAGTGAGCGGCGTATCGACGCCGTGGATGAAGACACCGCCGAACAGCTCCTGAGCATCGGCGGGCGCGGCGGCGAGAATGGCGGAGGCGATCAGCAGCGGTCGGAACATGCCGGCACAATGCTTAGCGGCGCTCAATGTGCCCTCACCCGCCGGCCTGCCACGCCGCGACTCCCGCGTTTGGCGCCAGCAAGTTCCAGACATTGAGGAACAGATTGTCGCGGATCACGAACAGCGGGATCGTTTCGAGCGCGAGGACCAGCAGCACGGCGGCCCAGAGCGGAAGCTTGCGCGCGGCGAGGAAACCCAGCGCCATCATCGCGATGTCGGACACAGAATTGAGAACGCTGTCGCCGGTGTAGCCGAGCGCCGCCGTCGTTTCGCGATAGCGGTCAATGATCAACGGCGTGTTTTCGAGCAGCTCCCAAGCCGCTTCGATGCCGATCGCCGCGACGAAGCGTCGGCCCACCGGCCAGCGCCGCGCGACGAGCCACAGAAGCGCATAGAACAGTAGCCCGTGGACAATGTGGCTGAGGCTGTACCAGTCGGCGAGCATCTGGCTGGTCTTCGGGCTGTCGCGGCTGGCGACGAACAGGTCGATCGTGCCGCAGGTGCAGATCGGGTTGCGGCCCATCGCCAGCTCGGCGGCGGCCGCCACAGCAACGATCAGCAGTGCGGCAATGACGGTGCGGCTCGTCTTCATGCTGCGGGCTTAACAGAGCCGCGCCGCTTGCAAAGCCGACCGCTTCGGCGGACATGAACGTCCATGCTCCGAACCTATGGGCCCAACTGCGACGGAAGCATCCTGAACGCGGCGCACCAGCGCATTCCGGACGAAGCAACCTGGATCGACCTCGAGGAGCCGACGCACGAGGAAGAACGCCTGGTGGAGCAGTGCATCGGGGTCGAGGTTCCGACCCATGACGAAATGGCGGAAATCGAGCCGTCGAGCCGCCTCTACGATATGGACGGGGCGCTCTACATGACGGCCAGCGTCATTCGCGGAATCGAGGAGAACCGGCCGGCAACGACGCCGATCAGCTTCGTCCTTGCAGGCAACCGCCTAGTCACCATCCGCTACGAAACGCCCAAGCCGGTGCGCGACTTCGGCAGCCATGCGCGTCGCGACCCCGATCTGGTGCGCGACGGCCCCACGGCGCTGATCCGCCTGCTCGACGCGATCATCGACCGCCTCGCGGACGAGATCGAAGCCGCCGGCGGCAAGATGGAAGCCTTGTCGGAGGCTGTCTTCGAGGAACAGCAGGACGAACGCCGGATCCCGGCGCACAAGCTCACCTTGCTCCTCACCCGAATCGGGCGGACCCAGACGCTGCTCACGAAGATCCGCTTCTCGGCGGTCACGACCATCCGGATGCTGAGCTTCCTCGCCGCATCCCACCTGCTCCACGAGGACAGCCGCGCGGACCTTCGCAACCAGGTGCAGAGCCTCGCCACCGACGCCGCCGCCTTGAGCGAGCATGCAAGCTTCCTGTCGGACAACCTCACCTTCCTGCTCGATGCATCGCTCGGGCTCATCAGCATCGAGCAGAATGCGGCGATGAAGCTCTTCTCCTGGGCCGCGGTCGTATTCCTGCCGCCGACGCTGATCGCCGGCATTTTCGGCATGAACTTCCACTACATGCCCGAGCTCGACTGGAGGTACGGCTACCCCGTCGCGCTGATCGTCATGCTGGTCAGCGCCATCGGCCCCTATCTCTATTTGAGGAAGCGCGGCTGGATTTAGGGCGTTTGCGGCCAAAGGGCGGGGTTGCTAAGCGCGCGGCGATCCCACGCGACCCAAGTTTTCTAGAAAGCCAGCAATGATTCCCACCGGCCAGGACAGCCTCCGCACCCGTTCGACCCTCACCGTCCAGGGCAAGAGCTTCGCTTATTATTCGCTGCCCAAGGCGGCGGAGACGCTCGGCGACGTGTCGCGCCTGCCCTTCTCGATGAAGGTGCTGCTGGAAAACCTCCTGCGCTTCGAAGACGGCGACACCGTTACCCGCGACGACCTTCAGGCGATGGCCGACTGGCTGAAGGAGCGGAAGATCAACCGCGAGATCCAGTATCGCCCGGCGCGCGTGCTGATGCAGGATTTCACCGGCGTCCCCGCGGTCGTCGACCTCGCCGCCATGCGCGACGCGATGAAGCAGCTTGGCGGCGACCCGCAGAAGATCAATCCGCTGGTGCCCGTCCACCTGGTCATCGACCACAGCGTGATGGTCGACGAGTTCGGCAACCCGCAGGCCTTCGAAAAGAACGTCGAGTTCGAATATGAGCGCAACGGCGAGCGCTACGAATTCCTGAAGTGGGGCAGCAAAGCCTTCGACAATTTCAAGGTCGTGCCGCCGGGCACCGGCATCTGCCACCAGGTGAACCTGGAACATATCGCCCAGACCGTCTGGACCAGCGAGGACCAGAGCGGCGAAACCATCGCTTACCCGGACACCCTTGTCGGCACCGACAGCCACACGACCATGGTCAACGGCTTGGGCGTGCTCGGCTGGGGCGTCGGCGGGATCGAGGCCGAAGCCGCGATGCTCGGCCAGCCGGTCAGCATGCTGATCCCCGAAGTCGTCGGCTTTCGGCTCGACGGCGAGCTTCGCGAAGGCATCACCGCGACCGACCTGGTGCTGACCGTCACGCAGATGCTGCGTGCAAAGGGCGTCGTCGGCCGCTTCGTCGAATTTTATGGGCCGGGCCTCGACAATCTGCCGCTGGCCGACCGGGCGACCATCGCGAACATGGCGCCGGAATATGGCGCGACCTGCGGCTTCTTCCCGGTGGACGAGCGCACCATCGATTATTTGAAGCTCACCGGCCGCGACGACGAGCGGATCGAGCTGGTCCGCGCCTATGCCCAGGCTCAAGGCCTGTGGCGTGACGCGAATGGGCCGGAGCCTTTGTTCACAGACACGCTGGAGCTCGACATGAGCTCGATCGAGCCGTCGCTTGCGGGCCCCAAGCGGCCGCAGGACCGGGTCCTGCTCAGCGACGTCGACGAGCAGTTCAACGGCGATCTCCAGAAGGTCTACAACAAGCTCGACGATCCGCGGGTGCCGGTCGAGGGCCTGGAGCACGACCTCGGCAACGGTGACGTCGTCATCGCCGCGATCACCAGCTGCACCAACACGTCGAACCCGTCGGTGCTGATCGGCGCCGGCCTGGTCGCCCGCAAGGCGCGCGAGAAGGGGCTGCAGGTGAAGCCGTGGGTGAAGACCAGCCTCGCGCCCGGGAGCCAAGTGGTCACCGACTATCTCAACGAGAGCGGCCTCAGCGAAGATCTGAACGCACTCGGCTTCGACCTGGTCGGTTACGGCTGCACGACCTGCATCGGCAATTCGGGTCCGCTCCCCGAGCCGATCAGCAAGGCGGTCAACGAGAACGACCTGGTCGCCGTCAGCGTCCTTTCCGGCAACCGCAACTTCGAAGGCCGCGTGTCGCCGGATTGCCGCGCCAATTACCTCGCCTCGCCGCCGCTGGTCGTCGCTTATGCGCTCAAGGGCACGGTGCGCGCCGACATGGTGGGCGAGCCGCTCGGCACCGGCTCGAACGGCGAGCCGGTGTTCCTGAAGGACATCTGGCCGTCGAATGATGAGATCCGCGAGCTGATCGACGCCCACGTCCATTCGACCATGTTCCGCAGCCGCTACGCCGACGTCTATCGCGGCGACGAGCGCTGGCAGGCGATCGATGTCACCGGCGGCGACACCTATAGCTGGCCGGCGGGATCGACCTACATTCAGAACCCTCCCTACTTCACCGGCATGACGATGGAGCCGGTACCGCCGGGCGACATCATTCGCGCCCGGCCGATGGCCGTGTTCGGCGATTCGATCACCACCGACCACATTTCGCCCGCGGGCGCGATCAAGCCGGACAGCCCGGCCGGCCGCTACCTGCTCGACCGGCAGGTCAGCCGCGGCCAGTTCAACAGCTACGGCTCGCGCCGGGGCAATCATGAAGTGATGATGCGCGGCACCTTCGCCAACATCCGCATCCGCAACCGAATGCTGGACGGGGTCGAAGGCGGCTTCACCCGCTATGCGCCGACCGGCGAGACGATGGCGATTTATGACGCGGCGATGCTGTACAAACAGGACAACCGGCCGCTCGTCGTCATCGCCGGCAAGGAATATGGCACCGGATCGTCGCGCGACTGGGCAGCCAAGGGCACGGTGCTGCTGGGCGTTCGGGCGGTGATCGCCGAAAGCTTTGAGCGCATCCACCGCTCCAACCTGGTCGGCATGGGCGTGCTCCCGCTGCAGTTCAACGAGGGCAACACGGCCGAGAGCCTCGGCCTGACGGGCCAGGAGAAATATACGATCGCCGGCATCGCGGAGCTGAAGCCGCGCCAGGATGTCGAGGTGCAGGTGACGCGGGACAAGGGCGAGGAGTTCAGCTTCACCGCCCGGTGCCGCATCGACACCTATAACGAGCTCGAATATTTCCGGGCCGGCGGCATCCTCCAGTACGTGCTGCGGAGGCTGGCGGCCGCGTGACGCAACCGGCGGTTCTCGAGGGCACATGTCATTGCGGCGCCTGCCGGATCCGCATCCCGCGTAGCCCCGAGGAAGTCGTCGAGTGCAATTGCAGCCTGTGCCGCAAGACGGGTTGGCGAGGCATCTATTTCAGCCCCAGCGAGGTCGAGGTTTCCGGCGAGTTCGACTCCTATGTGCGGGCCGACCTCGACGAGCAGTATCTGCGCACGATGCGGTGCAAGGATTGCGGCATTGCGACCCATTGGGTGCTCCTGTCCCCGCCGCCGCACGAGCGGATGGGCGTCAACGCCCGCCTGTTCGACGCGGCCCTGCTTAGCGGCGTGGCGGTGAAGCATGTCGACGGGGCGAGCTGGTGACCCCTGTCGAACTGGCGGTCGAAATCGCCGGGTGGATCGGCGCCTCGCTGATCCTTCTCGCTTACCTGTTCCTGTCCGCGGGGCGCCTTACCGGGCAATCCGTCGTCTATCAGGTGATGAATGTCGTCGGCGCGGCCGGGTTCGTGGTCAACGGTTGGTGGCACGGCGCCATTCCGTCGGCCGCGCTCAACGTCCTATGGCTGCTGATCGGAGGAGTCGCATTATGGCGCATCGCACGCAGGAAAGGCTCGTCGACCTCAGTCACGTGATCGAGGAAGGCATGACCACCTACAAAGGTCTGCCCGGCCCGCACATTTGCGACTTCTGGAGCCGCGAAGCCTCTGCGGCCAATTATGACGACGGTTCGAGCTTCCAGATCGGCCGCATCGACATGGTTGCGAATACCGGCACCTACCTCGACAGCCCATTCCACCGCTACGAAGACGGAGCGGATCTGTCGGAGCTTCGGCTCGAGAGCCTCGCCAATCTGCCCGGGCTGGTAGTCAGGCTGCCGTTCGAACAGTCGCTCGCGGTGGACGTCGATTCTTTCGCTGGGCAGGATGTCCGCGGATGCGCGGTGCTCGTCGAGACCGGTTGGGACCGGCACTGGCGGAGCGACGCTTATTATGCCGATCACCCGTTCCTCACCGAGCGGGCTGCGGCGTGGCTCGCCGAGAATGGCGCCGCGCTGGTCGGGATCGATAGCCACAATATCGACGACACTCGGCTGCGCACGCGGCCGGTACATACCGCCTTGCTGGCCGCTGGCATCCCTGTCTGCGAGCATATGACCGGACTCGGGCAGCTGTCGCAGCAGCAGTTCCGCTTCTCGGCCGTACCGCCGAAGGTCAAAGGAATGGGGACCTTCCCGGTGCGCGCTTATGCCGTGGTCGGCGAGCAAGCGCCGGTGCCAGCCACTCCGGGATAATCGCATGGGCGGGGATCGCGTCGATCCGCACATGGACGATCGCGAGGCCAAGATCGGAATGTTCGACGCGCGCGCGCTCGCCGCTCGGGCCTTCGACGACGAACAGGCGGCGGTTGATCTTCTGCCGCCAGTTCATGCGCGCGGTGTTCTCCTGGCCGACGAAACAGCCTTTGGTGAAGCTGACGCCGTTGAGCTCCGCGGCATTGCATTCGAGCCACAGCAGGTCGCCGAGTTCGGCGCGTCCTTCGCACACGCCGAGCCTTAAACGGTGCTCGCGCCAGCCGGTTGCCGGGTCGCCAGCTGGCGCAAGCCAGCGGTTCCCCAGCGCCGCCAGGCGGGGGTCGGGAACGCCTTCACTCGGGTCCACCGACCAGTGGACGGCCAGAGAGCCGTCGCGGTCGATCCTGATCGGGCGGCGCAGCCGGTAAATTGCAAGGCGCTTTGCGAGGTCGTCCGCCGCCTCCGCCTCGCAGTCGAGAAGCAGGTCCTCGCCGTCCGGCCAGACGAGGAAATCGAACAGGCACTTGCCCTGCGGCGTCAGCAGCCCCGTCCAGACCGGCAGGGTGCCGGCCACATCGCTGGTCACCAGCCCTTGCAGGAAGCCGCGCACGTCCTCGCCGGACAAGCGGATCAGGGCACGGTCGGTCAGGGTAGTCGCAGCCATGAGTGTCAGTTAGGGAGCGGCCCGTGGCTTCGCAAACGCTGACCATCCGCCGTCCCGACGATTGGCACGTCCATTTGCGCGACGGCGACATGCTGCGGGCCGTTGCCCCGTACACGGCTCGCCAGTTCGGGCGTGCGATCGTGATGCCGAACCTGGTGCCGCCGGTGACGACGCCGGAGATGGCGGCGGCATATCGGAACCGGATCGTCGAAGCGGCCGGGCCCGGCTTCACGCCGTTGATGACCTGCTATCTGACCGACCAGACGAACCCGGACGACCTCGAACGCGGGTATCGCGACGGCGTCTGGGTCGCGGCCAAGCTCTATCCCGCCGGCGCGACGACGAATAGCGCGAGCGGCGTCACCGACATCCGCAACATCCACGCGGCGCTCGAGCGGATGCAGGACATCGGCATGGTGCTGTGCATCCACGGCGAAGTGACGGATCCCGAGGTGGACGTTTTCGACCGCGAGGCCGTATTCATCGACCGGATCCTGGGTCCGCTGGTCCGCGACTTCCCGGCGCTCAAGATCGTGCTTGAGCATATCACGACCGAGGAGGCCGCTTTGTTCGTGGAGCAAGCACCGGAGACGGTGGGTGCCACGGTTACCCCGCAACATCTGATCATCAACCGGAACGCTCTGTTCGCCGGCGGGCTGAGGCCCCACGCATACTGCCTTCCGGTCGCCAAGCGCGAGCGCCATCGGGCGGCGGTGCGGAAGGCAGCGACCTCGGGCTCGGCCAAATTCTTCCTCGGCACCGACAGCGCGCCGCATCCGCGGCATGCCAAGGAATCCGGCTGCGGATGCGCGGGCATCTTCAACGCGCCGTTTGCACTCGAAAGCTATGCGACCGTCTTCGAGGAGGAGAGTGCTCTTGACCATTTCGAGGCCTTTGCATCAATCAACGGGTCCCGTTTCTACGGCCTTCCGCTGAACGAGGGCAGCGTGACGCTCGAACGCGCCGACGTCGAGGTTCCAGGACGCATCGGGCATGACGGCATCGACCTGGTGCCGTTCCATGCCGGCGAGACGCTGCGCTGGAGGTTCGCCGGCTAGCAGCCGCCGCGGCCGGTCCCGGTGGCGCCGATCACCGATCCATAATGGTCCTGGAGCTGCTGGTAGCATTCACAGGCGCGGCGCTTGAGCCCCGCCCGGTCGGTGACCCGCAGGGTTCCACGGCCTGTTGCAATCAGGCCTTCGGAAGAAAGCTCCTTGATCACCGCGTTGACGGTCGTGCGCTGGACGCCGAGCAGCCCGGCGAGCGCTTCCTGCGTGAGCTCGATGCGGTCGCCGGCGCGGTCCTGGACATGGAGCAGCCAGCGCGCAGCACGGTCGGAAATCGAATGGAAGGCGTTGCAGGCGACGGCGGACATGACCGTCGAGAGCAGGTAATCGGAATAGCGGCAGAAGAGATTGGCGATGAAGCCGGAACGCCGCTTCGCATCCTCCAGCGCGTCCATCGGCACGCGGAAGGCCTTGCCGCCGATCAGCGCTTCGGCGCGTGAGAAGGCGGGCGCGGCGCCGCAGCTGACGATGCCGCCGACAGCCCCTTCGCTGCCGATCGACGTGACCTCGATCGAGCGGCCACGCGCCAGCTCGACGACCATCGAAATCATCGTCGACCCGATTGGGAACAGGCTCGAGCGGACATGCTCCCCGCGCTGGAGGATCAGCTCGCCCGGCTCGATATCGACGATCGTCGCGAAGGGTTCGATCAGCGCGCGCGCATCCCGCGGGAAGGTCGCCAGCAGGCGATTGCCCGCAAAGGCCTCGTCGGCCTGAATGAGTTCGTCGGTCGTGACCTGCGCCATGTCCATGTCCCCAGCGTCGGAAAAGGGGCGCGCATCCGCTGGGCCGAGCCCGCGCCCCATCAAACGGGTTCAATGCGCGGACAGCCGCTTGGCTCCATTACATGGTAACGGCGTCGACGATCTTCCTGCTTCCGACCAGGTGGCAGTCGGCAACCAGCCGCAGCGGCGCGACATCGACCAGGCTGCGCCGCTCGTCGATCAGGTCGAGGAAGGTGCGGTAGATGTCGGGATATTCGCCCGGCCCCTCGTCGCGGCTGGCCGCGCGATTGAGGGTCAGCTTGGCGCCGCCCTCTTCCAGCCGCACCGTGACGCCGTCCGTCGTCTCGATGGCAATCGTCCATTCCTCGTCCGCACTGCGCCGCCAGTCGAGACTGGCAGTCAGCGGCCCGTCCGCCTCAGGGCTGTAGAATGTGACATCGGCCGCGATCGGCGTCTGCGCATTTTCGGGGAAGCTCAGCTTCGCGGCACGCACGAACAGCTCGCCCGGGAACAGCTTGGTCGCGATCGAGAAGGCGTTGATGCCGGGATCGAACACGCCGAACCCGCCGGCATCCCAGATCCACTGCTGCCCGGGATGCCATTTGTGCACATCCTCGTGCCAATGGATCTCCATTCGGGCGATGCGCTTGCCGGCGAGGGCGCGCGCTGCCGCATCGACGGTCGAATGATGCTGCGCATGCCAGGTGGTGAAGAGCGTCACGCCGGCCGCCTCGGCGCGGCAGGCAAGGTCCGCAATCTCCGCAAGACCCGTCGTCGGCGGCTTTTCGAGCAGGCAGTGAAGCCCGGCAGCAATGCATTCGCGGGCGATGTCGTAGCGGGGGCCCGGCGGCGTGGTGATGGCGACCGCTTCGAGCCCCTCGACGTTGCGGATCAGTTCGCGCCAGTCGGTGAATTGCTGTCCGACCCCCTGGCCGCTGCGGCTGGAGCTTGCGACGAGGTCGAAGCGCGGCACGGTCGCGATCGACGGCACATGCTGGTCGGCCGCGATCTTGCCGTATCCGAGGATGGCGATGCGGATCGGCTTCATGCCTTCAGCCCCGCGACATAAGCGCGGGCCTTCTCGCGCGTTTCCTCCGCCGATTGCCCCGGCTTGTAGAGCCCGCCGCCGAGGCCGAAACCTGCAGCGCCCGCCTCCAGCCACGGAGCCATGGTATCGGGTTTCACGCCGCCTACCACGATCAGTGGAACGCCGCGCGGTATCACCGCGAGCTGCGCCTTGAGCACCGCGGGAGACGCAGCCTCCGCCGGAAACAGCTTCAGCGCGTGCGCGCCGGCGCGCAGTGCGGTGAACGCCTCGGACGGGGTGAAATAGCCGGGCGAGGAGACCAGCCCGGCTTCGGCGGCCGACGCGATCACCTCAGGGTTGGTATCGGGCGAGACGATGATCCGTCCTCCGGCATCGCGCACCCGCGCGACATCCGCCGTACTGAGCACGGTGCCCGCGCCGACCAGCATGTCCTCGCCCAAGGTCTTCGCCAGCTGCTCGATGCTCTTCAGCGGCTCGGGCGAATTGAGCGGCACTTCGACGATTCGGATGCCCGCTTCGAAGATCGCGGCGCCGATCCCCTCCGCTTCGCTCGGCGTTACGCCGCGGATGATCGCCACCAGCGGGCATTGGTCGAGCTGGCGGCGCAGCAGTTCCTTCGCGCTCACTTGCTGATCCTTTTCGCAATTTCGCGGATGCCGGCGAGGAAACATTCTTCGCCGTCGAGCTCGATCGCCTCGCGCCGCGCTTCGCGAACCGCGGCCGCGTAGAGGCGGGTCAGTTCCGGCCGACCCATGACCACGACTTGCGCGGACGTCGGGGTCATCAAACCGATCCGGACGTCGGTGCCGATGAGAAGGCCGCTGGCATAGGATGCCGCATCCTCTTTCCGGCCCTGCCCCAGCAGCACCCGTGCCCGGACCGTGAACAGCTCGGCGGGGAGCGTTTCGTTGAAGACCGCGTGGCGGGCAGCGGTGCGGAACACGTCATTGTCCTCGACCTCGCCTTGCAGCAGGTCGGAGAGGATGCTGTGCTCCTTGAGCAGGCTGAACAGCTCGCCCGTCATCACCGTGCGGAAGCTTTGCAGCCGGCTGCCGCGCAGCTGGGCCCATTTGTTGTGGGTGCCGGGGTGGCAGACCAGCGCGTCGGGGTCGACCAGGCCGCCGGCGACCGCGCCGAGCAGCTGCACTTCCTCGCCGCGCATCACGTCGGCGCGATCATCGCCTATGAAGGACACGCCGGGAACGACCGCTTCTCGCTCGCCCGCCCAGACCAGCCCCTTCACCAGCTCGTCGATCCCGGCCGGGCAGGCGACGTATGGCGCTTCCTTCCAGCCGCGGTTGGAGCCGATCATGCCGGCGAGAAGGAGTGGTAGGTCGCCGAGCCGCTCGCGGATCTCGGCGACGGCGTCAGGGAAGCCGCCCGAGGGCACCGACAGCACGCCCTTGCCGTCCTCGAACTCCGCCTCGCAGGCGCCGGAAGCGCCGATGCGATAGGCGCGGCGATTGGTCGTCCCCCAATCGGCCGCGATGAAACCGTCCGTCCAGCGCATGGTGCCGCTCATGACCATGACAACAACGAGTACGCAACCTTGCTCCTTCGCGGTTTTCTTTTTGTGGAGGCGGACTATCGCAGCGGCGATGGCAAACGACTCGACAGTTCAATGCGTCGCCGACGTTCATGCGATCCTCGGCGAAGGCCCGGTCTGGGTGGAGCGGGACCAGGCGCTTTACTGGGTCGACATCAAGGGCCGGAAGATCTTTCGCCTCAGCGACGACGGGGGGCTCGACAGCTGGGACACGCCGTTCCGCGTCGGATCGCTGGCCCCGCGCAGTGCCGGCGGCTTCATCGCCGGAACCGACGAAGGCATTGCCGAAATCGACATCGACGGACCGCGATTCGAGATCGTCCTGGAGCCCGAACGCCACTTGCCGGGCAACCGCTTCAATGACGGCAAGGTCGACCGCCATGGCAATTTCTGGGCCGGCACGATGGACGATTCGGAGACGCAAGCGATCGGCACCTTGTACCGCATCGGCGCCGACCGGGTCTGCTTGGCCGTGGACGACGGCTACAAGGTGACGAATGGCCCGGCGTTCAGCCCGTCGGGCGACTTGTTCTACCACAACGACAGCGCCCGGCAGGTAACTTATCGCTTCGCCGTGGATGCCGACGGCAGCGTTTCGGAGCGCGAAACATTCCTCCAGTTCAGCGAAGGCGACGGCTATCCGGACGGGATGACCGTCGATGCCGAAGGCTGCTTGTGGATCGCCTTCTGGGACGGCTGGTGCGTTCGCCGCTTCTCGCCGGCCGGAGAGCTTCTGGAGAAGATCGACGTGCCGGTCGCGCTTCCGACCAGCTGCGCTTTTGGCGGACCTGAGCTCGACCGGCTTTACATCACCTCGGCCAGCATCGGCCTCGACGCCGAGGCGCTCAAGATGCAACCAAACGCCGGGGGGTTGTTTATGGTGAGACCAGGGGTGAAGGGCACGCCCCAGGTACCCTTCGCGGGCTGACACGACGAGCGACGTTTAGGAGAGTTAGTCATCGCCAACTTCATGTTCGCGACGGGGATCGAGAACAGCTACCCCACGATCAATCACGGCAAGACGCGCGTCGACCAGATGGAGGCCGCCAACCATTACGAACGGTGGCGGGAGGATTTCGACTGCATCCAGGAAATCGGGATCAACTATCTCCGCTACGGACCGCCGTTCCACAAGACCTACCTTGCGCCCAACAAGTTCGACTGGGAATTCACCGACCTGACGATGGCGGAGCTCAAGCGCCGCGACATCACGCCCATCGTAGACCTGTGTCACTTCGGGGTCCCCGACTGGATCGGCAATTTTCAGAACCCCGACTTTCCGCAGCTGTTCGCCGCTTACGCCGGCGAATTCGCGGAGCGCTATCCGTGGGTGCAGCTGTACACGCCGATCAACGAGATGTTCATCTGCTCGGTCTTCTCGGCGAAATACGGCTGGTGGAACGAGCAGAAGAAGGACGACACAAGCTTCGTCACCGCGCTCAAGCATATCGTCAAAGCGAACGTCATGGGGATGATCGAAATACTCAAGCGCCGGCACGACGCCATCTTCATCCAGTCGGAATCATCGGAATATTATCACGCCGACTCACCGGCCGCGATTGGCCGTGCCGAAGTGCTGAACCAGATGCGCTTCTTGAGCCTCGACCTCAATTATGGCCGGCGGGTCGACAGCGGCATGTACCAGTACCTGCTCGACAACGGCATGACGCGCGAAGAATATGAGTGGTTCTTGAACCACCGGCTCAAGCAGCACTGCATCTTCGGCAACGATTATTACCAGCTCAACGAGCATCGCGTTTTCGCCGACGGCCACACGGTCGCCGCCGGCGAGACCTTCGGCTATGCCGAGATCACCCGCCAATATTACAACCGCTACCGCCTGCCGGTGATGCACACCGAAACAAACCTTTGGGAGGGTGCGCACGGCGACGAAGCGGTGAAGTGGCTGTGGAAGGAGTGGGCGAACGTGCTTCGGCTTCGCAACGTCGGAATCCCGACTGTCGGCTTCACCTGGTACAGCCTGATCGACCAGGTCGACTGGGACACCGCGCTTCGCGAGAAGAACGGCAATGTGAACCCGCTCGGGCTGTTCGACCTGGACCGCAAGATCCGCAACGTCGGCCGCGCGTACAAGCAGCTGATTGCCGACTGGCGCAACGTGCTGCCGGCCTCCAGCGTGTGCCTGGTCGTGCCGATCAAAAAGATCGGCGACTATTCGGCGATCGAGGACGATGGCGGAACCAACCGCGGCGGCCTCAGCCAAGCGGCGAAGAGGGCGGCGGAATAATGGCGCGTAAGATCGCTCGCATCGAAACCTTCCTCGTCCCGCCGCGCTGGCTGTTCGTCCGTGTCGAGGACGAGGACGGCGCCTTCGGCTGGGGCGAAGCGAGCCTGGAGGGCTGGGCCGAAGCCGTCGATGGCGTATTCGAGGCTTATCGCGACCGCTTCATCGGCGCCGATCCGTTCGCCATCGAGGACATCTGGCAGGTCGGCTATCGCGGCGGCTTCTACCGCGGCGGCGCGGTCATCATGTCGGCGCTCTCGGGCCTCGAACAGGCCTTGTGGGACCTCAAGGGCCGAGTGCTCGGGCTCCCGGCGTGGGAGATGCTGGGCGGCAAGGTCCGCAACAAGGTGCGCTCCTACGCCTGGATCGGCGGCGACCGGCCGGCCGATGTCGCCGACGCCGCGGACGTCCGCAAGCAACAGGGCTTCACCGCGATCAAGATGAACGCGACGGCCGAGATGGACTGGATCGGCACGCCCAAGGCGTTCGACGAAGTGGTGAAGCGGGTGGAAGCGGCACAGGCCATGGGCATGGATGTCGGCCTCGACTTCCATGGGCGAGTCCACCGGCCGATGGCGAAGCAGCTCGCCAAGGCGCTCGAGCCGCTCGGACTGCTGTTCATCGAAGAACCGCTGCTTTCGGAGAATCATGAAGGGCTGGCGCAGATCGCCAATTCGACGGCGACTCCGATCGCGCTTGGCGAGCGGCTCTACAGCCGTTGGGAGTTCAAGCCGTTCTTCGAGAGCGGTGCGGTCGACATCATCCAGCCGGACCTCAGCCATGCCGGCGGCATCCTGGAAGTGCGCAAGATCGCGGCGATGGCCGAGGCCTATGACGTCGCAGTCGCGCCGCACTGCCCGCTCGGGCCGCTCGCACTCGGGGCCTGCCTGCAGATCGCGGCCTGCACGCCGAACCACGCGATTCAAGAGATCAGCCTTGGCATCCACTACAACACCGGCGGGCACGACCTTCTGAACTTCTGCACCGACAAGTCGGTGCTGACGCCGGTCGACGGCTATCTGCCGGTACCGCAAGGCCCGGGCCTCGGCATCGAGATCGACGAAGCGGCGGTGCGGGAGGCCGACAAGGACCGCCACCGCTGGCGCAACCCGATCTTCCGCACCGAGGACGGAAGCTTCGCCGAGTGGTGAGCGGCTAAAAGCTTAGTGGCATTTGAAGCGTTCGAACGGCTCCAGACATGATGTGCAGCGCCACTGAGCCTTGCACGGCGTCGCGCCGAAGCGGCTGACCTCGACCGTATCGCCTGAACCGCACTGCGGGCATTCCGCGGTCGCTGAGGGACTTGGCGGGGCGATGCCGTACTTGTGCAAGCGCTCGCGTCCACGCTCGGTGATCCATTCGGTGCTCCAAGGCGGAAACAGCACCCGTTCGACAGCGACCTGGCGGTAGCCTGCCGCGTCGAGCGCTTCGCGGATCGATTGCTCGATGGCGACGGTCGCGGGGCAGCCGGTGTAGGTCGGGCTGATCCGCACACGCGGCGGATCGGCGGCAAAGCCGCGCACGATGCCGAGGTCGGTGATCGACAGCACCGGGATTTCGGGATCGGGCACGGTTTCGAGCACGGCCATGATCGCCGCCTCGTCGAGCATCATATCCACCCCGGCCATGGGGAACATATTACACCCGTTCGAGGGCGAGCGCGATTCCCTGGCCGACGCCGATGCACATGGTGGCGAGCGCGTAGCGGCCCCCGGTCCGCTCGAGTTCGAGCGCGGCGGTGCCCGCGAGGCGGGCCCCGGACATTCCGAGCGGGTGGCCCAGCGCGATTGCGCCGCCATTGGGGTTCACGCGGCGGTCGTCGTCGGCAAGGCCCAGCTTGCGCATCACGGCAAGGCCTTGCGCGGCAAAAGCCTCGTTCAATTCGATCACGTCGAAGTCGGCGATGGAGAGGCCGAGCCGCTTCATCAGCTTTTCCGACGCGGGCGCCGGGCCGATGCCCATGATCCGCGGCGACACGCCGGCGACGGCGGCGCCGAGAATGCGCGCCTTGGGCGTGAGGCCGTTGCGCTTGGCAGCCTCTTCCGATGCAATGACCAGCGCCGCCGCGCCGTCGTTCACGCCCGAGGCATTGCCCGCGGTCACGGTGCCGTCGGAGCGAACTATCGGCTTCAGCCTCGCCAGCGCTTCCATGCTGGTCGTCCGCGGATGCTCGTCCTTGTCGACGAGGAGCGGGTCGCCCTTGCGCTGCGGGATCTCGATGGGAACGATCTCAGACGCGAGGCGGCCGTTAGCTTGCGCAGCCGAAGCCTTGTCCTGGCTCCGCAGCGCGAACGCATCCTGGTCCTCGCGGCTGATGGCGAATTCCTGCGCCACATTCTCGCCAGTGCTCGGCATGGTGTCGTCGCCATAGGCCGACTTCATCTTCGGATTGACGAAGCGCCATCCGATGGTGGTGTCGTACATTTCGGCATTGCGGTCGAACGCGCTCGTCGCCTTGGCAACGACGAACGGCGCGCGGCTCATGCTTTCGCTGCCGCCGGCGATGATCAGGTCGGCCTCGCTGCCGCGGATCGTCCGGGCGGCCATTGCGACGGCGTCCAGGCCTGAGCCGCAGAGGCGGTTGAGCGTGACGCCGCCCGAGCTGTCGGGCAGGCCTGCGAGCAGGCCCGCCATCCGCGCGAGATTGCGGTTGTCTTCGCCGGCCTGGTTGGCGCAGCCGAAGATGACGTCGTCGAGGTCGGCCCAGTCGACGCCGGGATTGCGGTCGATGAGCGCCTTGATCGGGATCGCAGCAAGGTCGTCGGCGCGAACGCTGCTGAGGGCGCCGCCGTAGCGGCCGATCGGTGTGCGGATATAATCGCAGATGAAAGCTTCGGTCAGATCACACCTCGACGCATCTGGTCGAGCTCGATGCTTTCGAACAGCGCCTTGAAATTGCCTTCGCCGAAGCCCTCGTTGCCCTTGCGCTGGATGATCTCGAAGAAGATCGGGCCGATCACGTTCTGGGTGAAGATCTGCAGCAGCAGGCCCTGCCCTTCGGTCGGCGCGCCGTCCATCAGGATGCGGCGCTTTTCCAGCTCGGCGATGTCCTCGTCATGGCCCTGGATGCGCTGCGGCAGCATTTCGTAATAGGTGTCCGGCGTGTCCTGGAACGGAATGCCGCGCGCGCGGATGATGTCGACGCTCTGGTAGATGTCGGTCGTGCCGAGCGCGATGTGCTGGATGCCCTCGCCCTTATATTCGCGAAGGAATTCCTCGATCTGGCTCTTGTCGTCCTGGCTCTCGTTGAGCGGGATGCGGATCTTGCCGCAGGGCGAGGTCATGGCCTTGGAGAACAGGCCGGTCACCTTCCCTTCGATGTCGAAGTAGCGAATTTCGCGGAAGTTGAAGAGCCGCTCATAGAAATCGGCCCAGGTCGCCATGTTCCCACGGTTCACGTTGTGCGTGAGGTGGTCGATATAGGTGAGCTTGGAATCCGCTTCGGCCATCCGCTGCTGCCAGTCGGGATGGAAGTCGAAGTCGACCTCGTAGATCGAGCCCTTGTCGCCATAGCGGTCGATGAAGAAGAGGCGTGAGCCGCCGATGCCCTCGATCGCGGGAAGGTCGAGCTCGCCGTCGCCGCGGCTGACCTGAACGTTGGTCGCCCCGAGTTCGAGCGCTCGGCCGTGCGCGGCCTTTGCATCCTTGACCCGGAACGCCATCGCGCAGGCGCTCGGCCCGTGAGCCCTAGCATATTCCTCGGCATAGGAGCCGGGCTCGGCATTGATGATGAAGTTGCAATCGCCCTGCTTGTGGAGGGTGACGTTCTTCGTCTTGTGCCGAGCGACCTCGGGGAAGCCCATCTTGGTGAAGAGCGAGCGCAGAAGCTCGATATCGGGCGCGGTATATTCGACGAACTCGAAACCGTCGGTGCCCATCGGATTTTCGAGGCCGAGGGGACCTTTTTCAGCGACTGCCGTAGCCATAAGTGACTCCTTTTGGGCTCACCTGCTCCGAGCTTGCCGCCTTTTCAAGTCGGAGCGGCACGAGGGCCAATCTTCCAATCTTCGCTATGACGGCGGACGATTCGGCGGTTGCCCCGCATGAGCAAACGAATCGGGCCACGACCGGGGCTAGTCCCGAAGGGCCCGTGTAGGACAGGAGAATGTGGATGGAAGCGCCGGAAGGCTGGACGGTCGAAGATGGTGGCAAAGCGCTGGTGCGGACGTTCACCTTCAAGGACTTCGCTGAGGCCTTCGCCTTCCTGACCCGCGTGGCGATGCATGCGGAGAAGGTCGACCATCATCCGGAATTCACGAGTGTCTGGAACCGCGTTGATTTGCGGCTGACCAGCCATGACGCCGGCGGCGTCACGGATCGCGATGTGGCGCTGGCGGAGGCGATCGGCCGTCTGGCAGCACAGTCAGGGTTCAATAGCGAAGGTTGAAGCGCAAGGCGGCACCGAGGTCCTTGCTCATGGCGCGCACATGGCCGGGCTCGGTCCGAAGGAATGCGTTGGCCGCGATGGTCCCGCCGAACAGCGGCCTTCCATAAGTGAGTTCATAATCGAGCTCGCGCCCGGTCGGCGCGAGATTCAGGAAGCGGCGCGCATAGCCGACCTGGCCGGACGCATAATCATAGGTGACGGGCAGGTTGAGATCGAACCCGCCGCGACGGACGCGGAGCGGCTGGGTGAGGCGAAATGCGATCCTGTCACCGCGGGCGAACGTGCCGGTCCTGGTCACGTCCAACGCGAAAGCCGAAGTCGACAGCCGCCCGCCCGCGACCAATGCGTTGCTGGCGCCGATCGACGTCCAGCCGCGGCGGTAAGCGGCGCCGGCGGCCCAGCCCGAGCCAAGGTCGAGCGATGCCTCGCCATCGGCGAACCAGCTGGTCGACCCGGCGTTGGACAAGACGGAACCGAACCGGCCGCCGAGCACCGTCGCCTCCTCGGTCAGCCGTGCAGCGCCAAACCGAGTCTTGAGGACGCCGAACCTTCGGTCGGCGACGAGCGCGGTCGACCGGTATTGCGAATTGTCGAAGTCCCGTGCCGAGCGGTAGCTGCGCACCTCGCCCCTCTCCGTAGTCATCGTCAGCCCCAGCGGTCCGACGTCGTGGCGCACGCCGACCGTGGTGCCGACCCGGCCCCGGAAGCCGTTACCGGCAAGCGCATCTCCGGCGACCAAGAAGGGGTTCCCGCCATCGCCCGCCAGCCGTTGCTGCAGCGCCCGGCCCGTTTCGGAAAAGCCGAACGCAAATGCGGTGCGGGGCGACACTCGCGCGAGCGCGGTCGCGGCAATCGCGCGCGCGCTGGCCGCCTGACTGCCCGACAGCTGTAACTGCGCAAGCGGCGGCAGGCCTGACGCTTCCGTCGTAACGGACACCGCTAGCGGCCCCATCGCCGCCGAGCTGGTGTGAAAGCTGCCGCCAAGCGCGGCATGGAGGGGCCGGTCGAGCGCGCTCGGTGCAAGGGTGCGGCCCAGATCCATGCGAAACGCGCGCCTATAGCTGTCCAGGATTACCGTCCCCGGAAGCTCGCCCGACGCATCGCCCATGGCGGGCGACAGGGTGCCGTTGCTGATCAGGGACAGCGGCGCCGTCGACCCGGCCAGGGAGGTCGCGCCTTGAGGCGTGAAAGCCCCGGTCAGGTTCAGCTTGCCGCGACCGTAAACGGCGTCGGTGCCGGGAGTGCCCATGTCTGTCGCCGTCGACAGCAGCAGCTCGACGATCTGCTGGCCGGTCAGGTTCGGAAAGGCCTGAGCGAGAAGCGCGACGGCTCCCGCAATGGCCGGCGCGGACAAAGAGGTCCCCGATCCGCAACAGACGAAGGAACCGTCGCGGTCGTAGGTGGGGAGGCCGTCGCCCACTGCCGACAGATAAACATTGGCGCCGCTGCCGGCCTTGTTGCTGAAGGTAGCCCGCGCGGTCCCGCTGGCGTTGAGCGCACCGGCGATGATGACGGCGCCGTGCGCTTCTGGCTTGGTCGCGATGAGCGCCGATGCGAAAGGCTCCGGATCGCCGTTATTCGCGGCCGGAAGGATGACGACCACGCCGGCCGCCGTCGCCCGGGAGATCGCGTCAATGAGGACCGGTTCCAGATACAATGCCATCGACATGTTGATGACACGCGCGCCATTCGCGACCGCGATGTCATAGGCCTTCGCAAGGTCCGACTGGTTGAACTGGCAGGTGACCGATGAGGCGGTGCACGTGCCCGGCGTATCCGTCCTCAGCATCAGCAGCGTCGCATCGAAAGCGACTCCGTGCATTCCGCTATTGTCCCGCGACGCTCCGAGGATGGTGGCGACCGGCGTGCCATGGTGGTGTTCGCCATCAAGGCTGCGCGAAGCCACGACGTCGACGGACGCAGGATGGACGCGGCCCGCGAAGGCGGGGATGGTCGAGGCGAAACTGTCGTCGATGATCGCCGCCGTGACGCCTTTTCCGGTGGCGCCATTGTCATAGGCGACAATCGCGCTTGCGGCCGCCGCAGCCTTCGAATCCTGATATTCCTGCGTGTTGAACGCGCTGCCGGGAGGCGGGGGAGGTGGTGGTGGTTGCGGCGGCGGCGGCGCGGGCGGCGTCGGAATGGGCTGGACGCCTCCTCCTCCTCCGCCTCCGCCGCACGCGGCGAGGCCGATCGTTAGAACGCAAATTCCTGCGATACGAAGCAGACCGTACATCGTCGCGCGACCTCGCCCATCTACCCGCTTCCGACCGGAAGCAGCGAAAAGGCTATTCGATGCAGGCGACGAATGTGCCCAGACATCCGAACGAGTTCGCACAAGAGTTGTGCAAGAGGCCCCGAGAGCGCAACATATGTGAATGGATGAAATCGACCGCACTCTGCTCACCCTGCTGCAGGAAGACAGCAGCCGATCCGCCGATCGGCTCGGCCAGGAACTCGGCCTTTCGCGGTCAGCGGTCACTCGCCGTATCCAGAGCCTGAAGCGTGTGGGCGTCATTGCGAGGGAAGTCGCCGTTCTCGACGAGCGGTTCCTCGCCAAGCGGGTCACCGCTATCGTGAATATCCAATTCGACCGGCACCAACCGCAGGAAGCCGACCGATTCAGGCGGACGATCCGTACCTTTCCCGAAGTGCAGCTATTCGTCGAAATCAGCGGTGCGATGGACGCCCTCCTGATGGTCGCGGTTACCGACATGGAGCATTTCAACAGCTTCACGGACCGGCTCGCGAGCATGGCGATCGTGCGCCGTTACGAAACGAGCTTCATCAAGCGGATCGTCAAGTTCACGACCGCCGTGCCGCTAGCGTGAGCGGCTAATCAAACGGGGCATTTCAGCCGCCTTCGTTAACCACGACCGGCAAGCATTTGGCAGCGCGGGAGAGAGCAAAGTCGGGCAGGCCAGATGGCCAGGGTTAACAAGGAGTGGGGCCATGGTGCGGTTAACACGGATTTTCCGCTGCGTGCGCGGGGCGACCGCGATCGAATATGCGCTCGTCGCTTCGCTGATCGCGGTGGCCGCCGTTGGAGCGTTCCACACGCTCGGCAACAATCTCAACAACACTTATCAGAACGTCAGCAACAATCTGAAATGATCACCGCGCCGGCTCGCGGCCATTGAAGGTTCAGCTGCAGCGGGGCACAAAGGCCCGCAATGACGCGCACGTCCGCCTGCCGCAGCTACTATTATCCCGACGAGGTTGGGATCGGCTGACGCGCGCGTAAGCTTCAGACGACCAACCTCAGCCCGCCAGCGAAAGCTCGGCGGGTTTTTTGTTGCCCGACGGAAGGAATTGAGATGCTCCGGGAGAAGATCGACACGGCAAATCCGGCCGAGCACTGGCGCGACTATGTCGTTCCGCAATGCTGGGAAGCGTTCACGGGCGAAGACCATGCGGTCTGGGACCTGCTCTTCGCCCGGCAGGTGGAGCTGCTCGGCAGCCGCGTCGTTTCGCCATTCCTGCAGGGGATCGACCTCCTGCGCCTATCCCACCCAGGCGTCCCCGACCTCGAAGGGCTGAATGCCATCCTGCAGCCAAGGACCGGGTGGCGCACCGTTGCGGTGCCCGGTCTGGTGCCGGACGAAGCCTTCTTCGCCATGCTGTCGGAGCGTATCTTCCCGGTCGGCAACTTCATCCGCAAACGCGAGCAGCTCGACTATCTCGAGGCGCCGGACTGCTTTCACGACATGTTCGGCCACATCCCGATGCTTGCTCATCCGGGGTTCGCTGACATGGCCCGGCACATCGGCGAGCTTGGGCTGGCGGCGATCGCCGCCGGCGAGGGAGCGCGCGCCGCCCGGCTCTACTGGCACAGCGTCGAGTTCGGGCTCGGGCGCGAAGAGGGTTCGCTGAAGATCCTGGGCGCCGGGCTGGCGTCGAGCTTCGGCGAGGCGCATTTCAGCCTGGAGGACGAGATGGTGGAGCGGCTGCCCTTCAGCGCGTCGCGAGCCGTGCACACGGCCTACAAACATGACGCTTTCCAGCCGCGCTATTTGGTCTCGGAGTCGCTCGACGCGACGATCGCCGAGGTGATGGCGCTGGATGCCGAAGCGCTGCTCGCGCTGTAGTTCGAAGGGAGGGGTGTCGCGGCGGAGATTGGCTCCTATAGCCATGCGCGATGGCAGACCGGCCGAACGATCAGTCGCAGCGGGGCGAGTATCGCACCGGGCACGACCCGCGCACCCTGCGCGACGCGCTCGGCTGCTTCGCTACCGGCGTCACGGTCGTCACCTGCCTCAATGGCGAGGGTGAGCCGGCGGGGCTGACGGTCAACAGCTTCACGTCGGTGTCGCTGGACCCGCCGCTGCTGCTCGTGTGCCTTCACAAGCAGGCGCTGAGCGCCGCGGCCTTGATCGAGGCGGAGCAGTTCGCGATCAACGTGCTGCAGAACGAGCAGCAGCCCGCCTCCATCACCTTTTCGACGCGGGTGGAGGACAGGTTCGGCAAGACCCCGTGGTCGCGCGGCGAGAGCGGGGCCCCGATCCTCGAGGATTCGCTCTGCGTGTTCGAATGCGAACGCTATGCCGTCTACGACGGCGGCGACCACCACATCCTGGTCGGCCAGGTTGTGAAGGCGAGCTTCGATGCCGGTCTCGATCCGCTCCTATACTTCCGCGGGAAGTACCGCCGGCTGCACTTCGACTGAGAAGCCTAGAGGTCGACCACCAGCTCTTCGGGATGCTTGGTGAAGCGGCGGACGACCGCGACGATGATGCCGCCAACGATCAGGCCGGCAATGGCGCCGGCAATGGCGTGCACCAGCCACTCGGCGAGGCCGCCCAGGGCTCCGGCCGCTTCGCCCGCGCCATGCGCGAGGGATTCGACCGCATGGGTCAGCGGCTCGAGGACATGCATCTCCTCCAGCCCGTGCAGCAGGATGCCGCCGCCGACCCAAAGCATCGCCGCCGTACCGATGATGGCGAGCGCGCTGAGCATCTTGGGCACGACCTGCACCAGTGCGTTGCCGAAGGCGCGAGTGCCGGCGCCGCCGCGCTCGGCCATGTGAAGGCCGATGTCGTCGAGCTTCACGATCACCGCGACGACGCCGTAGACGCCGGCGGTGATGGCTAGCGCTACCGCGACCAGCGCGAAGGCGGTGGTGATGAGGCTGAGATGCTCGAGGCTGGCGAGCGCGATCGCCATGATCTCCGCCGAGAGGATGAAATCGGTGCGGATCGCGCCTTTCACCTGGAGCTTTTCGAGCTCGGCCGGGTCGGCCATGGCGTCGACCAATTCCTCCTCGTGATGATGCTCGTGAAGGAGCTTTTCGAGGATCTTTTCGGTGGCTTCGAAGGCGAGATAGGAGCCGCCGATCATCAGCAGCGGCGTCACGAGGAACGGCGCGAAAGCGGTGAGCAGCAGCGCCGCGGGAAGCAGGATCAGCAGCTTGTTGCGAAGCGAGCCGAGCGCGATCTTGCCGATGATCGGCAGCTCCCGCTCCGGCGCGAGGCCGGTGACGTAGCGAGGCGTGACCGCCGTGTCGTCGATGACGACGCCCGCCGCCTTGGTGCTGGCCTTGCCGGCCGCAGCGCCGACATCGTCGAGCGACGCGGCGGCAAGCTTGGCGATGGTGGCGACGTCGTCGAGGAGCGCGATCAGGCCTGAGGGCATGACTGTCGATTACCGGTCATTGCGAGGAGCGCAAGCGACGAAGCAATCCAGAAGCGCGGCTAGATTGCCGCGCGGCTTCGCCGCTCGCAATGACGGCAGGGTTTCGCTAGTGCCCCGCTCATGCTGGCACTGGATTTTGTGAAGGCGAACCGCGCCGCCGTTGAGCGCGCGATCCGCGATAAGAATGTCGATGTCGACCTCGACGAGGTGCTGAGCCTCGACGCCGAGGTCCGCGCGGCCAAGACCGAGATCGACCAGCTGCGTGCCGAGCGGAACGCCGTCAGCGCGAAGTTCAAGGACGCCTCGCCGCAGGAGAAAGCGGAGCTTGGGCGCAAGGCCAAGGAAGCGGGCACGAAGGCGTCGGCTCTGGAAGCGGAGATCGGCGACAAGGAAGCGGCGCTCAAGGCACTTCAGATGAAGCTGCCCGGGATCCCGTACGAAGGCGCGCCGGTCGGGCCGGACGAGAGCTTCAACGAGGTGATCCGCACCGTCGGCGAGCCGCCGAAGTTCGGCTTCGAGCCGCTCGACCATGTCGCGCTTATCGAGAAGAACGGCTGGGGCGATCTAAGCCGCGTCACGCAGGTCTCGGGTAGCCGGACCTATTGCCTGAAAGGCGCGCTGGCGCTGCTTGAGACCAAGCTGATGGGCTGGGCGCTGGAGCGGATCGGCAAGGCAGGCTTCACGCCGATCACCGTGCCCGCGATCGCGCGTGAACAGGCCTTCCTCAACCAGGGGCAGTTCCCCGGCCACCGCGAGGAGACATACGAGCTTCCCAACGACGATCTGTGGCTGGCGGGCACGGCCGAAGTGGTCCTGACCTCGCTCCATTCGGGCGAGATTATCGAGGCCGACAAGCTGCCGATCACTTATGCGGGCTATTCGCCCTGCTTCCGGCGGGAGGCGGGAAGCGCCGGCAAGGACGTGCGCGGGCTGCTGCGCGTCCACCAGTTCGTGAAGGTCGAGCAATATGTCGTCTGCGAAGCGGACGAGAGGCAGTCGGCCGAATGGCATGCGACTCTGCTGCGGCTGGCCGAGGAAATGCTGCAGGCGATGGAAATCCCGTACCAGGTGATCGAGACGTCGACCGGCGACATGGGCCTCGGGAAGTATCGGATGAACGATATCGAGAGCTGGGTCCCAAGCCTCGGCAAATATCGCGAGACCCACAGCTGCTCGACGCTTCACGACTGGCAGGCGCGGCGGGCGAACATTCGCTACCGGGGCGGCGACGGGAAGGTGCGGTTCGCGCACACGCTCAACAATACCGCGCTCGCCTCGCCTCGGATCCTCGTGCCGCTGCTGGAGAATCATCAGACGGAGGACGGCCGCGTGCGGCTGCCTGCAGCGCTGCAGGAACTGATGGGCGCCGAATACCTTTAGGCACAGGTGAGCGAGGAAGGACGACCCAAGCGGAGCCAGCGGCTGAAGGAGATCGGCGCGCTGTTTGCCTATCTTCCCCGTTCGGCCGGCCATCTTCGCGCGCGCGGTCCGGCGGACGGGCCGCCGGCGATGGTGATCCCGGGCTTCCTTTCCTACGACCGGCACACGACCGAGATGCGGCGTGCGCTGGCGGAAGCAGGATTCCGGGTTCATCCGTGGCGCCAGGGGTTCAACTGGGGCGCGCGTGCGGACACGCTCGAACGGCTGAAGCGGGCCGTCGATGCCTGCGGGGCAAAGGAGCCGATGCTGATCGTCGGCTGGAGCCTCGGCGGCCTCTATGCCCGAGAGATCGCGCGCGCCGAGCCCGACCGGGTGCGTGCGGTGGTGACGATGGGATCGCCGGTCTGGGGTGACCTTCGGCGCTACACCAGCGTGTGGAAGCTTTATGAGCGCGTCGCCGGCCATCCGGTCGACAAGCCGCCGATCCCGCACATCGAGGACAAGCCGCCGGTGCCGACGCTCGCGCTCTGGTCGGGACGCGACGGGATCGTCGGGGCACCGTCGGCTCGGGGCGCCGAGAACACGCGCGACAAGGCCGTGGAGCTGGATACGACCCACATGGGCTTTGCGATGTCCCCCAGGGTGGCCCGTCGGGCGGCACGTGAGATCGTGAGCTTCCTGGATGAGGTGGATGCAACAAAGCGCTAATCCGTAGCGTTGTCATTTCGGTGCTGGAAAGATTGCACATCGACCGATTGGTGTGGCGGCGGTCACCGGCGCCACTCGGCCCGGTCGAGTTGCCGCCGGTCGATCCGGATCATCTCGCGCCTCCAGGCTACGCACGATATGTCGAACTGGCGTGGCGCCTGCCGCGGTCGCTCGCCGGTCTCGGGCCGATCTGCCCGCGCGGACCCGAGGACGGCCCGCCGGCGCTGGTGATCCCCGGATTCCTCGCCAACGATCGAACGACCATGGACCTGCGCCGCGCGCTGGCACGCGGCGGATGGCGCACGCATCCGTGGCTGCTGGGCTTCAACCGCGGCGCCAAGGCCGACACCATGGACTTGCTGTGCAGCCGAATCGACGCCGTCGCCGAGGGGCGAAAGGTGCTGGTCGTCGGCTGGAGCCTCGGCGGCATGTTCGCTCGCGAGCTGGCGCACCGCTGTCCGGACAAGATCCGCGCCGTCGTGACGCTCGGCTCGCCATTTTCGGGCGACCTCAAGACCAACACCAACGTCTGCGCATTGTATGAGCGGGTTGCGGGCCACGACGTCAACGAGCCGCCGTTCCGCCGCTATGCGGCCAAGCCGCCGGTGCCGACCCTGGCCTTCTGGTCGCGGCGCGACGGGATCGTTGCGCCGGGCGCAGCGCGTGGGCGGGAAGATGAAGTGGATCGGGCGATCGAGGTCGATTCGCGCCACGCCGGCTTCGCCGTGCACCGCCCGGTGATGAGCGATATCGTCAGCGGGATTTCGCGCTTCCTGACGGAGATTGAAGGCGCGCCGCCGGCGGTGCCGTGCGACCGCTGCCTTTAGTGGAAGTTTCGTGACTTGATGGGGATCTCGTGGCCTTCGGCGGCGGCTTCGGTGAAGGGCGGAATATAGACGTCGCGGGGACGGACGAGCTTGGGGCTGCGCGGGTCGGGCGCGCCGCCGCCGCTGGCACCGTCGGCCGGCATCACCTTGTGCGGGAAGGCCGCTTCGCCGATCGAGGTCAGCATCGTCGAGGCGTCCTCGATATGGCTGGCGATGATGTGGATGACCTCGCCTTCGCGCTGAACGGTCCCGTGCACTTTCAGCATCGTCGCCGACATGACGATGCGGCGGTATTTTTCGAACAGGTTCGCCCAGACGATGATGTTGGCGATGCCGCCTTCGTCCTCGATGGTGATGAAGGTGACATTGGTCGATCCCGGACGCTGGCGGACGAGGACGATGCCGGCGACGATCGCACGCCGGCCGTCCTTGATTGAGGCGAGGCCCGCGCAGGGCGTGACCTTTTCGGCATCGAGCCGGCCGCGCAGGAAGGCCAGCGGATGCGCACGGAGCGACAGCTGGATGGAGCGGTAATCCTCGACGACCTCGCGGCCGTCGCTCATCGGGTTGAGCACGACAGCCGGCTCGCGGCCCTCTTCGCGTGCATCGGCGGCGGCAAACAAGGGCAGCGGCGTTTCGCCCAGGGCCTTGACCCGCCACAGCGCCTGGCGGCGGTCGATTCCGAGACAGGCGAAGCCGTCTGCATCGGCGATCCGCTCCAGCGCGGCGACCGGTACGCCCGAGCGCTTCCACACGTCTTCGATGCTCTCGAACGGGCGGTCGGAACGTGCGGCGACAATGCGCGCGCCGTGGATGTTGGCGAGGCCCTTCACCATGCGCAGGCCGAGGCGGAGGGGGAGGTAAGAAGACAGGCCCTCACCCTTCCCTCTCCCGCAGGCGGGAGAGGGTTCCAAGGTACAGTCCCAGCGGCTGTCGTTGATGCTGACGGGGCGGATCTCGACGCCATGGTCGCGGGCGTCGCGGACGATCTGGGCGGGGGCGTAGAAACCCATCGGCTGCGCGTTCAGCAGCGCGGCGCAGAAGATGTCCGGATGGTGGCACTTCATCCAGCATGAGGCGTAGGCGATCTTGGCGAAGCTGGCCGCGTGGCTTTCGGGGAAGCCGTAGCTGCCGAAGCCTTCGATCTGCTTGAAGGTCCGTTCGGCGAATTCGCGCGGGTAGCCGCGCGACACCATGCCTTCGACCAGCTTGTCGTAGAATTTGCTGACGCCGCCGGTGAACTTGAAGGTCGCCATCGAGCGGCGGAGCGCGTCGGCTTCGGCAGGCGTGAACCCGGCGCCGACGATCGCGACCTTCATCGCCTGTTCCTGAAACAGGGGCACGCCGAGCGTGCGCTTCAGCACCGCCTCGAGCTCCGGGCGCGGATATTCCGGCTTCTCCTTGCCTTCGCGGCGGCGGAGATAGGGGTGCACCATGTCGCCCTGGATCGGACCGGGACGGACGATCGCGACTTCGATGACGAGGTCGTAGAATTCCTTCGGCTTCATGCGCGGCAGCATGCTCATCTGCGCGCGGCTTTCTATCTGGAAGACGCCCAAGGTGTCCGCCTTTTGGATCATCGCGAACACCTGCGGATCGTCGTCCTGCAGGTCCGCCATCACCAGCCGCTGCCCCTTGTGTTCGGCGAGCAGGTCGAAGGCGCGGCGCATGCATCCGAGCATTCCGAGGCCGAGCACGTCGACCTTCATGAAACGCAATTCCTCGATATCGTCCTTCTCCCATTCGATCACCTGGCGGTCGTCCATCGCCGCGGGTTCGATGGGGACGAGATCGTCGAGACGATCGCGGGTGAGGACGAAACCACCGGGATGCTGGCTCATGTGCCGGGGCGTGCCGATCAGCTGGCGGGCAAGGTCGAGGGTCAGCGCGAGGCGCGGTTCGGTCGCGTCGAGGTGGAGTTCGTCGACATGTTTCTGCTGCACGCCTTCGTTCGACCAACCCCACACGGAGCCGGCGAGACCGGCGGTCACGTCTTCGGGCAAGCCCAAAGCCTTGCCGACCTCGCGGACGGCGCCGCGCGCGCGATAGCGGCTGACGACGGCGGTCAGCGCCGCGTGGCGCCGGCCGTAGGTTTCGTAGATCCACTGGATGACTTCCTCGCGCCGCTCATGTTCGAAATCGACGTCGATGTCCGGCGGCTCGTCGCGCGCGTCGGAGATGAAGCGTTCGAACAGCAATTCGTGCTTGATCGGGTCGATCGAGGTGACGCCGAGCACATAGCAGATGATCGAATTGGCGGCCGATCCGCGGCCCTGGCAGAGGATGCCCTGGCTGCGCGCGAAAGCGACGATCGAGTTCACGGTCAGGAAGTAAGGCGCGTAGCCGCGGCGGCCGACCAGCTCGAGCTCGTGGGCCAGGAGCTTGGCGTAATTGTCGGGGACGCCGTCCGGGAATTTGGCGGCCAGCGCTGCGCGGGTCATTTGATCGAGCGCCTGCTGCGGCGTTCGGCCGCTCATCACGATCTCGTCGGGATATTGGTAGCTGAGCTCGCGAAGCGAGAAGGTGCAGCGGTCGGCGATGTCGCGCGTGGCGCGGATGGCGTCGGGATAGCGCGCGAACAGGCGCTCCATTTGCGCGGCGCTCTTGAGGTGACGGTCGGCGAAGCGCTCGCGCCTGAAGCCGAGCTCGTCGACCGTGCACTTGTTGCGGATGGCGGTGACGACGTCCTGGAGCAGGCGCTTGTCCGGGCTGTCGTAGAGGACATCGCCGACAGCGAGGCTGCGGATGCCGAAGCGGCGCGCCTGGCCGTCGAGGTCGTGAATGCGTTTGGCGTCGCCGGGTCGGCGGCGCAGGCTGAGCGCAAGGTGGGCGCGAGACCCGAAGATGTCGGCCATCTGCGCGAGCTGCATTTCGGTGACCGCATCGGCCTTGCCGGGGACGAGCGCGGCGACGAGGCCTTGGCCCCAAGCGGCGACGTCTTCCCAATAGAGGAAGCATTGCCCCTTCTCCCCCTTGCGCGGGTCGGCGCGGCCTTTGCCGACGGTCAGGAGCCGGGTCAGCCGCGACCAGGCGGCGCGATCTTCGGGCCAGACCAGGACGGAGGCGCCGTCTACCAGGTCCAGCCGGCAGCCGATCACCGGCCGGATGCCGGTCTGGTCGCCGGCGATGGTGGCGCGGACGAGGCCGGCGACGGAATTCCGGTCGGTGAAGCCAAGTTGCTTGTAACCGAGCATCGCCGCGGCCGAGCAAAGCTCCTCGCAAGACGAGACGCCGCGCAGGAAGCTGAAATGCGACGTGGCGTTGAGCTCGACGTAAGTCATCCGAACAGCCCGTGCATCCACCAGCTGAGGTCGCCGGTCTTGGGATCGAGCCCGTCGCCGCGGCGGAACAGCCAGAAGCGGGCGCCGCCTTCGTCTTCGACCTGGAAATAGTCGCGCACTGCATCGGCCTCTCCGGTGCGGCGCCACCATTCGCCGAAGATCCGCTCCGGCCCGTCCGCCTTGCGCACGCGATAGGTCTTGCCACGCCAGGAAAAGCGCAGCGGCGGCTGGTCGGGCAATTCGGCGAGCACCTTGTCGACCGGTTCGGGACGGGCGAGCATGCGCACCGGCCGTGGCCAGTGGCGCGGCCATTCAACCGGCGTGTCGAGCGCGGCGACCCGCGTGGCGCTGCGTTCGGGAACGTCGCTTTCAAGCGCGCTCATGCGGAAAACATGGTCAGCCCCGATCCGCCCGGCGATGCGGTCGACGAGCGGCGGCAGGTCGGCGTCCTCATCGCTGCCGATCTGTTTGGGGGCGAGCGGTTCGGAGCGGGTGGCGACGAGGTGCATCGCTTCGATGCCGAAGCCCGGCTCGATGGCTTCGACCTTCATGGCGAGCAGGCCGGTGAGGTGCTTGGGGTCACGCGTGGCGCCGGCCATGCCGATCGCGAGGCGCTGCTCGCCGCCATCGACGCGGTCGCAGACGAGGAGGATGCGGCGGGCGCCGAGCCCCTGGTCGGCAAGCTGCTTCGTGAGGAGGGTGGCGAGGTCGGCGATAACCTGGGCGATCGCTTCGGCGGTGCCGATCGGTTCGAGCAAGCGCAGGGTCGCGCGCGGCGGTTCGTGCGGGACGATGGGGTCGAACGGCTCGCTTGCCCGGCCAATCGCCTGGTCGATGCGGGTCAGCACCGGCTTGCCGAAGCGGCGGGCGAGCGGACCGCGGGGCATTTGCAGAAGCTCGGCGACCGAGCCGATGCCGAAACGGCGGGCGGCGCTGAGTGCCGCTTCGTTGAGGCGCAGCGCGGCTGGCGGGAGCGGGGCGATGGCATCGGCTTCGGCACCGTTCGGGCAGAGGGTGATCGGTTGGCGCGAGAAGCGGGCAAGGGCGTGGGCAGCGCCGGTCGTGCCGGCGACGGCGATCCGGGCGGTGAAGCCGAGCCGCGCGCAAAAACGCAGGATGCGCGCACACATCGCCTGCTCACCGCCGAACAGATGGGCGACTCCGCTGAGGTCGAGCCACAGCCCGTCGGCGCCCGAGACGGCCGCATGCGGGGTCCAGCGGCGAGCGGCGAAAAGGGCCAGGCGGGTGAGGACGGCGGCGTCGGCTTGCGCGTCCGAATCGCGGAGCTCGAGGTCGGGAACGAGCATGCGTGCGTGGGTGACGGCCATGCCGGGCGTGAGGCCGAGGGCGACAGCTTCGGCGGAGACGGCGGCGAGGGTGATTCGCTGGCCGGTGCGGTGGGTGGTCGCCAGCGGTGCCCCGGCGGCAGCGCGTTGCGGCGCTCCCACTCCCCGGCTTTCGCCGGGGAACTGGAGCGATTTGACCGCTTCGCTGCGCCGTCCGAGCATGCGCATCGGCGGGCGCTGGTGGGCCGGCATCGCGTCGATTTCGGCCTGGCGGGCTTCGCGGCTCGCCCAGCGCGCGCCGGGACGCCAGCCGCCGCCGCGCGGGCAGGAGCAATCCTCGATCGCTACACCTTCAGGAGCGAGGCCGCTGTCCTGTTCCAGCCGTTCGCGAAGCGCGAGCAGCTGCTGACGCTCCTTGGTGTTTTCAGGGATCCGCGCGGTCGGAACCCAGGCGCGCGGGACCGCTTCAGGCGGCGTTGAGGGCCCGCGCCGGCGCAGCCGTTCGATGCTGAGCGCCGGCAGGTGGAGCGAGGCGACCCGCTTCATCACTTCCCTCCATGATCCAGTCGTAAGTGGGGCCGCCGCGCTGGCGCACCAGCTCGATCGCCCAGCGCGGACGGCCGATGCCGGCGACCGCCAACGGTTCCGACGGCACGCAGGCGATGCGCCAGCGGGTCGCCGCCGCCGATGGCCCGATCAACGGGTCGGCCGCGCTCCGCCAGCGGCGGATCAGCAGCGCCGTCGTGCCGCTGTCTTCGGCGGCGAGCTGCAGCCGGCGAGTCGCGGTCATGGCGACCCGGCCGACTTCGGCGACGACGACGCCGATGCCCTTGTGGCGGACGCCTTCTTCGGTGACCGCCAGCGCGTCTTCGTCCTTGCGGCATTCGGCATAGATGAGGCGATCGGGCGGAAGGCCGGCCTGGGCGAGCGCCGGCGCGAACAGGTCGTGGCGGCCGAGCACCCATAACACGGCGCCCTTCAGCCGTGCGGCGATCCCGGCGGCGAACAGGGTCGCGGCAGCATCGTCGCTGAGCGCCGCACTGGCGGCCGCAACCTCGTGCAAGGCGTCGCGGGCGAGCCCGCCGCCTGCGAGCCGATCGTCCATGTCGGGGATGCCGAAGGGCAGCACCTTGTGCCGCGCCGCCGCGCCGGCCGATTCGATCGCGCGCACTTGCGCACGCAGCGAATCGAGGCTCGGGTTGAGGACGGCAGGCATAAGCGACTCGACGACTCCTTTGTTCCCTTTATGTTCCACTTTTTGGGAGAGAGGAGTCAATGGCGCGACTCAGCTGGAAGGCCGGCGGCGCCTTCAGTTCATCCAAGCGCAAGCTGAGCGTGCCATTTCCGCCATAAAGCCGATCTAAGAGCATGAACATGAAAGCGATTCTGACCAAAGCGGCCCTCGCCGCAGCCGCCCTGGCGATCCCGGCCGCAGCTTCTGCAGCGCCGATCGAGGGGCAATGGAAGAATGCCAAGGGCACGGTCATCGTGCGCGTCGCGCCGTGCGGCGGCGCTTATTGCGGCACCGTCGCCTCGGCTTCGGCGCACAACCGTCAGAAGGGCGTGACGCCCGGCACCCGCGTGCTGACCGGCCTGAGGCCTGCCGGCGACGGCACGTTCAAGGGCCGCGCCTTCGAGCCCAAGCGCGACATCGCCGGATCCGCGACCGTCCGCCAGGCCGGGCCGAACGTGATGATCGTCCGCGCCTGCGCGATTGCCGGCATCATCTGCAAGGAACAGCGCTGGACGCGCGTCAGCTAAAAGCGACGCCTTCGGCGGCAATGCCGCCCTCCAGCACCGCTGCCTGAAGCGCGCTCATTTCGTCGGCCCAATAGCGGTCGGCGGTGAAGTGCGGCGACAGCGCGCGAACCGCTTCGTAGATCGCCTGCAGCTTCGGCGAGGTCCTGAGCGGCGCATGATAGTCGATGCCCTCGGCCGCAGCCATCAGCTCGACCGCGATCACGCCCGCGGCATTGCGCGCGACCTGCGCCGCCTTGCGTCCGGCGATCGGCGCCATGGACACATGATCCTCCTGCCCGGCTGACGTCGGAATCGAATCGACGCTGGCCGGAAAGGCGAGGCTCTTGTTCTCGCTGACGAGGGCGGCGGCGGTCACCTGCGGGATCATCAGCCCTGAATTGACGCCGCTATCCTCGGTCAGGAAGGCCGGCAGCCCGCTCATCTTCGGGTCGACGAGGACGCTGATCCGCCGCTCGGAGATCGAGCCGACCTCGCACAAAGCCATGGTGATCATGTCGGCCGCGAAGGCCACCGGCTGGGCGTGGAAATTGCCGCCGGAAATGGCGCTGTCCTCATCGGCGAAGATGATCGGATTGTCGGTCACGGCGGCGGCTTCGATGGTCAGCGTGCGCGCGGCGCCGGCAATCAGGTCGAACGCGGCGCCCATCACCTGCGGCTGGCAGCGGAAGCTGTAGGGGTCCTGGACACGGCTGCAGGCGACATGGCTGGTCAGGATCTCGCTGCCGTCGAGAAGCTCGCGGATTGCAGCGGCGACCCGGATCTGCCCGGGCTGGCCGCGAAGATCCGAAATGCGCGCGTCGAACGGCTTGGCCGAACCCTTCAGTGCATCGACGGACAAAGCGCCGGCGGCGATTGCGGCGGCGAACACGCGCTCGCCGGCGAACAGAGCGTCGAGCGCCAGCGCGCAGCTCGCCTGCGTGCCGTTGATCAAGGCCAGCCCTTCCTTCGGGCCAAGCTGGAGCTCGTTCAGACCGATGCGCCCTAGCGCGTCGCGTGCGGGCATGATGTCGCCGGCGACGTCGATGCGGCCGTAGCCCATCAGTGCGGCGATCAAGTGAGCGAGGGGCGCGAGGTCGCCCGACGCGCCGACGCTGCCCTGCGCGGGGATCAGCGGCATGGCGTCGGCATCGAGCAAGCGCTGAACGGCGTCAATCACTTGGCGGCGCACGCCCGAATGGCCGCGGCCGAGCCCGAGCAGCTTGAGGACGATCATCAAGCGCGTGACGTGCCGCGGAAACGGCTCGCCCAAGCCGGCACTGTGCGACAGGATCAGGTTGGTCTGCAGTTCCGCGAGCCGGTCGTCGGGAATGCGGGTGTTGGCCAGAAGCCCGAAGCCGGTGTTCACGCCATAAACGGTGTCGCCCGACGCGACGATGCGATCGACCGCTTGAGCGGAACTGTCGATCCGCTCCATCGCGGCATCGGCCAGCCGCATCGGCGCGCCGCGCCACAGGTCGCGCAAGATGGCGAGGTCGATCGATGAAGGGTCAAGGCTAAGCACCGGCGTTCCCTAGCCGCCTTTGCCGCGCATCATCAATCAAGCAGCGCTGCGAAGGCAAACAGATCCAGTTCGGATGCAAGTTTCAGCCACTAACAATGAATGGCCGCGCATCCTTAGCGTTCATGACCCGCACGCAACGCCTGATGGTGTCAGACGGCACCTACGTTGAGCTCGTCCAGAGCTTGCTGACATCGCTCGTCCCGAGCACGATCATGACTGCGCTCTTCATCCTCGCCTCCGCGATTTGCGCTCACGACAGCAGCGCGCCGGCGATCGAGGGCTTTGCACTGGCGGGGTCGGCAGTTGGGTTGCTTCGCCTGGGAGTCCTGCTCGTCCTGCGCCGAATCGCGCGCCAGCCGTCCTTTCACGTCGCCGAAGCGCGAGCGGTCGAGCAGGCCTATGCGACGGTGTCGCTGAGCTTCTAGCTCCTGCTCGGCATCTTCGCCGCTTTGTGCATCCATTCCGCACCAGTCCCGGATCATCTGCCCATCGTTGCGCTGGTGGTCGGCTATGCGGCCGGGGTCGCGATCGGCATTTCGCTGCGCCCGTGGATCGCGATTCCCTCCGTCCTGCTGGCGGTCATTCCGGTAATAAGCGCGTCCCTGGCGGTCGAGGGAGCGGCTCATCCGCTGCTTGCGGTCGTCCTGGCCGCGCTGCTCGCCGGCGGAACCAACAGCATGATCGCGCGATACCGCGATGCGGTCGAGGCGATCGAGCTTCGCCATCGATGGCGTCGCTCGCCCGAACCGACCCGCTGACCGGCCTTCCCAACCGGCTGGCGCTGGAAGATGCGTTCCTGCGAGCTGTGCGCGAATGCGGCGGTAAGAGGGTCGTCCTGCACTGCTTCGACCTCGACCGGTTCAAGCCGGTGAACGACGTCCACGGCCATGTGGTCGGCGATGCCTTGCTGAAGCTGGTCGCACAGCGGCTGAAACGGCTGCTGCGCGGCGGCGACCTGCCGGTGCGCCTGGGCGGCGACGAGTTCGCGGTGCTGCAAACGAATGTCGACCATGACGACCAGGCCGATTTGATGGCGCGCCGGATCGCCCGCTCCCTAGCCGAGCCGTACGAGATCGAGGGGCGGATCATCCACACCGGCGCGAGCGTCGGTTCGGGAAGCGGCCGCGAGCATGGGCCAGACCTGACTCGGCTGCTCAGCGTCGCCGACGCCGCGCTTTACGAGGTCAAGCGCAGCGACGACCGCACACTACATGCTCGTGCGAGCTGAGGTGGGTTCAGCCGATCATCGGCAGGTCCAGGCCCTGCTCGCGCGCGCAGTCGACGGCGATGTCGTAGCCGGCATCGGCGTGGCGCATGACGCCGGTGCCGGGGTCGTTCCACAGCACGCGCTCGAGCCGGCGCGCCGCGTCGTCGGTCCCGTCGGCGACGATCACCATGCCGGCGTGCTGCGAATAGCCCATGCCGACCCCGCCGCCGTGATGGAGCGAGACCCAGGTTGCGCCTGACGCAGTGTTGAGCAGGGCATTCAGCAGCGGCCAGTCGGAGACGACGTCGCTGCCGTCCTTCATGCTTTCGGTTTCGCGGTTCGGGGAAGCGACGCTGCCGCTGTCCAGATGGTCGCGGCCGATGACGATCGGTGCCGAAACTTCGCCGTTCCGCACCATCTCGTTGAAGGCGAGGCCGAGGCGATGGCGCTGGCCTAGCCCGACCCAGCAGATACGCGCGGGCAATCCCTGGAAGGCGATCCGCTCGCGCGCCATGTCGAGCCAGCGGTGGAGGTGCGGATCGTCGGGTATCAGCTCCTTCACCCTCTGGTCCGTTCGGTAGATGTCCTCAGGGTCGCCGCTGAGCGCGACCCAGCGGAACGGGCCGACGCCGCGGCAGAACAGCGGACGCACGTAAGCGGGGACGAAGCCGGGGAAGTCGAACGCATGGGCAACGCCCATATCCTTCGCTTCCTGTCGAATATTGTTGCCATAGTCGAAGGTGGGGACGCCCATCTCCTTGAACGACAGCATCGCTTCGACGTGGCGGGCGATGGAGATGCGGGCGGCCTCGGCGACTGCGGCCGGATCGCGCTCGCGCATCTCCTGCCATTTGGCGACGCTCCAGCCCATTGGGCAGTAGCCGTTGGCCGGATCATGAGCGCTGGTCTGGTCGGTCAGCGCATCGGGGCGGATGCCGCGTGCGAGCATTTCGGGAAGAATCTCCGCGGCATTGCCGAGGAGGCCGACGCTGGTCGGCTCCGTGGCCGTTCGGATGATCTCGAGCGCTTCGTCGATGGTTGACGCGCGCCGGTCGAGATAACGAGTTTCGAGCCGCTTCTCGATGCGGCTTTCCTGGCATTCGATGGCGATGCAGTGAGCGCCGGCCATCACCGCCGCAAGCGGCTGCGCGCCGCCCATCCCGCCGAGCCCTGCGGTGAGGATCCACTTGCCGCGCGAGTCGCCGCCGAAATGCTGGCGGCCCATTTCGGCGAAGGTCTCGTACGTGCCTTGGACGATGCCCTGCGTGCCGATGTAGATCCAGCTGCCGGCGGTCATCTGGCCGTACATCATGAGCCCGGCGCGATCGAGCTCGTTGAACGTCTCCCAGTTCGCCCATTTCGGCACGATGTTCGAATTCGCGATGAGGACCCGCGGCGCGTCCTTGTGCGTGCGGAAGACGCCGACCGGTTTGCCCGACTGCACGAGCAAGGTCTGGTCTTCCTCCAGCCGCTCGAGCACCTCGACGATCTTGTCGAAACATTGCCAGTTGCGCGCCGCTCGGCCGATCCCGCCATAGACGACGAGGCTCTGCGGATCCTCCGCGACCTCATCATCGAGGTTGTTCATCAGCATGCGGACGGCCGCTTCGGTGGCCCAGCTCTTCGCCTTCAGCTCGCTCCCGCGCCTGGCGCGGATGTGGCGTGAGTTATCGCGTGTGTCGGTGTTCAGCTGTCTGCTCCGTTGAAGATGCGCCGTTCCGGGCCAGGGAGACCGATCCAATAGCCGAGCTCGGCCAGGCTTTCGATCTTCCAGGCACACAGGTCCGCCTGCTTGCCCGGCGCGATCGTGCCGATCTTATGACGGAGGCCGAGCGCCCGCGCAGCATTGACCGTCATGCCGGCAATCGCCTCTTCCGGCGTCAGCCCGAACAAGGTGCACGCCATATTGATGGCTAAGGTCGGCGACAGGAGCGGCGACGTGCCGGGGTTGCAGTCGGTGGCGACCGCGATCGGAACCTTGTGCTTGCGCAGCATCGCGACGGGCGGCTTCCGCTCCTCTTGGAGCGCGTAAAATGCCCCGGGAAGGAGAACGGCGACCGTGCCCGCGGCGGCCATCGCCTTGGCACCTGCATCGTCGAGATGTTCGAGATGGTCGGCGGACAGTGCCTTATATTTGGCCGCGAGCGCCGCGCCCTTCTGGTTCGACAGTTGCTCGGCGTGGAGGCGAACGCGGAGGCCATGATGCGCAGCGGCCTTGAAGAGGCGCTCGACCTCGTCAGGGGTGAAGGCGATCCCTTCGCAGAAGGCGTCGACGCTGGTCGCGAGCCCCTGCTCCGCCGCCGCAGGGATCAGCTTGTCGATGATCTCGCCGACATAGTGCGCGCGGCGGTCCTTCTGGTCCGCAGGGAGCGCGTGGAGCGCAAGCAATGTCGGGACAATCCGCACCGCTGCGCCTTCGCCCAGCTGCGCCGCGATGCGCAGCAACCGAAGCTCGCTGTCGGGGCTGAGCCCATAGCCCGACTTCACCTCGACACTCGTGCAGCCGCCTCGCATCAGCGACCGCAAACGCCGCCGGCTCTGCTCCAGCAACTGCTCGTCGGAAGCCTTGGCGGTGCGCTTGACAGTCGAGGCGATGCCACCGCCCGCGTTCGCGATCTCCTCATAAGTGGCGCCGGCGCGGCGCATCGCATGTTCGTCGGCGCGCGTGCCGCCGAACACCAGGTGCGTGTGGCAGTCGATCAGGCCGGGCGTGACCCAGGCGCCGCCAAGCGCATCGACCTTCTTGGACCTGTAGCCGGCCAGCTCCGTGCGCTTGCCGACGCGAACGATTTTGCCGTCGGCGATGCCGATGGCGCCATTTTCGATCAGCCCAAGCGGGTTGCCGGGGCTCTCCTCGAAGGTGGCAATATTGCAGTCGACGAGCAGCCGGTCCCACATGATTTGCGCATAGGCGAGGCGGGTTGCTACGGCAAAGCCATGGAGAGCGCTTGGCCCAATCTGTCGGAACTTCTGGTCAGCGAGGGCGAGGTGCCGATCGGCCTTGTCGGCGCGCCGCTGGCAGTAGGCTCCGTCACGCCGGGCGGCTGCGATCAGGCGCCGGGCAGGCTGCGCCAGACACTGAAGCGCATCGGCCGCTACGACATCGAGACCGGCCGATCGCTGTTCTCCCCGGTACGCGACCGCGGCGATGTCGCGCTCGAGGGCATGACGATCGAGGAAGCGACTGGCCCGATCCGCGCCGCCGTGGCGGCGAGCGCTTCGGAGCATGCGCTGACGCTCGTTGCCGGCGGCAACAACGCCGTGACGCGGCCTGCGCTGCTCGCACTAGACCTGCCGATAGCGCGGATTGGGCTGATCACGCTCGATGCGCATTTCGATATGCGCGAGCTCGACGATGGCCTGAGCAACGGAAATCCGGTTCGGGCGCTCCTCGCCGATGGACTGCCGGGAAGGAATATCGCTCAGATCGGCCTCGCGAGCTTCGCCAATACCGCGAAGATGCACCGGGACGCGCTCGCCGCCGGCAATCTGGTCGTCAGCATCGAAGAGGTGCGCCGGGAAGGCATCCGCCCCGCTGTCGACAGGGCGCTCGCTCACCTCGCGGACGCGGATGCCATCGTGCTCGACTGCGACATCGACGTGATCGACCGCGCGCAAATGCCCGGTGCGCCCGGTGCAAGGCCTGGCGGCATGGACGTGAACGATTTCTTCTGGGCGGTGCGGCGTATTGCCGGCGATCACCGCGTCCGCGTTATCGACCTCACCGAATGGGATCCGCCGCTCGACAGCACGGACCTCAGTGCACTGACGGCCGCGCGCTGGGTCGCCGAGTGCATCGCCGGACTCGAAAGTCGCTAGGCGGCGGCGATCCGCCGCCCCTTCTCCGACAATGTGCGAAAGGTGATGGAGAAGCGCAGCTGGTCGCCGGGCGCGATGCTATGCTCCCAATCTGTGCGAACGGCGCCTGAAAGCAAGTAGGCCGAGCGCGACAGGACGTCGATACTGGCCCGGTCGAAACCGCCTGGCTTGCGGCGGCGGAAGCGCAGGGTTGCGGGCGTGCCGAGGGAGAAGCCCACCACCTGGCCGAAGACGTCGCGGTCGCGGTGCCAGCCGATACCGGCACCAGGATCGTATCGCGCAAGAAGGACATGCACGAAGTCGGTCGGTGCGACTTGGGCGATGGCGGCTGCCGTTTGCCGCAGCGGATTAAGCCAGTCGGGCACCGGCTCCGTCGGCAAGAAGCTGGCGTCGTCGAAATCGTAGCGCCAGCCGAAGCTCTTCGTCTTCCGATTGCCGGTCCAGCCATGGAAGCGGAACGGCGCGAGGTCAGTCGCGCTAAGCTGCGCGACCAGCGCTTGTTCGTCCGCGGCGGAGATGACTTCGTCGCGATAGACGAGCCCGTCGATCAAAGGGGCGTCGAACAGCAGGCTCACTGGGCGAACAATTCCTTGAGCTCGGACGGCTTCAGCTCCGGCGCCAGCTGGTCGAATGTGCATTGCTTCGGATCCTTTTCGGGCCTCCAGCGGACAAAGCCGGTGCCGTGGCGAAAGCGGCGCGAGCTGATCTGGTCGTAGCGGACCTCGACGACGAGTTTGGGTTCGAGCGGCTGCCACGGCACTTCCTTGCCGCGGTTCCAGCGGCTCGGCCCGCCCGGCGCATTGCCGGTAAAACCGCTGCCGCCGACGAGCTTTTCGAGCTTGTCCGTCAGGGCCGGCCGGTCGGCAGTCGGAATCGCCGAGGTAAAGCCGACATGGTCGAGCTGGCCTGCGTCATTGTAGAGGCCGAGCATGAGTGACGCGACTTGGCGTTGCTTGGCTCCATAGCGGAAGCCGCCCACGACGCAGTCGGCGGTCCGCTGTTGCTTGACCTTGATCATCGCCCGCTCGCCGGAGCGATATTCGAGATCGGTGCGCTTCGCGATCACCCCGTCGAGCGCGCCGCCGCTGCGCTCGAGCCAGCCCACAGCGGTGCTGCGGTCGAGAGTGGCTGGGGACAGGTGCAGCCCCGGAATCTGGTTTGCAGAAAAGAAGTCTTCGAGCGCCTCGCGCCGGGCAGCAAGCGGCTTGCTGGTGAGGTCGACGCCGTCGAGCTCCAGCAGGTCGAACAGCATCAGCTCGGCCGGATGTTCGGCGGCGAGCTTGCGCACGCGGCTCTCGGCCGGATGAAGGCGGAGCTGCAGCGCATCGAACGAAAGCGCGTTGCCGACCGGGATGATGAGTTCGCCGTCGAGGAGGAAGTCCTTTGCCTGGAGTGCTCCGAGCATTGCGACAACATCGGGAAAGTAGCGCCCGAGCGGCTTGCCGGACTTGGAGGTCAGCGTGACCTCGCCGCCGCGTTGGCGCGCGGCGAGGCAGCGGAA